>JAEUUS010000431.1 GCA_016787545.1 Saprospiraceae bacterium
GGAATCCCCCACTCATTACATCTATCTTCTTTGCAAAACATCACATTTTCAATGCTTTTTGGAAGAACAGCTTTCCTGCTTGTATTCAAGGAACGATGAATTAAATGGCTAATCATGATGGGTTGTTTGACATTAGTTCATCTGTTTGGCATTGTTACTTTTCTTTTTGCTTGCCCAAAAAGAAAAGTAACCAAAAGAAAAAAGGCAGTCTTTCCGGCAAAGCCAACGACCTACGGGGATTGCGCTGCTTTTTAACCGCGGACCGTCTTTTTTTGCATCATCGTGCTGTACCGCCGGTTAAAAAGAAGGCGCTCCCTCCTTACGTCGGGAACATCCCCTTCGGTCGGGCTTGCCTCGCAGACGGCGGGGCCCTGGGCAGGGGATTGGTTAGGAGCCAGGCCTCCTGATTTGTAGGTAATGGATAGCCCTCAAACCCCTCAAACCCATTCAAACCCCTCAAACCCCTCAAACCTTCATTCCAGCGGCTAAACCCGCCGGTACGTCAAGCCCAGAAAACCTTCCACAGCACCCGGGCGCTCCAAAACACCACCATTCCTCCAACCAGGATAAACATCCATCTTACCGGTAGTTTCCCGGCCAAACGCGCACTGACGGGCGCTGCCACCACCCCTCCGATAATCAGGCCGGCAATAACCAGCCAGTGAGATAAACCAATGAGGGAAAAGAAGGTGACAGCACTGGCAAACGTGACGAAAAATTCTGTCAAACTAACCGTTCCAATCACATACTGCGGCGTTTTACCTTTGGCAATCAGGGTGCTGGTAACCAAAGGTCCCCAGCCTCCGCCACCAAAAGAATCCAGAAAACCGCCTGCTCCGGCCAGCCATCCCAATCGCCTGGCTTTTTGTTTTTTGGTTGATTTATAAAATGCCCGACTGAGTATCCTCAAGCCCAATAACAGGGTGTACACCGCCAAGGCCGGTTTGATGTAGCTTGAGTAGGATTCTCCCAGTAAAGACAACAAAATAGCCCCACCTATAGCGCCCAGCACCCCTGGCAACAGGATAACCCGAAACAGTCTCCTGTTCACATTCCCAAAGCGATAATGCGAGTAGCCGGAGGCGCCTGCCGTAAATACTTCCGCAGTGTGAATGCTCGAACTGATGGCTGCCAGCGGAACCCCGGCTCCTAACAAGAAAATCTGCGTAACCACTCCATAACCCATTCCCAGCAATCCATCGGCCATCTGAGCCAGAAAGCCAACACCCAGAAATACCCAAAATTCCCGATCAATACCCGCCAAAAGATCCGGCCAGGTATGGGTGGGCACATAATAGGATACTACGTGAAAAACCAGCGACAAACCAAAGGCCGCCAGGGCTGCCGTGGCAATCCGGCGCCATTTCCGGTCGCGGATGCGGTCCAGATTCTGGTGAGGCATGACATTGGAAAGCACCTTCTCTCCAGCAGCCAACGATGCCGTTAAAGCATTCAGGGTTCGTACTTTTTCAGAAAAATCGCCTCCTAGCTTTTCCCGAATGGCAGGCATATGCTGCAACAATTGATGCAGTTCGTCGGGCAAGGATTCCTGCAGGTTTTCTTTCAATCTTTTGGCAATGGTGGGCGATTTTCCATTGGTGGAAATGGCGATTTTTAGGTCGCCTTTTTGCACAATAGAACCCAGGTAGAAATCACACAGCTCCGGAGTATCGGCCACATTAACCAGCAGCCCCCGCTCATGCGCCTGCGCACGAATGTCCCGATGCAGCGATGGGTCGTCGGTGGCACAAATCACTATGCGTTTGCCGTTTAGGTCTTCCGGCAGGAAACCTCTTTCCACCAGCAATACATGTGGATGTTCGGCGGCCAGACTTCGAATGGCAGGCTGAATGGTTTTTCCAACCAGCATGATGCGCGCCTCCGGACAGTTTTTAAGCAATGCGGTGAGTTTTTCCAAGCCAACATTGCCTCCGCCTACCACAAGCGTTGTACCCTGATCAATTTTAAGAAATACCGGAAACAGGGTGTTGCCGATCATTGCACTTTCCGTTACGGTTTCCATGAATGCGCGCCTCAGTCGTGAAAGTTTGTTCCGTGTGTAGTGGCCTTTACGTATCCCTGACGAATGACAAAATCGCCAAAGGTTTCAGCATGCTGCCGGTTGCGGGCAAAGTCTGCCAAAACGGGCTCAATTTCCCGCAAAATGCCCGCTTCGTCCAGCATTTCCTTGTAAAGTTTATTTAACCTTTCTCCGTTGTGGGCCGCACCCAAATACATGTTGTAATACCCTGGTGAGCGACCAATGAAGGCAATTTCACCCAAATAGGGTCTTCCGCAGCCATTCGGACAACCGGTCATCCGGATATTGATGGCTGTTTGTTCCAGACGGTATGCCCGAACAATGGTATCAATTTTGTCGATCAGACTGGGCAAATACCGCTCCGCTTCTGCAAAGGCCAGGGTACAGGTGTTCAGCGCCACACAGGCAATACTGTTTTGACGCAGTGCGGTTTGTTTGTATGTGGCTTCCAGTATGCCGTATTTATTCAAAATGGCCTCTACAATGGGGCGTTTTTGTGGAGAAATGTTGCCAATCACCAGGTTTTGATTGCCGGTGAGCCGGAAATCGCCATCGTGCACCAGGGCCAGGGTTTTCAGGGTGGTTTTGAGCGGGAATTCTGGTTTATCCTGTATCCGTCCACCTTCGATAAACAAACCGAGGTTAAAATGGCCGTCGTGGGTTTTTACCCAGCCCAACGGATCGCCGGAATGGGTGAAGCGATAGGGTAGGGGCTCCGCAAAACGGATGCCGGCCCGCTGTTCCACCTCGGCCTTGAAGGCATCCAGTCCCATGCGTTCAACCGTGTACTTGAGCCGACTAAATTTCCGGTTTTCCCGATTGCCGTGATCGCGCTGGGTGGTGATGATGGCCTCACACACCTGCAAAACCTCACTGGCTGGAACAAAACCCAATATATCGGCCAGCCTTGGAAAGGTTTCCGGCATGCCGAATGTCATGCCCAAACCGCCGCCAGCCGCCACATTGAAGCCCAACAGTTCGCCGTTTTGCTCAATCGCTATCAGTCCGATATCGTTTGCAAAAATGTCGGTATCGTTGTAGGGAGGTGCCGCCAGCGCAATTTTGAACTTGCGCGGCAAATAGGTTTTGCCATAAACAGGCTCCTCGTCTGCACCTGAAGCGCTCTTTTTGGTTTGAATGGGTTGTGACTCATCCACGGGCTGACCATCCATGAATACCTCGTAATAGGCTGTGGTGCGGGGCGTGAAAGTATCGCTGATGGCTTTTGATACCTGATACACTGCCTCATGTACCCTGCTTTCATTCGGGTTGGGACTGCACATGACGTTGCGGTTCACATCGCCACAGCCGGCCAGACTATCCAGAAATACCTCATTAAAGCCCTGAATAGTGGCTTTCAGGTGACGTTTTCTGATGCCATGCAATTGAAATGCCTGGCGGGTGGTAAGTTTCAGGGTCCCATTGCCGTACTGATCAGCCAGTTCATCCATGCGCAGCCATTGTGCCGGACTGGCCACACCGCCCGGTACTCTGATGCGAATCATCAGGGAATATAATGGCTCCAGTTTCTGTGCCTTGCGCTCGCTGTCTAAATCACGATCAGTTTGCTGATAAGCGCCATGAAACTTGATCAAATGCGTGTCTTCCGGGAAAAGTGCGCCGGTTAAGGGGTTTTCCAGGCTTTTAGCCAGCGTACCACGCAGGTAATCGCTGTTTGCTTTGATGTATTCTACCTCGGATAGTTTTGGTTCCGCCATGGTGAACGTTTGTTGCTTTTTGTGTCTCCAGGGTACTATTCCCTCAAATCTACATTGTGGAAGTAGAAAATCCGGATGGAGTGCTGGTTTCTGAATGTGTTGCCGGCTGCCAGTTGCTGGTACAGGTTCATGTATCCGCCGTGCAATTGGGCATGTTTGTTTACCTGGTATACCAAACCTAAAAACAGCCGGTTTTGGTCGAAATGGTTGTAAACAATCTGTTTTCCAAAATTGATGAACACCTCGTTATTGACATTGAATAATAAGGCGCCCGGGTCAAACTGCTTTTTGGTAAGGGGTAAAAACAGGGAGAAGTTGTACCGGATTCTCCAGTTGAACTGGTACCCTTCTCCCAGTTGATCATCGTTAAGCGTACGTCTCCGATACCTTTCTTCCAGCCTGATGGCCTGTGTTAACCTGGCTTTTTTACCCCTTTGAAACCACTGTACCTGTTGCCACGGACGGTGTTCCGGCAGCGAGATGTTGGCATGGCCCGGCGCCGGATAAGTGTGTACATAGGCATAAGCAGCTGTGAGTCGTACATCGTCAGTTACATAAAAGGTTGGTCCAAAGCGGATAATGGCCTGCGATAAATCCTGAACGTATTGATCCTTTAACCGCAGGTGCGCATCGAACCAAAATCCCCATTTGTTGCTGATTCTGGTCTGGTTGAAGGCGCCGACCCATAGTTGTTCGTCGGTTATGGTGGTTTTTTGTCCGTGTAATAAACTGGACAGGGTCAGCAGCACTGGAATTATCCGGAGCGACCAGGTGTTGGAATGTTGCTTTTGCATGTGATAGTATTACTTTTTGGGGCAAAATAGGGTATGGTCAATACACATCCTCCAAATACCTGCGTTGTTTTTTAAGATTCTTCACATACGCTTCGGCGTATTCGGCGTCTTTTCCACTTTCTTTTTCAATGATTTGCCGAACAGCTTGCTGCACATCAGCCGCCATGTGGTTTTTATCACCGCAGACATAAAAGTGGGCGCCGTTTTCCAGGCGTTCAAAAATCAGTTTGGAGCGTTCCAGCAACCGGTGTTGCACATAAATCTTCTCCTTTTGATCTCTGCTGAATGCTACATCCAGCCGATCAAGGGTGCCTTGTTTTAAGTGTTGAAGCCATTCTGTTTGGTACAGAAAATCAGTTTCGAAGTGCGGATTGCCAAAAAACAGCCAGTTTTTGCCGCTACCGCCGCGTTCTGCCCTCGACTGTACAAATGCCCGAAAAGGCGCTACCCCGGTGCCTGGGCCAACCATGATGATATCAGTTTGGTCGTTTTCCGGCAGTTTGAAATATTCATTTTGCGCTACAAACACCGGCACCGTGTCGTCGGCCTCAACCCTGTCGGCAAGGAAGGTGGAGGCTGCCCCCGCATGCGCCCGATCATGGAATAAATACCTTACTGCAGCCACCGTTAAATGCACTTCATCCGGGTATACTTCCGGACTGGAGGCTATGGAATACAAACGTGGAGGCATTTTGCGCAGGAATTGCAACAAGGTTTCTTCCGACAAAGCCGCGGGGAATTCCCGCAATAAATCGGCAACATTTCTGCCGTACAGGAAAGTTTTCAGGGCCGCCTGGTCGGCCAGAATGGCTTTGATCCGGGTATTGTTGGTCCATGCTGCATACTTTTCCA
>JAEUUS010000433.1 GCA_016787545.1 Saprospiraceae bacterium
ACCTATCTGGTGAAACCCGGCTCCGAGTGCCCATTTGCCAATGTGTTGTTCATCAACGATAAAAAGCCGATTTCCGAGCAAATACCGGAGGACTGTGATGTGGTGCACATGCATTTTGATGCCGGCGAGGCATTGTCCAAACCAAGTATCACTACCCTGCACGGCAATCTGAACGAAGCCCATACCTTCCACCCAAATACCGTTTTTATTTCACACAATCACGCCCAGCGCCACGGTGGCTCGGTTTATGTGCACAACGGGCTGGATTTTGAAGATTACGGTAAACCCGATTTAAACAATAAGCGACTCTATTTCCATTTTTTGGGCAACGCAGCCTGGCGCGTAAAAAATGTTCGCGGCGCTATAGATTTGGCCGGTAAAGCCGGCGAACGGTTACACGTGATTGGCGGCACGCGGGTGAACTTCCGAATGGGACTCCGGATTACGCTTACTCCTCATGTGCGTTTTCATGGAATGTTGGGCGGCGATGGGAAAAACGCCATAATCAACGGATCCAAAGGGCTCATTTTTCCTGTTTTGTGGCACGAACCCTTCGGCCTGGCCATAGTGGAAAGTTTGTATTTCGGATGTCCGGTTTTTGGTACGCCTTATGGCTCCCTGCCGGAATTGTTGGGTAAAAAAGAAAAACCCAACCGAAAAGCCCAATGGAATGGAATGGTGGATGCCTTTTACTCCGATTTTGGCTGTTTATCCGTAAAAAAATCCGAGCTCGTGGAAGCCATCAAAAATGCCGGCTCCTTTGACCGACAAAAATGCCACGAACATGCGCTGGAATGTTTTTCCGCCGATCGTATGGCTAAGGACTATGTAAAACTGTATGAAAAAGTCCTCAACGGCGAAACACTTCACCCCGTAGCGCCCGTTTTTGAAGCCCCGCCAACCGAAAAATTTCTTCCCATGCGAGAGTGAGGACTTACGATGTACGACTTGCGACTTACGAAAACACTAACGTTGCCTTGTCACCCGGAGCGTAGCGAAGGGTCTGGCGAAGCCTTACAGGAGGGTAATTAGAAGAAAAATGTCCGATCAGGATCAAAGAACCGACCTCTACAAAACGATGCGTCGGAAGATAGGACATCCGCCCCTTCGCTACGCTAAGGGTAACAAGGCAACCACAATTCGCACATCTTACGTCCTAAATCGTAAATCGCAAATCGTAAATCGCAAATCGTTATGGTATCATGCGGAACACTTTGCTCCGGATAAGATTGTTGACCTGTTCACTTTGGTTATTTCTGAGTGGTGCTATGATGGCTCAAACTCAGCAAATATTTCTATTGGCAGAGGCGGAGCAACGACCTGTTTTTGAACAAAATATACGCGGATTTGAGCCTCAGCCGGTGCGATATAAGAAGGATACTGTGGTGTTTGACCTTCCTGTACAGGCATCTGCCGACAGTCTGTGCCGCCGTTTGCTCCAACATTTCCGACAACGATCTT
>JAEUUS010000489.1 GCA_016787545.1 Saprospiraceae bacterium
TGCCGGCATCCTGCTGGCAGCAATCGCCTTGTGGACCGGATGCAAAAAACCTGGCGCTCTTGGGTATGAATTGGTAGACGATGAATATTCCGATTATGCCTTTACCGACACTATTCAAATCCGCTGCACTATTGAGCGTGATGACAGTACGCTCACTTCCGATGTCAGTTCAACAGCTGATTACTTTTTGTGCGGCGAACTAAACGACCCCGAATTTGGCAAATCCACTTCGGAAATTTATGCCTTGCTGCTTGGTCAAAATCTGAATCCAAATTTTGACACCACCCAGGCATTCGACAGCATTGTGCTGTACCTCAATTACGCTCCAGCAGGTTTTTATGGCGACACCTTACAACCCCAAACATTACGCGTTTTTCGCGTGGATGCCGGCAGTGAGTTAAAGGATGACCAGGATTATTACTCCAATCATTTTTTTCCTGCGTCAACAGAAATTGGGAAACTGGAAAACTTTTATCCCAAACCAACTACCTCCGATTCTCTTTTTGAAGGCATTGAAGGGGCTTTTCTTAAATTGACTCTGGACCCGGCTTTTGGTTTAGAATTGTTTACATTAGACTCTTCGCTCTATTCTGTTGATTCTACTTTTCAGAAAATTTTACGTGGTTTAAAAATCACCTCCTCCAGTGCCGGTTCAGGCGCCATGATGGCTTTTAATCTGAACAACAGTTCCTTAAGCCGTATTCGCTTGTTCTACCACCAGAAATCCGACTCCGCTGCGTTGAATTATGATTTTTTCTTTGAAGGCGCCAATAAATTCACACACTTCATTCATGATCATTCAGGATCTCCTGCAGGGCAGTTGCTTGGCCAAACAGCAGACGACAAACTGTATGTGCAGGGAATGGAGGGTGTCCGGGTGAAAATTGAATTTCCATATGCCCAATTGCTGAACAACATCGCCGTGAACCAGGCACAATTGGTGTTGAACGTAGCAGACGATAATTTATCCTTCGCACCCGCTGCGCAGACTGTCTTGACACAATGGTTGGAGTCTGACACTAATTTTGTGTACACCAGTGATGTATTTTATTCCCTTGGCCCCAACTTGACCGGAGGATTTGGCAGTTTTGGCGGCGATCCCAATAAGGTGGTGATTAATGGAAGTACTGTTACCCAGTACCGGCTCACGCTGAGTGAATTGTTTCAGCATATGGTAGACGATGATAATAGTACCGGCACCAAAAATCGGACTGTTTATTTGAATGTTTTCCCCAGAAGCAGGACTGCTGAACGTGCCGTATTTTTCGGACCCAAGAGCGCGAGTTTTCCGGCAAAACTGGAGCTGACCTATACACTCGTAAAATAACCGGTTATTGACGTAACCCATTCTGTCACACCTCACTTTTTTGTATTATGTGCGGAATTGTAGGCTATATCGGCCCCAAAAAAGCTTACCCCATTTTGATTAAAGGGCTTACCCGCCTGGAGTATCGCGGGTATGACAGTGCTGGCATTGCTTTGCAAAATGGATCTTTGAGGGTATACAAAAAGAAAGGTAAAGTGGCTGATCTGGTGGCGTTTGCCAAGGATCAGGATACCAGCGGACATATTGGTATGGGGCACACCCGTTGGGCTACCCATGGCAAACCGGATGACACCAACGCTCACCCTCACACCAGTAACAGCGGTCGTTTGGTGTTGATTCACAACGGCATCATAGAAAATTATGCCATCATTAAAAGTGCCTTGCAGCGACATGGCTATACTTTTAACAGTGAAACCGATACGGAAGTACTCGTAAATCTCATCGAAAAAGTTCAGAAAGAAGATAAACTTCCGCTGGAGGAAGCAACCCGGTTAGCCTTGACTCAGGTGCATGGCGCATATGCCATTGTGGTGATGGATCGTGACGACCCGAATAAATTGGTTGCTGCCCGCAGATCCAGCCCTTTGGTTATTGGCGTTGGGAAGGAGGAATTCCTGATTGGCTCCGATGCCACACCAATTGTTGAACACACCAAAAATGTGGTCTATTTGGAAGACGAACAGGTGGCAACCTGCGCACTGGGAAAAGAGTTAAGCATTAAAACCTTGCGCAATGAAGTAGCGCCTCACAGTATTCACGAGATAGAACTGGAAATCGGTCAGCTTGAAAAAGGCGGTTACGACCATTTCATGCTCAAAGAGATATTTGAGCAACCAACCACCATTGCAGAATGTATGCGCGGTAGAATGGATGCTGAGCAGGGATGGGTGCGACTGGGCGGCATGGATGAGCACATGAAGCGAATCATTAATGCTAAAAGAATGATTATTTTAGGCTGC
>JAEUUS010000552.1 GCA_016787545.1 Saprospiraceae bacterium
CAAAATAGGAGTCTACAGGGTCGCTGGCCAGCCCGTCGGCAATCATTTTGTAATTCAGGTAACAATTGGCCTGGTCAACCGACGCAACAGCCACTCCCAATGCATCGCTGGTAGTGGGCGGCACCATTTGAATGCCGCACAGGTCAAAGGCATACGCTTTGCGCAGGGTGTTTTTCATAACGCCGCGGATAGCACCATCCGGGTTAGCGGCTGTTTTTACCTGAATATAAAAACGCCCCTGTGCAAAATCAGTCAGTTGCTGTTCGGTAACCGGGTAAGACTTTACGTACCAGCCTGGAATTGGGGAGGCGCCAAATTCCAGGAATTCCGGACCGTTTTGCCCCGGGTCACCAATATGTATTTTTACAGACGATGGCGCCAGGTTATTGATAAACACCCAGGTGGTCATACTGTCCAAATCTCCGCTTGGGGTGGTGGAACTGAACCCAAAACCCGGTGTAGGTGGAATAGGCGGTGGAATTTGTTGAATGCCGTTGATGGGCGCCAGCGATCCGAAAAATCCGACATGGATGAGTTGGCCAATGATTTCGCCCTGCGGATAATTGACCGTTTTGACCACTACATAATACCGGTTTTCTACCGCTTTTCTCAAAAATTCAGGATCGATGGTGTCCAAGGCAATCAAGCCCTGAATCAATCCGCCAATCGTACCCGGCAGGTGGATAGGTGGATTTCCAGTTTGTCCGGGAAGTCCTTCGTATAAATCTGCCGAAGTAATGGCGCTGCTTAAGCCTCTGTAGGTAAAAGCATACACAAGATCCCGGGAGCCCAAAGGATAATGAAATCCACCATAGGCTAAAGCATTAGATGCATTGGGTGGTACAGCCTGATCGCCGGAAAGAAAAGATTTGAAATCCAGATCCACCTCGCAGGTAAACTGGCCACGAATTTCACCGTTTGGATGCGCCGTAGTGGCTACCTCTACGTACACACTATTGGTGAGCAAATGGTGTAAAAGGGTATCCGGCACTGGTACCTGACCAATGATATGGCGATCGTTGATATACGGAAGCAGGTCAAAAATAACCGAACCGGTCTGGCCGGTTTTGCCTTTACGGATTTTGGCCGAGGTAACGGTGCCATCCAGACGTACCAGCATTCCGCTCACGTCCACGTTTTTCCGGTCGGGGGTAAACAAAAAAGTCACCAAAGCCTTTCCCTGGGTATTCACAGCAGGGATCATTTCATCGCCGCCTAATTCGGCATGAAATACAAGGTGAGGGATTTGTGCAGAAAGCGGCGTGAGCCCGCAAAAAAGCACAAAAGCAAGGAGAAAGTGTATTGTTTTGTTCATGGTGAAAATCAATAGGTTATGAAAGCCGAAGAATGCCTGCAAACTTACTATGCCGACACTGGATTTTAGCATTTTATCCCGGAATAACAATCCCTTTGCAAGAAAGCGACATTTGGGTTTTTGGGCCAACCGATTGCCTTACCTTTGACCGCTGTGATCATCGCTTTCGACGCCAAACGTTACTTCAACAACGCCACCGGACTCGGCTTCTACAGTCGCACACTTCTGGAGGGCCTGCGCCGTTTTTACCCCGAACATCAATACCTCCTGTACACACCCTACAACCGTGGCCGGATAGGCGCTGTGGACGACGGGATCCGGCTGCCTGATTCCTGGCTGGGCCGCACTTTTCATCCGGTTTGGCGGAGTCGGGGCATGACCCGTCAACTCAAAAAAGATGGCGTGCAAGTGTTCCACGGACTGAGCCACGAGCTGCCCCTTGGCTTGCGAAATGCAGGAATCCGGAGTGTGGTGAGCGTGCACGATCTTATTTTTATGCGCCATCCGGAGCTGTATCCGGGCATCGACCGTTACTTCTACGAGAAAAAGTACCGGAGGGCTGCGTTGGAAGCCGATGTTGTGGTGGCCATCAGCGAACAAACACGCACCGATCTGGACTATTTTTTCGGTATTCCCGCCCATAAAGTTCAGGTTATTGGTCAGGCCTGCGATGCTATGTTTGAACGCCTGAGTTTCAGACACCTTCCCGACCCTAATGCGCTGCCTGTGCCTGATGGAATTTCTCTTCCGGAAGATCCATTTCTCCTCTGCGTGGGCAGTTTGATCCCGCGGAAGAACTGGCATCAACTGATTCGGGCATTGGAACTGCTGAAACTACGCGGCTATGATATCCCGTTGGTGGCCGTAGGATCCGGTAAAAGCACTTATGCCCTGGGTTTGGAAGAACAGGCCATCCGGGCCGGAATTAGGGTACACTGGGTTCTGCGGCATTTGCCCACCGAAGCGTTGGCAGGACTATATCGTCGGGCAGCCGGCATGGTATATCCTTCTGTTTTTGAAGGCTTTGGCATTCCAATCCTGGAAGCTATGACGGTGGGCATTCCTGTGCTTACTACCCGCGGCGGATGTTTTGAAGAAGTTGGCGGCCCGGCGGCCTTATACGCCTCGCCGGATCAGCCGGAAGAAATAGCGGACCAAATCCTGCAATTGCTCAACCCACAGATTAGGGCAAAATTGTTGCCAGCCATGACCACACAGATAGCCCAATTTGCCCCGGAGAAAATTTGTGCTGCATGGATGGAAACGTACCTAGGTACATAATTTATAGTGAGGGTGTCTCAAAAGTAATTTTTACCTCAGAGACGGAGAGGTACAGAGGTGTAAATAATTGGTTATCAAACACTCTGCGTCTCTCTGCCTCTGCGGTAAAAATAAAAAACGACTTATGAGACAGCCTCACTATCAACCCTCATTCTCCCCGCCTTTTTCTCGCTGTGCAGCCGTTTATTCTTCAGTCTTTTGGCAATAACGGCTTGTGGAACGCGGGTGATTTTGCGTTTTTTCTGTTTGTGAAAGGCTTTTTCCAGCAGGCGCAGGAGTTTTTCTTCGGCCAGGTGTTTGTTCATGAGCTGGGAACGCTCGGTTTGATTGCTCACGGCCAAAATGCCTTCGGAGGAAATATGAGCGGCAAGTTTTTCCAGGATCAGGGCTTTTTCCGATTCGGATAACGCCATAGAAGCCTGCACGTCGAGCAGGGCCTCGGCCTTGGTTTCCACCTTGTTCACGTTTTGTCCGCCGGCACCACTGGAACGCGAGGTGCGGAACGAGATTTCGTTTTTGAGTTGTTCGGTGTTCATAACTGGGTTTAAACGCGAATGTAGTGGGTAAGGTTCCGAAGTGGGGATTCACCGCAAAGTACGCTAAGAGCGCGAAGAGTTTTCACCACTAAGGCACTTAAGGACACTAAGGGGCCATCCGCTTCGCGTACTTTGCGTACTTAGCGGTGAATCCCTCTTAGTGCCCTTAAGTGCCTTAGTGGTGAATCCTCTTCGCGGTGAATCCCCCCAAGTTTTGCCACCCCACGCCAAAACGACGCTCTGATTTTCCCCAATCGGGTTAGTTTTCTCATTTTTGCCTGTACTAAATGCTACACATGACAAAACGCTCCGCCCTTCTGCTCACCCTGGGCCTTACCGCCGCTCTGGGCCTTTATTTCGCTCCACGCCTCTGGCAACCGGAAAAAGAAAAACACCGGCCTTC
Organism: Saprospiraceae bacterium; assembly: GCA_016787545.1. Taxonomy (GTDB): domain Bacteria; phylum Bacteroidota; class Bacteroidia; order Chitinophagales; family Saprospiraceae; genus M3007. Next base: position 3,536 of record JAEUUS010000552.1, read on the forward strand.
TCACGCGGGCATGGCTTTCCTGCAATGGAGCATGGCCCGACTGTTCCCCGACGGACAATTTTACACCGCAAAATACGCCGAAGCCATGGATCAAATGCGCCTGGAAGCTCAGCTTCGCGGCGACCGCAGTCCTTCCTGGGAAGCCCTGGGACCCAAAAACATCGGCGGACGCACCCTTTGTATGGCTGTAAACCCGCTGGATACCAATATCATGTGGATGGGCAGCGCCTCTGGAGGACTTTGGAAAACCACCACGGCC
>JAEUUS010000564.1 GCA_016787545.1 Saprospiraceae bacterium
CCCCATTCTGTTCCGGCAGGAGGGTTTTCTGTAACCACATTTCCGGGAATGATGTACGTAAAAGAGGCCGTATCGGCAGCATTGGCTGTGGTAGCAATAAAATCGATTTTATGCACACCGGCGCCGGAGGCATTGATGTTATAATCCAGTAATTCTGCGTTGTTTGCGGAGGTAAGCTGCACACCATTATCCAGCAATTTCAGGTTAGCTGGAGCGGATGAAGCGCCTTTTACCAGAATACTTTGGCCGGAATTAGCCAAAAAGAGAGTGCTGGCCGGTTGGAGTAAGATGGCTTGTAAGGGCGTGTTTTGCGGATAAACCTCGTAAAAAATATCACTTCCATCTGAAGCTCGTCCAACAGTAGAGCCGTTGGCATTACGGAATACAAACGCCAGTTTGAGCACCGTTTCACTGGCTGGCACATTGAAAAAGGTGCTGATATTGAAGGTTTTACTCCAAAGGTTAGGACCCACATTCGTCATTTGCGCGGCGGTATTATTTACCGCCCAGGTGGTTTGTACGTATTTCCAGTCGGTAGGACTGGTACTCAGGTTGGTAATCACTCCGAAGTGGCCGTACACAGGGCCAATGCCGGCAAGTGCGCCATTGCCCTGGGTGGCATCGAAAGTGATGGTTACCTGATCATCTGCATTGGGAAAAACAGGGATACAGCTCACCTGAGCAGTTGCACTGGTTAGAATTACCAGGCAGAACATCAAACCTGCGGTGAAGCGTAGGAAGAATCGGGATGTTTGGAACATAAACAGAAAAGTTTTGCTTTCAAATGAAAAATCCTATTCCGGCCGAAATACGGGCGAAATAGGATAGGGCGTTTCCGGGACAAAAGTACAAGGAAACCCAGGAAGGTCAAAGGTTGTACAGCACTTTGACCAAAATTATCCAATTATGCGCTTAGCTACTCACGGGCGCCAGTTGCAGTTTTAGTCCATTCAATTCATCACTCAATTTGATCTGACAGCCCAATCGGCTATTATTTTGGACAAAAAAAGCGGAATCCAGCATGGCCAGCTCATCATCTGTAGGCTCATGGAGTTCATGCTCGCTCAGTACATACACGTGGCAGCTGGCACACAGTGCCATGCCGCCACAAGTTCCCTCTACCGGCAATTCATAGGACTTGCATAATTCCATGATACTCATATTCATATCCGTTGGTGCATCCAATAAATGCTCCCCGCCTTCACGGTCTAATACCGTAACCTGAATCATATTTTCCATGCCGCAAAAGTAGGGAAAAAACGATGAACGATGGAACGGTGGACGGTGGACGGTGGGACGATGAACGGTGGGACGATGAACGATGGGATGATGAACGATGAACGATGGGATTACGTGGTTATTTATAATAAAGTGGGTTGTCATCCCCCGCAGGGGGACCTACACAAGCCTGGTTTCCCGGCAAACCGTTTCACCAAAAATACCGCATAGTCTGGCTTGTGTAGGTCCCGGTTCCCGGGATGACAACCCACGTTGCTATAAATACCCACGCAATCCCATCGTCCATCGTTCACCGTTCATCGTCCATCGTCCATCGTCCCACCGTTTTTCCCTACCTTTACTCCGTGTATTTATCGGGCATAAAACTTACCAATTTTAAGAACTACGAGTCGCAGAAGCTAGACTTTTCACCAGGGCTGAATTGCCTGGTGGGACTCAATGGCGTGGGCAAAACAAATGTACTGGATGCCATTCATTTTATGTGTCTCTGCAGGAGCCATACCGGTTTGAACGACCGCAACCTCATTCGGCATGGGGAAGGTTTTTTTCGCTTGGAAGGAAAATTTGAAACCTCCGGCGAAAGCGTCAAAATAGTTGTAAAATACCTGGCTGGACAGCGAAAGGAGGTCGAACGCAATGGTGTGGCATACGAGCGACTGGCTGATTACATAGGTCAGTTCCCGGTGGTGATGATTGCTCCTGATGATGTAGCTTTGGTACAGGAAGGCAGCGAAGACCGGCGACGATTTCTGGATGCTACCTTGTCCCAGATTTTTCCGGAATACCTGCACAATTTATTGATTTACAATGCTTTGCTCAAGCAACGCAATGCCTTGCTCAAACTGTTTGCCGAGCATAGACGTTTTGATGCCACCTTGCTTGAAAGTCTGGATCAGCAAATGCCGGGTCCTGCAACGGTTTTATATACACACCGGAAAAAATTTGTAGAAGACTTTGAACCTCTGTTTGCATCCTATTATGCGGAAATATCGGGCGGCAGGGAAAAGGTAAGTGTTCAATATGAGGCTGATATGACTGACAGGAGTTTCTCCGAACTATTGCAGGAAGCACTTGAAAAAGACCGGATACTGCAAAGAAGCACCGTTGGCCCCCATAAAGACGATTTGCGCCTGTTTATGGATGGTCAATTGGTAAAAAAATTTGCCTCACAGGGCCAGCTGAAATCCTATTTGCTGGCGCTTCGTCTGGCTCAATACGATATACTCAGGCGGGAGAAAAACATAGCTCCCATTCTGCTGCTGGACGATATCTTTGATAAACTGGATGCCCAGCGGGTAAGTCAATTGGTGGGGCTTTTATTTCACCGAAACTTCGGACAAACCTTTATTACCGATACACAACGGGAACGCATTGAAGCCGTGGTAGCTTCATTCTCAGGAAATTATAACATTTTTGGGGTAGAAAACACCGATGAAATACCCCAAATTAACGCT
>JAEUUS010000446.1 GCA_016787545.1 Saprospiraceae bacterium
TTCATCTGAGCAAGCGACTGTTAAATCAGGTACAAACCTAAAGCCGGTCTGGTAAAGATACCAGACCGGCCTAAAAGGAAGTAGTTTTGGTTCTTGTAATTTATTTGGAAGTCAATAAGGTTAATTTCTAAGGTATAAAAACGGGTATTCAGTTGTTTGGGTGTTTCCCAGGGTTTAAGAAAAAAAGAATTACCACACTTAAATATTCGTCTTTCTGCTTCAAAAGCGTATTCTGTGCGTCCTCATCGTTTTTGGGTACATTGAAAGGTTGTTTTCAAAGTTGGTATCTTTCGTTATGGTACAAATATGGGGAAGCCTTCCCTCAACCGAAGCCGTATTCGGGCAAGTGTGACGTTTGGGCTGATAGCCCTGCTAAAAGAAATGATAAGTGAACTTGCAGCCCAGTACGCTGCGTCAAATACATCGAACCAGGCGCTCCACTTCTTCCTCCGTATTAAAATAATGCGGCGAAACCCGCAATGCCCAGTCTACCCCCTTGCGACTAAAATCAATCTGCGCAGCTACACGGGTAGAAATTCGGGCATTGATGCCCTGAGCATGCAACTTGTTCATCAGGGCTTGCGGCTCCCAGTGCGGGGCATGGGCCGTTACAATGCCGCACAGCTCCGCCCCCTGATCCAGCACCTGTACACCAGGCAATTCGGCCAAACGACTGCGGGTGTACCCGGCCAGATGATTCACCCGCTGGTGGATATTTTCCAGGCCGGTTTGCAAGGCGTAATCCACGGCCACTTTGCTGCCCAGCATCAAGGCATAAGCTATTTCCCAATATTCAAAACGCCTGGCTGTGGGTTGGGTTTGGTATTCATTCGCGCCCACCCAGTCGGCAGCACGCATATCTGGTAACAGCAGCTCCAGTCCCGACTCCAGCATCCGGTCTGAAACGTATAAAAAACCAGCACCACGCGGCCCGCGCAGATATTTGCGCAGAGTAGCCGTAAGAAAATCGCAGCCAATTTGGTTCACATCCAGCGGCATTTGTCCGGCCGACTGGCAGGCATCCACCAGGTACCAAACGCCTTGTTCGCCACACATACGGCCGATTTGGGCAACAGGTTGCACCAGTCCGCTGTTGGTGGGCACATGCGTTACGGCGGCCAGTTTGGGGCGGTGTTTTTTCAGCAACCGTTCAAAATCTTCCGGGTCTACCCCGCCGGAAGGAAGTTCGGCGGCGCGAACGAGTTGGACGCCCCGTTTTTGGCAGAGACTCAGAAAAGCGATCTGGTTGGAGGAATAATCGTTTTCGGTAGTCAGAATTACATCGCCGGGCTGCCAGGGAATGGCGCTCAGTGCGCGTGCATAGGCATCGGTGGCGCTCACTGCCCAGGCGATGTTGTGCGGTGCTGCATGCAGCAAACGCGCTACTGAATCGTAAAAACCCAGCACATTTGCCTGGTGGGCATCAAAGGCTTCGTAGCCGCCCATGTCGGCTTCCAGTTGCAGGTAATGTGTCATGGCATCCACCACCCCTGGAGCGGGTAAACTGGCGCCGGCATTGTTCAGGTGAATATGCATGTGGTTATAATGTGGGGAATGTGGTTAATGTGGGGAATGTGGGGAATGTGGGGAATGTGGGGAATATTCGTGAAGCCCAGCCCAACGCCACCTCAAACACTCCCACACTCAAAAACTCAAACACTCGTATACCCGGCAATCGTCTTTTCCAAATCTTCCCTGATCCATTTGACCAGAATCCGGGGGCTAAGTACTTTCATTCCGGAACCAAATCCAAGAATCTCGCGCTGTAGTTCAAAATTGAGTACCACGAAAATCTGAATAATCATGCGGCCTTCTTCCTCCTTCAATACTTCCTGTGTGTGGTGCAGGGGTTTGGTGAGTACGTAAGGTTTCATTTTCGGACTCACCTCCAGCACCACCCGTGCAGGTTTGTCGTGCTCGGATTTGGTCACGCCAATGGCATTATCGAAGTAATGGTCGAAGTCTACTTCCGGATAGTCGTAAAATGGTTCGTGCGGTAGTTCCTGCACCCCTTCTATTCGGTCGAGCGCCAGGGTGAGGAGTTGTTTTTTGTATTTATTACGCACAATCAAAAACCAGCGGTTGCGGAATTCCTTGAGCAGATAGGGGTAATAAACGCCGAGTTTCACTTCTCGTGAACGGAACGACTGGTATTCAATCTGCAAAGTAGTACGCGCAGCAATGGCTCGGTAAAGCGGGTCAATCCAGTTTAAGCCGCGCAGCAGCGGGTTGGATTCGAACTGTATCACATTGCGCCCTTCGGGTTTGGCCCGCTGCAGGTCATTTTCCAGTCGGGCAATCATTTCGCTCATTTCACCGAAGTGGTTGAACCCGTTGAGGTGTTTCAATATACCCACTACCTCGTTCATCTTCTCCAGATCGGAAGGCGTCAGTTTGGATTGTGTGATGCTGAATTTCGGATCCGAATAGGTGTAATATTTCCGGTCGGTTACTACAATAGGAGCGTTGTACAACTTCTCACTCCGCATGGTCTGCAAATCCAGCTGGATAGTGCGCTTACTCACGCCATCCCGAATACCTTCATATTCATACAGCACCTCTGAAACCTTATCAATCAGGTTTTCGAGGGTCCATTTCCTGGCCCGGTTGCGCAGGCAGGTATCAATGGTCTTGTAACGGATGAGGGCGAGTTTATTGAGAGCCACGTTTTGGTGTTTTAGTGTTTGGGTGTTTTAGTGTTTTGGTTGGCGTTGCGTTGGGCGAACAAAAAATCTGTGTAAAATCTGTGCCCCCAATCTGTGTAAAATCTGTGCGAAATTACAACGTTCCAATAAAGTGCGCAATCTATTTGCGCACTTTAAAAACATCAAAAATAATTTTCAAAAATATTTTAAATTAAAATGCTGACAATCAAATAATTAAACAAAAATAACAAAAGAATTTTCCCTTAAAATTTTACTACGCAAATATATTGCGCAGTAGCACATTCACCTTTGCATCATCCAATACAACAAAACATTACAAGTCATGATAAAAGGAAAAGACCTCCTGTTTCTGGGATTCTCTGAAGGCAAAATTCTGGGTGCTGCGCTTCAACTGGCGAATGGCATTTTTGCTGAAAACAAAAAACAGGATACCCTTACCCTGCTCCATAAAGTCCGCAAAAACCCTGAATTATACCTCGACGATCCCACGTTGGAAGATTTTGCCACGCTGATCCTGGAGGAAGCTGCCATAGAGGCCGCTAAAGCCACCATACCACTGAAAGAAACCGCCGACGAATATGCCGTTTACGGAAAAGACGGCATTGAGGAAGGCGCTTTGAAACAAATGAACATCGCCATGCAACTCCCGGTAGCGGTGGCCGGGGCCCTGATGCCGGATGCGCATCAGGGTTACGGGCTGCCGATAGGC
>JAEUUS010000578.1 GCA_016787545.1 Saprospiraceae bacterium
ACAGAAAATGAGATTGAGAAGGTGAAAGTAAAAATTCTTCCGCTGCTCTCCTTTTTTGGGGCATGCCCCAAAAAAGGAGAGCAGCGGAAATCTCAAATCTCAACTGAAAAATCAGTTTACACAAAATCGTTTACACTCCCAGTTTTATTCGTATGCCGGAATGTTATTGCAGTCATTCCCAACTATTGCCGGGTATGATATTATGTGTTGCCTACAGTATTCAACCGATTTGCCGGTATACCATTCCGGCCGACACAAGCCGAACGCCAACTCAAACACTAAAACACTCAAACACTTAAGAACTCAACCACTAATAAACCACCAACTTTTTCCAGGTAGATACTCCCGTATCGCTTTGCAGCCGATACCAATACACCCCGGAAGGCCAAGTGGAAGTTTGGAGCGTGTAGGCTCCTGAGCCTTCAGGCAAGGAAATCTGCTGTATGATTTTGCCGGTGATATCTCCAATTTCCAGCTCCTTCGCCGCTCCTTGCTCCTCTGACCAACTTACGCGGGTTTGTCCGGAAGCCGGGTTTGGCTGAGCACTTACCTGCCATTCCGGATGTAAATCAATGGTATGCACTCCGGATGCTGTGCGGTACTCCAACACCAGGTCGTCAAAGTAAAATCCGTCGTGGCCATCAGGATTTCCGGAAAAAGAGATCATGGAAAAGATCAGGTAAAACTTCTGCCCGAGATATGCGGCCAAGTCCATACACTCCTCTTCCCAGTACAAATGGGTACCCTCATATACATGCTGAGAAAGGTCGCTGTTATAGGTAGTAAGTGTACCCTGAAGGGGCTCTTCAAGGGCATTAATATCTGTTTTCACCAATACCTGAGCCCAATCGAGTCCGGGATCAATATCCCAAAGGGCATAAAACCGCAAACGAGCTTCTATGGCATCAGATGGAATGGCCACCTTATCCTTGGTTATCAGGAAATTTTCCAATTCTGTATACACATCATTGGGAGAATCCGTCATGCTATTTCCGGGCGAAAAAGCGTATTCTGTAGTTGAACCCCAGAAAGCGTTTGCGCTCCAAATGGCATTGCCTGACTCCAGATCATCTTCAAGGGCTACCGCATATAAACTGGGTTGAAATTCCCAAACAACGGTATCGGCATGGATTTGTCCCTGCCGTTCCGCCCGAGTCACAAACCTTACTTCTTCACCGGGCTGAAGGGTTCCGGAAAGGTTAATCTGTGCGACAAAGGAAGAGGTTTCAAAGTCCTGAATTGTTAGGTCCGCTACAGGCGCAAAAGAGGCGATGTTATTACTCAAAGCCTCAAAACTGATTTGTACAGGGGCCATTCCAATGTCATATTGGCGTATTTTAAATGGCGTCTGAAGGGTATTGCCGTTCAAGGTCGTTCCTGGCAAATGCCTGATCACTGCTCCACCAAGCGCATACCAGGCCGCTGAAAGATTGGTTTGGAACATACTTTTATTGTTCCCGTCAATTTGGTCAATAAACGGCCAGAAACTGGTGCCCGTCTCCGGCGTATAGGCCAGTTTATCGTGTTCCCCAAACATCCAGTCGTCGGAAGTGCCACAAGCCAGATACCCAAGGGTTTGCCAACAGGAGCCGTGCAGATAACCACTTTCCCGGGTAAGCCACTCTGCCAGGGTCGTAAAGTCGGCCGTAGGTACGCTGTTTTCATAGCCCCAGGGATGCACCATTTTATTGCCAGATGTATGACAATTCAACACCACTTCAAAATCATGAGCGTCAATAAAAGCCCTAGCCATTTGGGTTTCTGGCTCTGAAAAGGCTGCCGGGCCGCGGTAAACTTCAGAACTTGTACTGGGTGAAGAACCATTACCTACCCCCCAATTGTACCCATAATTGCGGTTTAAATCTACGCCAAAAGTGCCATCGCCGTTGTCACGACGGTTTTTACGCCAGAATCCGCCACCATTCGGATCCGTGGTTTGGTTATAGATATATCCGTCCGGATTCAGGCACGGAATAAAATACAACTCTGTGTGATTGAGCAGATATCGCAAATCAGCATCGCGATCGTAGTTTTCCAGCAAATGCCACATGAAATATATCAGGTGAGTCAGGCTGTTTGGTTCGCGTGCATGATGCAGGGCAGTATATAAAGCTTCCGCTTCGTCTGACTCATCTGAATCAGGATTATCGGAAATCCTGACAAACCACAAAGGCCGGCCTTCATGCGTCAGCAGGTTATTATCTACAGGTTTGCGTTCGGAAATGAGCTGTGGAAACTTGGCGTGCATATCATCCAGAATGGCCAAATACTCCTCATACGTATAATAACCGCCCATACTTCCAAAAGTGTAATTCACCGGAGTTGCAGTAGATGCGGAGCCAAAATCATCGCAAGGGCCTTGACTTCGGTCTAAAGCCGCCATCGTTCGTACAGGCTGCCGGAGTGCATTCTCGCGCAAATAGCGCGTTTGCACATCCGTTTCGAAAGTATCTATTCGAAACCCGGCTTTTTTGACCCGTAACAAATCGGAGGCGGAAAATTCTGCCCGAAAATACACATTAGGCTCATAAAAGCCATGATCTGCCTCCATACCGGCAGCAACCAGGTCTTGCATACCGTGTCCGTCCAGCCAGACTCTGGCATCAAGGATATTTTCCTGAGTTTGGGCGTGGAATGAGTAAAGAAGCAGGATTGGAAGAAGTAGTTTGTGTTTCATGTATTGTGTTCTTGGTGACTTTATGGTTCAATAATTTATGGTGTAAAACGCAACATGAGCCACCCCAAAATCCGGAATGACCCATGTTGCTGTATCTGTCAGTTAAATATTCGGCTTATTTAGCCAGCACTACTTTAATCAAGAAAGACTCCTCTCCGGCTCTTACCTGCAACAAGTACAGACCATTTGCGAGGTGGTTCATTGGCATGGACAGGCTGTTAAGGCCTTCTGTGGCACTCACTGTTTCCTGCCCAACTATTCTGCCCGCCAAATCCATCAATTGAAGCGTGGTTTCCACATTTCCGCTCGCATCAAACTGAATGTTTAATTGGTCGGTAACCGGATTTGGACCAGCCAGGAAATTATAAACACCAGCCTGCTCCAGACTTTCCATAGCCATATCATTTCTGTCGTCGCCTCCGGAACCATTAAAGCCTGGCTGTTGGCAACCGGTGATCACTACATCGTCAATATACACCCGGTCATCATCAGCAGAAGCATCTGCGCGGAAACGAAGTCGGGTATTCACCGTAAATGGTCCGGCGATAACCACCTGCCCATCGGTATGCACGCCATTTGAAAACTCGGTGCCTGCATTATAGTCGGCTATGGTTGTATAGCTCGCGCCTCCGTTGGTGGAAATCTGAACCCAAAAATCCTCTCCATTTTCAAAACTAACTGAATAATAGGAGAAATCAACAGTTATTTCGTCATAGGATACCCAATTCTGATTTGTTGTAGACATCACTGAAGTATTGGTATTATCCCGGAGTAGTATGCTGTAAGTGGGTGAGTTGGCAAAATTGGCATTGTTCGTCCGAACACAGTCTGTTCCTCCATCGGTCCAAATACCAAAACCGGTTTCAAAATTATTGGTGTTGATGTCAACGTAGTTACATTGTCCGCCGCCACCACAAGGACCGAGGCAGGCTGCATTATACACCCTGTCACGAATAAGGTCTCCGGGTTGAGGACCGAAGCCATTGTTGAAGTTGATACCAATATTGCCAAGCAGGTGACAATAGCTCATGACAGTACCACCGTTGGTTGGCAACGGGCCGTCGCAACCTTCACTGTAACCTGCTGTTGGGCCACAACCGTCGATAGCGGTATTGTTCCCGTTCCAGGCGCAGGCATGTGTGTGAGGTGATCCCAGGTTGTGCCCTATTTCGTGTGATAGTACCTCTATTGTCCAGGAATAGGTAGGTACATTGTTATAGGTGGCATAGATACTGCTGTATCCCACACCCCAAAACGAATTACAAAGAACATCCAGATAA
>JAEUUS010000599.1 GCA_016787545.1 Saprospiraceae bacterium
TTTCTGTTTTTAGTTGGACAAAAATAGGCCTGATTTGACTTTTTGTTTATTTTTGGGCAACATTTTAAAGAAAATGTTTTGAATTACAGTCTATGCACCTTTACCCTTCTTTCTGCTTAGGCAGTCATTTTGGCTTAAAAATCGGCCTTACTCTGCCCATTTTCATGCTTTTTAGCAGTATTTTTCCTGAGCTCGAGGCTCAAACACTGGACCGCCACGCACAACAGGCCGCTTATCAGTTACGGATTGAAAAAGCTCTGGGTGCGATAAAAATTGACGGAGACTTACAAGACGACACCTGGAAATCCGCTGCTAAGGCAGGCAATTTTTGGCTTAAATGGCCACGCGATGGCGCGCCTGCGCCTGAACAAACTGAAGTACAATGCGCCTATGATGAACGCTTTTTATACATCGCTGTAACGGCGTTCGATTCCACACCACAACACGTGATCCAGAGTCTGAAACGAGATGCGGGTTATTGGGATTCTGATGGCTTTGCAGTAGTGCTCGATCCGGCAAATGCTGCTGTAAACGGCTATTTCTTTGGCACCTCCGCGAATGGGGTGCAAAGTGAAGGTTTGCTTTCCAGCAGCAGTGACGATACCGATTTTAACTGGGACAACACCTGGGTAGTTAAAACACGTAATTATGTAGATCGGTGGACAGCTGAGCTGGCTATTCCTTTGCGGATTTTGAGGTATAAAGAAGGGCAAAATACCTGGGGCATCAATTTTATCCGAAACGACCTGACGAATGGTTTGTATTCTATTTGGGCACAAGTTCCCTTTCAATTTGATGGCGTTGACCTTGGCTGGACCGGCTCTATGCACTGGGATACAGCCCCCAGAAAGGTTAAAGGCAATTACAACCTGATACCTTATGCAACTGCCACTGCTTCAAGGGATTATGAAGCCGGGGAAGATTGGAAAATGAAGCCCAATCTGGGTATGGATGCTAAAATCGGGATTGGCTCCGGACTGAATCTGGATGTAACCGTGAATCCGGATTTTTCGCAGGTAGAAATTGATGAACAGGTGGTCAACCTGACCCGCTTTGATGTGCAATTGCCCGAAAAACGCACCTTTTTCCTGGAAAATGGCGATTTGTTTGGCAATTTTGGTATTCCACCCATCCGCCCGTTCTTTTCCAGAACCATTGGTTTGGATGCCGATGGCGC
>JAEUUS010000617.1 GCA_016787545.1 Saprospiraceae bacterium
TCCAGGATTACATCAAATTCATGCAGGAGGACCTGAAATTCGTAGACCCCGTCAAAGGCGTGAAATTTGTGCAGAAATACCATACCCAAAACCGTGCTTCCATGGAAAAAATCCTCCGGGAGTCTGATAAATGGCAGGGCAACCTCAATACCCTCGACAAAGTAGCGCTCGGCGTACGCACCGTACAAAAACCTTACCTGCGCGATTTGATCGACCTGGCGCCTAAATTCAAGAAGAAATACAAGCAATACGCCGCAGTGTTGGAGGTAACCGGTAAAATAACTGGCGGCTTGACCAAATTTGCCGGCAAAGAACTTTTTTGAGCGCCGTATTTTGCCGGATCAAAACAAAACACACATGCTTAAGCGCTGGTTTTCTCGTTTTATTGGCCTGTTTGATCCCGCCGGAGTCAAAAAGTACATCACGCAAGTAACACTCATCCTGGTATCTCTATTTATTGCCACTCGTGCCGATCGTTGTCGGGATGCCGCCAAAGACCAGGATAAACTGAAAGAATACCTTATAGCTGTTCAGCAAGACCTGAAAGAAGAACTGGAATCCGATGCTATGAACCTGAACGATTGTGAACGCGATGTGCAGTGCCTGGTCAGGTTCCTGCAACTAAGCGAATACGAATCCCGGGATTCCCTGTTTAATGCATTCTCAAACTTCGCCGAAGTGTACCAGCGCGGCGTATTCAGGGCCTTCCCGCCTTCTACCTACGATATCATGGTGCAAACAGGCGACGTCAGTCTGATCAAAGACCTCAAACTCCGCAATACCCTGGCCTCCGTTTTTGCCTTTCGACAAAATGTGATCCAAAAGGACCTGCATGACTTCGATCAGCAAACCCAGATCTGTGCAGAGAAATTGGGTCGCTACCTGGATTTGGGACAAATGTTCTCAGAATCCAACCGCCCATTCCTGCTGGATGAAAAAGGATTTAGGAACGATCCCCACAACGAGGTGTTTGTTTTGCTGAGAGTGGCCAATTTGCGCGGTTTTCACCTGGATGTAGCTTCTAATGATCTAAAAGAAGCCCAAAAAGCCTTAGATGAATACCTGAAAAAGATATGAAGCCCTGGCTTTACACTTCGCTCCTGATCAATGTGCTGGGCATCGCCCTGGCGCTTTTTGCCGTTCATCGGCTGGGTGGCTGGAAATATACCTGGCTGAAACTGCAGCGGCAAACAGCCGGCCTGTACCATCATCGCGTGCAACATTTTGAAAACCTGGATGACAAGCCGGGCGCCATCATTTTTCTGGGCGACAGCCAAACCGAACAAGCCGAATGGCATGAGTTTTTTGGTGATCATCCAGCCGTATTAAACCGCGGTATTTCCGGCGATTTCGCTCAGGGGGTGCTGGACAGGCTAGCCGAAGTACTTCGACATAAACCTGCCAAAATATTCCTGTTGATCGGGGTGAACGACCTTGTTTTTGGCAGCAGCATACAGGATATTGAAGCGGTTTATAGTCAAATAGTGGCCAATATTCGCGCTTCATCTCCTCAAACAGAACTCTACCTGCAAAGCCTGATTCCGGTGAACAACCATTTACGTAAGTCCGGCACAAACAACGATAACATTGCCGACTTGAATCAACGAATTGAAGCCATTGCGCATGCCTATGCCTTGCCATTTGTAGACATCGGTACACCCATGAAGGATGCAGAGGGCAATCTTTCTGAACGGTTTACGGAAGACGGATTACATTTGAACGGTTTAGGATATCAGGTATGGAAAAATGAAATCAAAAAGTTTATACCCTGACCATCCCCGTAATCTTCCTCTAATATGGAGCCGCAACCCTTATCCAACCCTGCACCTGCCCGTCGTTCCTGGTTTTTTCGACTGCTGAAAGGCTTGTTTTTTGCCATTTTGAGCCTTTTTTTGCTCCTTTTTGTGCTGGCTGCCTTTTTCGATGAGCAAGTGAGCCGCCAACTCATTGCCGAGATCAACAAAAGCCTAAAAACCGAGCTGAGGGTTGGCGATGCCGGCCTTTCCCTGATTTCCGGGTTCCCGGAAGCTTCTGTAGAAATGTCGGATGTGGAATTGGACGATGCGCTGGGTGGGAAACTACTCGTAGCCAAATCGCTGGTGTTCCGTTTTGATGTGCTGAGTTTGTTTTCGGATGATGTAAAAATCCATACCGTGCAATTGAGCAATGCTGCCATCCGCATGGTGGTGAATAAATCAGGCAAATCCAACACGGATATTGTCAAGGAGGAAGGCGGGAAATCGAGTAAAACCACCCAGGATAGTAAACTACAACTGGCTTTGGAAAATGCCGAGCTCGATCAGGTGGCCGTGCTTTACGAAAACCGCCCGGCTCAGCAAACGGCGGAAATGCTGATCAATAAAGCCCAGCTCAACGGCAATTTCTCCGCCCAGAAATTTCAATTGTCCAGTCGGGCAGATCTCAAAATCAACCGGATTGAATTAGACAGCAGTCGCTACCTGACCGGTGAAAAGGTCAGCTACGATGCCATTCTTGCTGTAGACCTGAAGAAGGGACTTTATGCCTTGCAGAATGTGGAGCTTTCTCTGGGGGGCAACACCTTTACGGTAGAAGGCGCGGCCGTAGCTAAAGACGATGCCACCGACCTCAACCTGAAACTTTCCAGCCAGGAAGGCGATATTTCCATGGTTGCCAATCTGTTGCCGGGCGCTTACCACGAATATTTTAAAGCCTTTCAAAGCTCCGGCAATTACGCTTGCAATGGGGTGGTAAAAGGGCGTTTGAGCAAAACAGAAACCCCGGATCTGCAATTTGAAGTGAGTTTGCGCAATGGAAAAGTTAGTTCAGATATGTTGCAAAGCCCGCTTCGCAACGTGTCGTTCCGCGCGCGCTACCACGCAGGTGCAGATGGAAGCGGCGATTTTGAATTGGTCGATTTTCGGGGCGATTTCGGCGGGCAGGCGCTTAGTATGGCGCTGAAAGTGAGCCAGTTAGACGATCCGGTGGTAGACTTCCAGGCCAATGGAGTGTTACCCCTGGAGGCGGCTTATGGCTTGTTCAATAATGATCTCATCACCTCCGGCGATGGCTTCGTGCGGCTCAACCGATTATCGGTGCAGGGCCGGTATGCTGATATGACCAGCATGCGCAGAGTGAGTCAGGTAGCTGCCGGCGGGGAGATTCAGTTTGACCGGGCTTCTATTTTGTACAATAAGGTGCCGGTGCGGCTGGACAACGGTTTTTTGCGTTTACAAGATAATGTGTTTCAGGTAGAAAATATGCATCTGTTAGCGGGGAAAAGCGATTTTACTTTGGAAGGAACAGCCTCCAACCTGCTTCCTGTATTGTTTGCAGATTCCCTCAACTCAACGAATGCATTGCTGGAGTTTCAGGCCAAATTGCAATCTGGTAACCTGGACGTTGATCAGATTGTGGAAATGTTTTCGGTGCAGACTACCGTTTCTGAAGCAGGCGGCGAGGCACAATTAGACTCTATTAAAGAAGAAAAAAATGCCGAACGCAGCCTGAATATGGAGAAGCTAAAAGGAACTTTTGAAGCAAGTATTCTAATGTTCACTTATGGGAAAATACGGGGGAATAACTTTACCGGAAAACTTGCTTTTGAAGGCAATACTTTGCAAATTCAGGGTAAAGCACTCGCCATGCAAGGAGAGTTAGGACTCGACGGCAGTGCGAGGTTTGACCTGCAGCCATCCTTACAAATGCGCATCATGGCTACCAATCTGGACCTGCAAACCATGCTGGAACAATGCGAAAATTTCGGGCAGGAGGTGATAACTGATGCCAATTTGCGCGGGCGACTGTCGGGACGTGTAGCTTTATGGGCCTATTGGAATGCCACCGGCGACCTGGATATGAACCGTCTTCGGGCATTGGCAGATATACAGGCGGTAGATGGTGAATTGCAAAAAGTGAAGATGTTTGAAGAGTTTTCCACGTTCATCCATATGGAAGATCTGCGTCGGGTGAAATTTACGGATATGCAGAACTACCTGGAAATCAAAAACCGAAAAGTGTACATCCCGGTGATGCTTATTCAAAGCAATGCTGTCAACCTGGCCTTCAGTGGAGAGCATAGTTTTGACAATGACATTAATTACAAGGTCAGGGTAAATGCCGGGCAAGTGTTGCTTAATCGACTGAAAAGGCATGATTCCGACCTCGATCCGCTTCCGGACAAAGGTGGCCTGTTCAATCTGTATTATACCATTGCCGGAAATCTGGACAAATACGAGATGAAGCGCAAAAAGCGCACGGTCAAAGAAGAATTCGAACGCAGCGAGGCACGGAAAGATGATATTGCCGCAGAGTTGAACGCAGTGATGAGTCATTGACTCACTCTTCCCGAACCCTGGCAAACTGCTCATAGTATCCCGGCCGGTTTTCACTTTCTATGCCTGGTTCGAACTTTTTTGAAATGATGATCCTTTGTAGTGGCGCGTAAAGTGGAATTTCCGGCA
>JAEUUS010000673.1 GCA_016787545.1 Saprospiraceae bacterium
ATATCGTGTATGGCGAGGCTTTACCCTGGAAGGCGGGTTAAATCTGATCTACAACAATGGCGGCAGCTGGGACCAACAGGGCATTGCATACCTGAGTTTGGGCGCCAACTGGCATCTGTGAACCTCCCCGGAAGCATAAAAACTTCGTGTCTTTGCGTCTTTGTGCTTTGGTGGTATATCAAATTTGCGGCTTTACCCCCATCTTTGCGGCCCGAAACTGTACCCCGGATTTTATTTATCAATACACATGGCAAAAGAAATAACTCCTCGCTCGGAAGACTACTCGCAGTGGTATCTGGATATTGTTCAAAAAGCACGACTGGCCGATAACTCGCCGGTACGCGGATGTATGGTGATCAAGCCGCACGGCTTTGGCCTATGGGAAAAAATGCGCGATCAACTTGATTTCATGTTCAAGGAAACGGGTCACGTGAACGCTTATTTCCCCTTGTTCATTCCAAAGAGTTTCCTCAGCAAGGAGGCTGCTCACGTGGAAGGCTTCGCCAAAGAATGTGCCGTGGTAACCCACTACCGGCTCAAAAACGACCCCAATGGCGGCGGCGTGGTGGTAGATCCGGAGGCTAAACTGGAAGAAGAACTCATCGTTCGTCCTACTTCCGAAACCATTATCTGGGATACTTACCGCAACTGGATTCAGAGCTACCGCGATTTGCCATTGCTGATCAACCAGTGGGCTAATGTGGTGCGCTGGGAAATGCGTACCCGCCCTTTCCTGCGTACAGCCGAGTTCCTCTGGCAGGAAGGTCACACCGCCCATGCCAGCGCAGCAGAAGCCGTGGACGAAACACTGCTGATCCTGGACGTGTATGCCCGGTTTGCCGAAGAATGGATGGCTATGCCAGTGATTAAGGGCATTAAAACACCGAACGAACGTTTTGCCGGCGCCGACGAAACGTATTGCATCGAAGCACTGATGCAGGACGGAAAAGCCCTACAGGCAGGCACTTCTCACTTCCTGGGACAAAATTTTGCCAAAGCCTTTGATGTGCAATTCCTGAACAAGGAAAACCAACAGGAATACGTTTGGGCCACTTCATGGGGTGTTTCAACCCGACTCATCGGCGGCTTGATCATGACCCACTCCGACGACGATGGCCTGGTACTACCTCCACGTCTGGCGCCCATCCAGGTGGTTATTGTGCCTATTCCGAAACCTTCCGACGAGCTGACATTAGTAGCCAACAAAATTGCAGCTGATCTGAAAGCCAAAGGCATACGGGTAAAAATTGATAACGACGACCAAAACCGCCCGGGTTTCAAATTTGCGGAATATGAAATGATCGGTATACCGGTGCGCCTGGGCCTGGGTCAGCGCGATATTGCTGCCGGCCAAATTGAAGTGGCACGTCGGGATACCAAGGAAAAAGCGAGCGTAGCGCTGGATACCATCGCCGATCATGTTGAAAATCTACTCGAAGAAATTCAGCAAAATCTCTTCAATCGTGCCAAGGCTTACCGCGACGAACACATTACACGGGTGGATACCTGGGATGAATTTGTACAAATACTCGAAGAAAAAGGTGGCTTCATTTCCGCTCACTGGGACGGCACCACCGAAACAGAAGAGGAAGTAAAAACGCTTACCAAAGCCACCATTCGTTGTATTCCTGTGGATGCTCCGGAGGAAGACGGCAAATGTGTGCGTACAGGGAAACCCAGCAAACGCCGGGTACTGTTCGCTAAAGCGTATTGAACAAAAGTTATTTTTACCGCAGAGGCACTTAAACTGAGAGTCTCACTCCAAGTGAGACTCTCAGTTTAAGTGCCTCTGCGGTAAAAATAAAAATGCGACTTTTGAGGCGGCCTATTACTTAACGGCAATCAACCCCGCACCAGCAATTTCCCACTGGCCACCCCGCTTTCGCTTTGAAGTTTCCAGAAGTAAATGCCTGCTGCTTGCCCGGTAAGCTCTACCCGGCGGGATTCCCGGCCCTGTGCCTGCCAGTGTTGCTGAATGATTCGTTTGCCTTCCTGATTTAGGATTTCAAGCGTAGTTTCTCCTTTCAAATGATCGAACTGGAACCAAACTGCGTCAGTGGCGGGATTTGGCGCAACGCTTGCCAGCGGCTGCATCGGAGCATCTGTACTGTTAACCGGCGCTTTCCATTCAAGTGCAGCCTGAACCGCTGCCAGAGCGTTTACACGTCCCCAGCCGTATACATGATTGGGACGTGCAGTACCCATACTGGCGCCGCAATCCAGTGAATCGGCGAGAAAAATGGAGGTTTGCTCCACAATATCTTCAATGTCCTCCACATATCCGGCAATTTCCGGATTGGCTGATATCATGAGCGCCACCAATCCAACAACGTGTGGACCGGCCATACTGGTACCGCTAAAATTGGCATAGTTTCCGCCCAGAACACAGGACCTGACCTCTTCGCCCGGTGCGCTAACATTGGGCTTTATCCGGTTACTTCCGTCAACGGTAACTGGTCCGCGGCTACTATAATTGGAAATCAGATCGTCAAAGCGGGTGGAACCCACACTGAAACTTTCCTCAAAATAGGCAGGAGGGTTGTTCGTAGTAGTACAACCTGGACCGTCATTTCCATTACTTACCACCACCACCACTCCGGAAGATTTAAGCACTTCCACACCCTGACGAAGCAGGTCATTTACTATCAGATCGGTACAGCCCTCCATTGCCGGACAACTCCAGGAATTGTTGATCACATGTGGCGCTTTGTCGGGATCTGGATTTTGGCCGCCCAAATCGGTTGGCGCCAAAAACCACTGGAAGCATTCCAGATAGGTAGAGGGTTTACCCCAGCCACGCTCCATGTTGCGGCAGCCAATCCATTGGGCGCCCGGCGCCACACCAATCATGTTACCCGCCTCATCATCGCCGGTCATGGTGCCCATGGTATGTGTGCCGTGATTGTTATCGTCGCAAGGAGCCAACACATCCAATCCGCAGGGATTTGTCCCGGGATTTCCTAAAGTATCGTTGTTCAATGGATTGAGCTCATGAATGGCATCATGCCAGTTATAGGGGTGCTGACTGCCATTATAGCCGCGGTACTTTTTGAGAATTGCCGGATGTCCCCAATCATAGCCCGTATCTGCACCGCCTACAGTTATTCCCTGTCCGTTGTACCCCATGGCCCAAACATCAGGCGCCTGAATTTTAGCCACGCCCCACTCCACACCATTTCTTTCCTGGCTTTGCATGCTACTGCTGTTTTGCACAATCGGACCTTCAAATTCAATCCAGGGATCGGCTGAAATTTGAGCTACTTCAGGCAATTCAGCCAATTTGCGCAATAAGGCTTCCGGGGCATTGGAAAGGGCAAGCGCATTCACCAAAAACAAAGTATTGGCGGAGACTTGATACTGCCATGTCAGAGCCAAAGCATTTTTTTGCGAACGAGCCGCTGTTTGTTGCAAAACCTGAAACACATAATGCGCTCTGGCAGATTTGGTTGACAATTGTTTTACTTTGCTCAAATCTGCTTTATCCTGAAAAATAACCAAGGCATCCGGAGATTCTCCGCGCTCAATGGCGGCACGAAGCTCCGGTGCAATTTTGGAGGAAAATCCTTGTGCAAATAAGGCCGAAAACAGAAGGTTTAGGAGAAAAACAAGAATGAATCTATGCATGAGTATGAAAGGATGGAATGAATTTTTACCGCAGAGGCGGGGAGGCGCTGAGAGGATGGGTTTTTATTTTACCGCAGAGTCGGAGAGGCACTGAGGAGTGCGCCTCTGCGCCTCTCCGACTCCGCGGTAAATAAAACTTAATCTCTTTTCACCACTTTTTCCCGAATTACGGTGGCGCCCTGGAGGTTTATGGCATGAAGATAATACATGCCCGGCGTTAAGGCGGCTATGTCTACCATCACTTCATCCAATGGTTGGCGTGCCACCTTTTTGCGCAAAACGAGTCTGCCCATGGCATCAAACAGCTCAATATTGCCTTCAAAAACTTCCCCGCTTACCGTTTTGAAAAGCAGGACATTGCTGGCCGGATTCGGATACACGCGGGCATCCAGCAGTTGCGGATCTTTGGTGCCGACGATGCTTTCCAGATCAATAGAGTACACACCCCGGCCGTGGGTGCCGGCATACAGCTTGCGGGTAAATTGCCGTATTTTCAAATCAAGCACATACACCGCAGGCATGCCGATACCGTATGGTTTCCAGTCAATTTCGTCAGCATCCGTATAAAACACCCCGATATCTGTTCCTACAATAAGGTAATTGGTGAGGGTATCGAACAGGATGCAGTTTGCTGGGACATTGGGCAGATTACCGGTAATGTTTACGGCTGACAACCAATTGTTGGTGGTGGTAAACACTTTTTTACCCTGAGTATAACCTCCCTTGGTTACCCACATGCGGTCGTTATTGGTGGGGTGAATGCAAATCCGGGTAATGTCTTCGTTGGTGGAAACCAATCGGCTGGTCCAGAGCTGGCCTCCGTTTACGGTTTTGTACACCCGGTTGCCGCGTGACACGGCAATAAAATTGGTATCGGTGGGCGACATAACCACATCCCGCAAATCGTTTTCCGGAGCGCCGGTGAGGTTGTTGCTGATCTTATGGAAAGTATCTCCGCGGTCGAAGGAGCGGAAAACGTCTTCAAATGCCACAATAAAGGTTTTGGGGTTCTGCGGGTTCAGGATAAACGGTGTTACCCAGTCGCCGGAAGGTTCGCCTGGAATATTGTTGGCAATGTTCACATCGGTCAGGAACCCATTGAGCGAGCGATAGATATCGTTTCCGCCATAGTATTCCGTGTACATGATGTTGCTGTTGGTGGGATCGATGATCTGGCACATGGCATCGCCGCCATTGGTGTGGCGCCAGCCAAACGGCGTGCGCAACCAGCCACCATTATCCTGCGAACCGGCCGCAATGCGCAATTGTCCGCCCTCGCTCACCGCAATGCGGTAAAACTGCGCAATACCCAAACCGTCTGACAGGTCTGTCCAAACCTGAGTAGACTCGTCGTAACGGTAAATGCCGCCGTCGTTGCAGTACCAAAGTTCGTTCGGGTTGTGCGGGCTGTGCACCAGGTCGTGCGCATCCGCGTGCACCTCCGCGTGAATACCGTCGTTGTACCAGTGCGTAATTTTTTCCCAGGTAGCTCCCTGATCGCTGGAGCGACTCACGGATACGCCGCAGAGGTACACAATATTGGAATCTACGGCTGAGAAGTTGAAAATTCCCCAGTCGTCGTCCGGCGCAGCATTATCGGTGTACGTCAAACCGCCGTCTTTAGACAGCAGGAAACGTTTGCCGTTGGAGAAGTGAACGCCCAGCCAGTTGGTCATAAGCGGGCTAACGGCCAGCTTTATGTCGTTGTTAGTAACCTGAAAATCAGACATTTGTGTCCAGGTCTGACCCCCATCGGTGCTTTTTACCACCTGACTGTTGCCCCAGTAATTGTGATGAGCGGCGTAAATGGTGGAATCGTTTCCGGGTTGAAATTTAATGTCGGTGTATTCACCGGTGCGCAGTACCTCCCAGGAATCGCCGCCGTCGGTGGTGCGGCGGATACCTTTGTTGGAGGCTGCAAAAAGCACCTGTGGATTGCTTTGCGACATGATGAGGTTGTAGATCACATTTTCCTCAGAGAGCTCCCAGTCAAGGCCCGTGGGCGCCCAGGATTGACCACCGTCGGTGCTACGGTACACACCCAGGTTCCAGTTCCACCAGCCGCCTTTATCGCCCAGAGAGATATACATGATATCCGGGTTTTGCGGATTGATCAGAATTACGCTCACGGGCAGGTAGGGCAGACCGTCGCCCATAGCAATCCAGGTGTTGCCGGCATCGGAAGTTTTCCAGAAACCGCCATCGGGTGTGCCGATGAAGAAGGTGTTTGGATCGGTGGGGTGGAAAGCGATGTGTTTGGTGCGACCCATGCCCCAGTAGCCGCCATTCGGATTTTTAGTTGGGCCTTCGTTGGCCCAAACCGGTTGTTCATCGCGGTTTTGCGCTGCTGAGGCAACCGTTTTCTGGTATTCCATCCACTGTGCGCGCAGGTCCGGGAAAGACCCGTCAGACTTTACCCGGTCGCGCCACCACCATTTCCAGCGTTCGTATTTGACGCGTTTGTTGTCCCAACAGTCTGTATCTTCCTCCTGCAGATATTCCTCAGCGAAATAGGCATCGAGTTGTTTGCAGATATCGAAATAATTGCGGGAAGTAATGGGAATATCCACTTCCGGCAGGGTTTGGGCAAAAAGAGTGCTGCTCAGCAGCAGTAGAAAGGCGGTAAACAGTTTAGACATGGAGAAAGCGAATGTACCGGCGGGTTCAGCTGCCGAATTTGTTTGATGGGTTTGAGAGGTTTGATGGGTTTGAGAGGTTTGATGGGTTTGAGAGGTTTGATGGGAACGCACAAAATTAAGCATTACACAAACCGTCAGCCTATTCATTTATGGTATTGTGCTATGGAAAGCAAAAATGAACCCCTTTTAGCGTACTTCGCGGTGCCTCCTCTCTTAGTGCCCTTCGCGTACTTTGCGGTGCCCCCCCCTTCGCGCCCTTAGCGTACTTTGCGGTGAACCCCCTCTTTGCGGTGAACCCAACAAATAGCCGCTTGCCTAAACTCCCTGCCCAGTGCAACAGCCGCCTCCAACCCAATCCCTGCCACCCAAAATCCGGGCTCCTGCCATCCGCCATCTGGAGCCTGATTGAGTGCCGGGCCGTATGGTAGTCCCAGCTCCTGTATCATTTGTTCCAATACAACATTTTTTCGGCGATTTTCAGACTCCTCCAGCAACACAGACCCAGGGTTATATGCCGTAATGATGGCCAGACTGGAAAAACCATTTTTTTGCATCCACATTGCCAAGGCTGGATGCGGTTCCCCATTGCGTAAAATCCACGCTTCGTCGCTGATAAACATCCGATATTCCGCCGTCCAATAGGCATTTACCGGCGATCGGTCGAGCCAATCCGGCCAATCTTCCGGATTCGTTAGGATAACGCGGGGGATTGACATATTTTTGCGCGGATTTAAAGTTAGGGAGTTTTGGAGTGTTTGAGTGTTTAAGTTGGCGTTCGGCTTGAAATTTCTACTGACCGAAGTCATAAGGCTGCCCAGCCGAACGCTAACTTAAACACTCAAACACTCCAAAACCCAAACACTCACATAATGGAAGAAAAACAGAGTCAACTTAGTACCTATATCGGCTTAGGGCTGATCTTTTTGTTATTGTTTTTGTGGATGCAGTACTCCGCTCCGCCGAAAAAAACACCGGAGGAATTGCAGGCTGAACAAGCTGCTCAACAGGTGCAACAAGCTCAACAGCAACAACCTGCTGCCGCTACGCCTGCCGCACCGGCTCCAACGCAGGCCGCACCCGTGGCTGATTCCGTGCAAAATACCCTCACCGTTGCCAAATTCGGTCCGTTTGCCGCCGCCGCCAGCGGTCAGGAACAAACCGAAGTGCTGGAAAACGACCTGGTGCGTGTTACGTTTACCAACAAAGGTGGTCGCATTAAGGAGGTTTTCCTCAAAAAATTCCAGAAAATTCTGGTAGATACTGCAGGGAATGATGTGAAAAGCGACCTCCGTTTGATGGAAGACGAGAAAAACCAGTTCACGTTTGAAATTCCGGTCAATGGTACCGCTTCAGGTAAGGTTCTCACCAGTGATCTGTATTTTACAGCCACTAAAAATGGCAATAGTCTGGTGTTCCGTGCCGATGCCGGCAATGGTCGCTACTTCGAACAGAGCTATACCCTTGCGTCAGACAACTACCGTATTGACTACCGCTTAGGCAGCAGCGGGCTGGAATCTGTACTTTCCAAACGCGAGCTGACATTTTACTGGGAAAATTACCTCGATAAACTGGAGCGCAATCAAACCTATGAGCGCACCATGGCGTCGGTGTATTTCAAAACGGTGGAAGACGGTTCTGATTATTGCAATTGCCGCGAAGACGATACCAAGAGTTTAGGCGATAAATCCGTGCAGTGGTTTTCACATTCCAACCAGTTTTTTAATACCAGCCTCGTAGCGCAGGGTTTTGTGTTCCGCCAGTTCACCGGCGAGACCAAAATGTACACCGATGCTGAGGTAGATCTTAAACGCCTGAAAACCACCGCAGTGGTACCGTTCGACAACGGCAGCGCCACCATGGCCATCTACTCTGGCCCGAATGAGTTTGAGCGCCTGAAAGCTTTTGATGTATCGCTGCAAGACATCATCCCGTTTGGCGCCAGCGTGTTTGGCGCCATCAACCGATGGGTCATTCACCCTATCCTTGCTGTATTATCCAAGTTTGTGGGTAGTGCCGGTATCGTAATCCTGTTGCTCACCCTTCTGGTGAAACTGCTGGTGTACCCGCTCACATACCGTATGGTATTGAGTCAATCCAAAATGGCAGCGCTCAAACCTCGTCTGGAAGAGCTGAAAAAGAAATTCGGCGACGACCAGCAAGCCATGAGCGTAGAAACCATGAAGCTGTATAGCGAATACGGCGTGAACCCACTCGGGGGCTGTCTGCCTATTTTGCTACAAATGCCAATCTGGTTCTCCTTGTACCGGTTCTTCCCGGCAGCCATCGAGTTTCGTCAGGAAAGCTTCTTGTGGGCTACCGACTTGTCGAGCTACGACAGCATCATGCAGTTGCCCTTCCACCTGCCATTTGGCGCAGGCGCACACATCAGTTTGTTTACCCTGATCTGGGTAGTAACCACCCTGTGGTACACCTGGTACTCCATGAAACAAATGGATGCCAGCCAGATGCAGAACAACGATCAGATGAAGGTGATGAAATACATGCAATACACCATGCCGGTGTTCTTCATGTTCTTCTTCAACAACTTTGCATCGGGCCTTACGCTGTACCTCTGTTTCAGTAATATCCTGAATATTGCACAAACGCTGGTAACCAAGGAATACCTGATTGATAAAGAAAAAATCCGGGAACAGCTGGAAGCCAACAAAGCCAAGCCTAAAAAGCAAAGCGGCTTCCGGGCACGCCTGGAACAGGCCATGAAGGAACAGCAGCGCATGCAAGAGGAGAAAACCAAGCAGCAGAAGAAGAAATAGGGGCGTTTGAGCACCAAAAAGCTAAGGCTCTATGTTTAGTGTCGGGGTGACTGGCAGTCACCCCGTCACTAAACCTAGAGCCTTAGCTTTTTGTACAGAATAAAATCCCTAAAATGTTTACTTAAAGTATAAATTTGGACGTTTTTCCCTATGTAAAATAGAAAAATGAAGGATGAATAAAACTTATAGAAACCTAGTTTTGGTAGCAATTTTTCTAATAAGCGCATCCATGCACTTTAGCCACTTCTCCAAAGATTTGATGGGATTGCACGTCTGGCGACAAACACAAACGCAGTCTACCATCAATAATTTCTATGAGGAGGATATGAATATTTTGGCTCCCCGGAGAAATGACCGTGGGGATTCGGAGGGTGTTTTCAGGATGGAGTTTCCGCTTATGCAATGGTTGATAGCCTGTGTATATAACGTAACCGGGAAACATATTTTGATCACCAGATTATTCATGTTTTTGATTGGGTTTTTATCCATTTCAGGCATGTATAGACTGTTAGGTGCCTTGTTCGATAAACCAATGGTATCTGTTTTTGGTGCATGGGCATTTACTTTTTCACCAAGCTTTTATTATTATACCATTAATCCACTGCCTGATAATTTTGCATTATGCTGCTCTATATGGGGCTTAACCTTTTTCTTCTTTTGGTATAAGAACAAACAGGCTTCGCAATTGATAATAAGTTCTTTATTACTGAGTGTCGGCGCATTATGCAAACTGCCTTTTATCATTTACTATATTGTTCCAATCGTTTATTTTGCCATTTTAATCGCCAAAGCCGGAATGGACAAGAAAATCATTTCCCAGCTTTTTCAAGCATTTGGATTTTCCATTTTGCCGATAGCCTGGTATTTGGCAGTTATTCCGGATTGGGAAGGAAATCTTATTGTTAAAGGTGTTCTAAACAAGGATAGCTCCGGTTTGCAAATTTTGATCTATGCGTTTCAGAACCTGAGTTCTACATTACCCGAATTATTGCTTAATTATGGTTCTGTATTATTCTTTTTATCCGGCATTTATCTTGCCTTTAAAAAGTCATTTTTTAGAAAGCAAAAGTTTATATTATTGGCTTCATTAGGTTTGCTGACTATCCTATATTATTTTTTTGAAGCCAATGCAATTGGGATAAACCACGATTACTATTTTTTTCCTTTCTTCCCATTGTTGTTTATTCTGGTTGGGTATGGCGCCTGTCAGCTTTATGCCGCTAAAAACAGATTATACCGGTATTTGACAATATGCCTTTTACTGATCCTTCCAATAACCTGCTATTTGAGGATGCGTGATGCCTGGAATCCGGATGCTCCAAAATTTAATAGTGATTTGTTGCGATTTAAAACAGAGCTTAGAAATGCAGTGCCAAAAGATGCGCTTGTAGTTGCCGGGAATGATGTATCCCATTTTATCTTCCTGTATTATATTGATAAAAAAGGATGGGGGTTTCAGGATGATCGTTTGAATTCAGACATATTGCAATCCATGATAGTAAATGGAGCTCAATATCTTTATTCCGACGCTCCATCAGTGTACACTAATCCTGAAATAGCCAACTTACTCGACAAGCTTGTACTTGAAAAAGGTTCTATTCGCATCTATAGTTTGAAAACCGCTCCCTCAGAATAACAGTACGTCCTCACCATCTCTTCAAATCCGTCCTAAGGAACGTCCATTCCGGCGTTACAAGCGTTTCTCCGAAATCTGCCGAATACCAGGGACTTAGATTCGGATCGTTCGGGTTTTTCAGGATCTGAATTTCCTGGGCAGGCATATAGCTCTGCGACAGTAGAAACACTTTTTGTCCGGCGGCATTTTGCGCCACATCCATCACCATCACCGCATGTCCCGGAGAGCCGCCCTGAATGAATACATCGCCTGGGCTGAGATCCTGCACCGGAATGGGGTGTAGTTCTTTGGAGAGGGATAAGGTGCCGGCGTACTGGAACACTTTTTCCAGGTAAGCCCAGAAGGTGGCGTAGCTGTTGGACGGCGCCGCGCTTTCTTCCCAGGAAACATCATTCAGGAGCACTTTGATACGGCCACCACGCCGCCAGTGTGCGTAATCCACCGGGAAACCATTCGTGAAGTGGAAACTGATTTTATCGTACTCCCCCTGCCGCCACAGGTATTCTGCCCGCAAACGCATGACAGCATCGGCGCATTGGTGCAGGTTTTTGTTGCCAATGGGCAGGTTCACCACGGCATCGTACACGCCGTGGTTGGTTTTTTCGCCGCCATGGTAGTATAACACCTGGCTTCCGGGTGGTTTGAGGGGTAAATGCCTTAAATAATGGGAAAATGATGCTGAATCAGCCTCCGCCTGCGCATAACCCGCAGGCGGGGAAAACCGCAAGTACAGCAGACTATCGGCCGTAGGTACGGCAAGGGCTGCGGGTGCTTGTTTGGCGTTGGAGCTGCAGTGCACATGTGCCAGTTGGAGGAAAGCCGGCAACAGTAGCAAAAGGGGGAGCGTTTTCATGTACGGATAACGCCGGGATGGGGCTGGGTGGTTTTTGGGGGTTGTTAAACGGAGGTTAAACGGGGGAATGGGGGGGGGTATACCCATGTTTCCCAATAGGAATAACGCGGCTTTAGAAAGGGTACACATTTTTCAGAAAGGTACTTTTGCCCCGTCCTTTAGGGCGGGGATTGAGGGTCACAATAAATTGGGGGGCTTTAGCCCTTTCATTGCATGGGGCTAAAGCCCCTCCAATTGTTCTTCAACTCTATTCCCCGCCCTAAAGGGCGGGGCAATTTTAACATCCCCCCGATGCCCGGAATGACAACCCACGTTGCTTTACCCTGTCAAAGTCGCCAGAACAAGCACCAACCCCATCGTTTATCGTCCATCGTTCACCGTTCCGCGTCCATCGTGCCCCCTTCCTCTCCCAACGACTGACGCTCAAACAACTCGGCATAATAACCTCCGCGAGCGAGTAGCTCATCGTGCGTGCCTTCATCGGCAATGCGGTGTTCGTCGAGCACAATGATCTTGTCGAACTCCAGCATTTTATAAATCCGGTGGGTGATGATAATGGCGGTTTTATCGGACAGGGCGCCGGAGAGGTGTCCCAGAATGCGACTTTCCGTATTGGTGTCTACGGCGCTCAGGCAGTCGTCGAGCAGCACCAGGTCTGGTTGCTTGGCGAAGGCCCGGGCTATGCTGACGCGTTGTTTCTGACCGCCGGAAAGGGTTACACCGCGTTCGCCCACCATGGTTTGGTAGCCTTCTGGCAGGCCCATAATATCGTCGTGAACCGCCGCACTTTTGGCATATTCTTCCGCCTCTGCCTGCGTTATTCCGGCTTTTCCGAAGGAAATATTGCCCAAAACGGTGTCGGAAAACAGAAAAACATCCTGCGGCACGTAACCAATGCGCTGCCGCAAATGGTACAGATCGTGCTCCCGGATATCCACCCCGTCTATCAATATCCGACCTTCCGTAACATCGTACATGCGCACCAGCAAATCAGCAATGGTGGTTTTGCCACTGCCTGTGCGACCAATAATGGCCATTTTTTGTCCGGGAAGCAGCTCAAACGACACGTTTTCCAGCGCCTTGATGCCGGTATCCGGGTAAACGAAGGATACGTTTTCGAATTTGATATGTCCTTCGACGGTAGACGGTGGACGGTTGACCGTTGACGGTGGTGATATGATGGTGGGTTGGGTGTTGAGGAATTCGTTGATGCGTTTCTGGGAAGCGGCGGCTTGCTGTGTGAGGGAAGCAATCCAGCCGATGGCCGTAACGGGCCAGGTGAGCATATTGATGTAAATCACAAACTCCGCGATGTTGCCGGGGGTGATTTTTCCGGCTACCACCTGCAAGCCACCCACGTACACCGTAATGATGGTGCTCACGCCAATGAGCAGCGACATCAGGGGAAAGAAAAACGCGTCGATGCGAATGAGTTCCAGAGATTTTTTGCGGTATTCCTCGCTTTGTTCGGCAAACCACCGGCCCATGGCCCATTCCTGCACATAACTTTTTACCACCCGGATACCGCTGTACACCTCCTGGGTGGTGCTGGTAAGGGTAGCCAGTTGCTGCTGGATTTTTTCACTTTTCCGGTTGATCAGCGTGCTTACCCAGTAAATGGAAATGCTCAAAAAAGGCAGTGGCAACAACGACCACAACGTGAGTTCCACGCTCACGCTGAGCATGGCCGAAATGGCCATCACGAAGAGGAAAATGAGGTCGAGTCCGTACAAAATAGTGGGACCCAGAAACATGCGTACCTTGGAAACATCTTCCGACACGCGCGACATCATATCGCCGGTAGAATTGCGCTTGTAAAACGCCAGATCCAGCTTTTCATAATGCGCAAAAATCTCCTTGCGCATATCGTATTCAATCAAACGGCTCACCACAATGATGGTCTGACGCATGAAAAACATGGCAATACCCATCAACAGCGCCAACCCGATCACCGCAGCGCCAAACCAGGCAATTTTAGTGCCCAACTCCCCGATAGCTTCCGGGTGCGCATCAATGCCGCCGTTGTTTTTGTAATAACTCACCCGCTCCACCACGGTGTCCAGCGCCTGGCGGATCACCTGAGGTTGCCAAACACGGAACCAGTTGGCTGCGCCCACAAACAACACGCCCAACAGAATGCGGCCGCGATAAATCCAGAAAAACTTTTTGAGGTAAGCGAGGTGTTTCATGCAAAGACAGGGAGTGCAACGCCAAAACAGTTTCTTTCCAAAACTGTTTCAATATGGCAAAAAATGAATTTAGCGCATTTTCGCTAAAGGATGTACTTTTGAGGGTTGGTTCACCGCAAAGGATTATTCACCGCGAAGTACGCAAAGAACGCAAAATGTAGTTTTTCACCGCGAAGTACGCAAAGAACGCAAAATATGTGTTAAACACGATAAACTTCCTTTTGCGCCCTTTGCGTACTCGTATGTTTGAACCAAGTTCTTTGACAAAATAATTTTAGTATATTAGTGTCCTGGCCGGGAAGTGAGAGGATTTGCGCCTAAACAGATACTTAAGTATCATGTACACGCGAAGAAAAGCCTCACTTCTGCGGTTTCCCTAGAGTCGCAACAGCACTTAAGCCCGTTCAATTTTTGATCGAGGAAGGATAAAAGTACGAGAAAAGACGCCGGGGCAACTAGCCAGTAAATCAACATTTTTTCAAAGGACAAAACCATGGCCAAAACACTTCCACTCCGCCAAAGTCTTGGCATCGATGTTTCCAAAGACCATCTCCAGGTTTGCATTTCCAACCTTGAGGCAGATCAAAGAATCCGGGTAATTGCCAGTACCAAATTTTCCAATAACGGCAAAGGCCTGAATCAGTTAATAGTCTGGGTAAAAAAGCATCGAATACCGGATCTGGGTTTTAAAGTTATCCTGGAAGCTACGGGAGTGTACCATGAACAGGCGACCTATTTTCTGCATGAAAAAGGGTTTGAGGTTTCGGTTGTACTTCCCAATAAGGCCAAATCATTTGCCCGCAGCTTAAATGCCAAGAGCAAAACAGACCAGATTGATGCCAAAATATTGGCTCAAATGGGTTTGGAACGCAAACTAGACAGTTGGAAGCCCGC
>JAEUUS010000703.1 GCA_016787545.1 Saprospiraceae bacterium
ACAAAAATCTGTCTCACAAAGAATGGCAGAATCATTAAAACAATAAACACAAAACACTGATTAACAAGCAATTAATATCATGTTAAGATAAAGATGGTATTATAAATTGACATTTAACGAATTTTTCTCGCCCCGGTCAGGTATTTTGTTTTTGTTAAGCCCGCCTGACTGCTTGTCAGTCTCATGAATTATTTGGAAAATTTGCACGATTTTTGAAGGTTAATCACGCAGATAGCAGAAACACCTGAAGCGCCTGAAATTCCAAATACTCTCACAACAAAAACATGGACAATAATCTCATTCAATACATGGTGGATTTTACCCTTCCCACAGATCTGCCGGAAGAGTTTGTCAATAAAATCCCCCAGCAACGCAGCATGGTGAACCGCCTGCTCAGCGAAGGCAAAATTTTGAACTATGCCCTTTCCCTTGAAAACTCCAAGCTTTGGGTGGTATTTGCCGCCCAGAACGAAGCAGAGCTGATGGAAATGGTACATCGTTTGCCCCTCACCAGGTATATGAAAGTAAAAGTGCACGAACTGACTTTTTACAATACCGTCAGCGCATTTGTGCCAGCCTTCTCTGTGAATTAAGGCACAAAGTGGTCTAAAGGCACGAAGGTACGAAGGCACGAAGGCACGAAGGGTCTATTTGGCGCAGCCAAATAGACCCTTCGAATATAATTATTGGCCGCAGGCCAACTTCGCGTCTTGGCGCCTTTGTGCCTTCGCGTCTTGGCGCCTTGGAGCTTTTGTGTCTTACTACCCCCTTATATTACTTCCCCATCAGGAAACGGCCGGAAACGATTGCTTCCTCTGTTTGTACTTTGAGGAAATACATGCCGGAAGGCAGATTGGATATCTCATAGTTGGTTTGTGAAGCCCACTGCATACATAGTTTACCGGAGGCATCCAGGAGGTATACCTGTAGTATATCCTGGTTGGGAATGTTGATTTGGATGAAATCAGTGGCCGGATTAGGGGCGATGATTATGGAAGACTCAGACAGGCTCTCCACAGCGGAAGTTGAGCATCCGTAGCTCTGCAATTGCTGCTGAAGAGCATTTCGGCGGGCTGTCACAAAGGATTTAAGTCCGGGAATCATTCCGCCATTGGGCCCCTGACCGATATTGACATCCTGGGAGAGATTTTGCTCAAAAAGTGCATTGCTGTGCGTTTTCAGGCTATCTGCCAAAACGGCCGGTCGGATTAGATTAGCAAGAGCATCAATGCGCAGATCCATAGATCCGTTATTAAAATCCTGCAAAAGCTCACACATGCGGTCGGCCAGACGCTGTTTGAAGACATTATCTTGCCATAATTTGTTCATCATTGGCCGCATATTGGGCGGATTGGGGATATACCCGAACGGAAGCGTTTTGAGGTTGTTCAGGGTGAGCCCCAGGTTGAAATTGCCAAACGCTTCGTTCACATCCCAGGATATCCACTCAAACTTATCGGTATCGGTGTTGTGGTACAGGAAATAATTGTGTCCGCTGCCAATATAACTATCCAGGTTCACGAACAGGTTGTGGGCAGCCCAGTAAGAAAACCAGGAATCGAGGTTCAGATAGCGGTCCAGGCTATCGGCGAGTTGAGCGGGTGGGGTGTTGTTTAGTTTGTTCAGTAGGTTAACCAGGTCGGTCCAATCATTTTCCTCCTCGTTGGTTTTCAGTTCATAATCGCCGTAATACATAGCCGGGTCGGCGCCCTTCCAGGTAAGAGACCCATGCGGATCGCCCTTGAAAAGGTTGCCGCCTTTATTATCGAAGCGGGTTTTAAGGAAGGTTTTTTCCACGTCTTCCACCCCGGAATAAAGGCCCCAGTACTGATTGTTGATGTAGAGTTTAACAAATATGCATCTGGGTGCTGAGATGCCGTTTGCATTTAAAAAATCCAGCATCATCTTTTCCCGCAAAAAGGTGGGGTCTTTAAACGCGTTGTTCAGCACAAGTTTATCCATACCGTCAAGCTTTTGATTGTCGGTATATTCTTCAAAATCAATACGAAACGGCTTCTTTTTGCCCTGGTTGTTGTAGGAAGAATTACCCTTGTATTTAACACCGCTCACCGGGAAAGACACCCCGTCTACGGTTACATCGCAGCGCATGTACTGGTCCAGCGTGTAATTAGCCTTCAAACTATCCAGAAACCCGGTTTGCGAAAACTGGAACCGGATTTCATGAATCTGATCGCCGCTAAAAAAGGCATCACCCGGATTTTGGGCGGTAACGCTGGCAGCAAAAAGCAACAAGGCAAGAGTCAAATAAGGCTTCATAAACAAGATTTTGAACTGGATTAGACCTTGAAGCTGGGGCTTGGTTTAATGCACCACATAGACATTGAGGGCACTGAGGGCTTAAACTGAGAGTCTCACTTTGAGTGAGACTCTCAGTTTAAGCCCTTAGTGCCCTCAGTACCTCAGTGGTGAACCTAAAACACCAATCCACTCAAATACTCAACTTCCTCAACTCCGCCTTCAAATCCTTGAGCGGCATAGGCTGATATACCAGACTTGGCGTTTGCTCTCCTACCCGCATGTCTTTTTGCGAGTAATGTGCTACACCGTTTTCAATCTTAATGGCAACGATGGTGATTTTTTTACCTTTTGGCAGTCCTTTCGCTACGTATTGACCATTCGCCATACGGTTGAAAGGAAGCATCGCTTTGATATCGCTGCATATAGCATAAAGGGATGCATCTTCCTGTTCCGCAACCATGACTTCCATTTTGGGTGCTGGATCATTGTAAAAACGGTCACAGTTTATCCAGCCCAGCTGCCCAACACTGGCTACGTATGAACTAAGCATTGAGCTCTGTGCCTTGGGGCTCTCAGCATTTAAAAGGTTTCTTTCCTTTAATTCCATTTGTAAACTATCAGATAACGGCCTCAAACCAGTTGAGGCCAGCAAACGACTCATCACACGGCTAGTGGTGTCGGACGACAGACTTTGATAAACCTGGCTATTCATGCGCTGATAGCCTTGATATTGATCTATTACTTTCACACCAATCAGACTTTCGTACAGATTACCCTGAATTTTTACGTCTTTTTTGGTATTCGAAGAAAAACCGGCCATCACCATCATCATTTGCATTTCCTCAGAAGCTGCATCATCCAGCCCCCAGTAGAGGTTACTGTAAACCGGATATTTTTGGATGTTTTTGGCTTGCGTTTTCAGCGCTTTGGCCAGGGCTCTGGAGTAATAGTGCACACGCAATTCTCTTTGGTACATGGCAATGGCGGCCAACCGTGCGCGGAGCTCTGCTTCCCAGGCGCGATGGTCTTCAATGTAACGGACCTTTGCTTTTTCGAAGCCCGACATATTGACCTCGTAACGTTCCAGCAACTGTACATATTTGGCTGAATCCCGTGTATAGCGTTCTGATTGTTCCTGATAATAGACCTGTGCTCTTTTGGTAGCTTTTTTGCTCATTTTCTCCACATTGCCCGAGGTCGCAAATATTTTTTGCACCTCTTCCCACACCGGTTTTTTGGGCGCACGTGGTTTGTAAGGCGCCACCGGAGCTTTTGGCGCTAGCGGCATTTGCCCCTTAAACGCCGGATAATCAGGCTTGGGATACTCGGCCACTTTGATGGCAGCAATACGCTTGCCCAGCTCTGGGTCAATATTGAGTTCGGCACGACTTGGTTTCAGGGTGCGACGGAATTTTTGCCCGGCAGGCTTCCAGTTTACGCCGCCTGTAGACACCGGCTGGGCATAAAAAAGTTCCATTTGAGGATCAAAATTACCTCCATTGGGTATGGCCACAGTTAATTCCATACCATCGGCCAGGCGCAGGGGTTTGCCCTCCGATTGTGCTGTTACGCTCACCATGCCGCCAGTCTGCAATATTTGTCCGTCGCTGGTGGTGGTCAGGTTGTGCATAATGAATGCTGCCGGATCATATGCTTCCTGTATTAGCAGATCCACATTTCCGGTGGGCGCTGTGCCATCTTCAAACACAAAAGCATGCGCGGGCACCACAACAAGGGTTCCCTTGGCGGCAGTAATGGTTTGTTCCTGCCCGGTGTTTACAGGAAAAACCTGTTCTGTGTTGGCGCCAAGGCGTTCCCTCAAGTCCCAGAAATTATCAAATAAAAACGAAGTAATGGCCACATCCACACGCCGGTTGTTTTGCCGGCCCAGATCGGAGGTGTTCCAGGATTTTTCCTCACCCCAGTTTTTTACACCAGCCTTTTGGGCGGTAAGTCCTTTTTGTTCCAGATAGTTCTGCACCGCGGCTGCACGTGCGGCAGCCAACTCGCGGTTGTAACTGTTCGTACCACGGTCGTCGGTAAAGGCTTCAAGCTCTAATTGGTAATCGCCGGCCTGCAATAGTACAGGCGCCAGTTCGTCTAACACCTGACGGGCTTCGGCCGTGAGTTCAGACTTGTCGGTGTCAAAGTAAACGGATGTTTTTACAGGAGTTTGCGCTTGTTGCGCCATTAAAGAAAGGCTGCAAAAGAGCCATAGCAGTGGCAAATAAACTTTGTTCATACAGGCAGATTTATACGATGAAAAATGGATAAACTAATTGATGCTTACCCTGGCAGATATGCATAAAAAGCCCTAAACAGATATATTATTGCACGATGGATTTTTTTAGCATTTGTCATCCTCCGTTGCACAAAAAGAAAGCGCGCCGGGAGATCCCCCCCGACGCGCTTATTGTTCACTGTTTAACCTCTTCTTTATCGCTGAACCACAAACTTCTGCGTATGCAGGCCTGCATCTGAGCGAATTTCCAGTTGGTACATGCCAGCCGGCAATTGTGCCACTTCAATACGCTGTGCAAACTCGCCTGCACCTACCTGACCGAAATCGCCTTCCAGCATCATGCGGCCAGCTACATCACGTACGGCATAGCGCAGGTTCTCTGCTTCCGCGAGTGTGAGGCTCACCGTCAGATCCTGACTGGCAGGATTTGGCGACAGTTGTACATCAGACAGTTTGTTATCCAGTTCGTTGGTGCTTACAAATTCAGGCAATGGGAAAGTAAAGCCATCAAACAAGGCCACCCATACTTCGAAGTCAGGCTGCTGTCCGGACAGGAATCCGGATGCAAATACCGTGAATGCTTCGCCTTCGAGGTCGGTTAGAGGCGCCAGATAGCTTTTTACCACTACGTTGTTGTTGTCAGCCGGAGTAATGGAAATCACATACTCGCTGGCAGGCACGCTCAGGTAGCTGGAGAACTCCCCGAAAGAGATGTTGTCTACCAGTACCGGACCACCAAACAATGTCACGTCTACTTCAGGTGCATCCGGAGAACCATGGAATACTGAAAACTCTACATTTCCAGATTCCAGCGCTTTGAAACGGGCATTTTCATTCACGATCAACTCAAAACCCGGGTTGCCGCCTACCACGCCGCTGGCCATGATCACGTAGGTCTTAGCCGTTTCCAGGCCGTCTACCGGCAAGGTGTAGATTGCATCGTTGATGCTGATGCTGTTTTCTCCTGCCACTGCCAGGTTGAACGGCGAACGTGCCGGGAACAAACCATATCCGGTAGCCTGACGGAAAGCAAAGTTGTCGAGAACTTTAACACCAGCAGGCTGGAAATCATCAGAATAGTACACGTCTACCGTTGGGTCCGGGCTATTGTGGATCACCTGAACGCGAGCGTAAGACGGGATCGGGAAGGTTGTACCATCAGGCAGTGTCGCCCACAGGTCAAAGGAACCGTCGCTAAGCAAACCAGATGCGTAAGTTACAAAAGAGAAACCTGCCAGACCTGTGAAATCACCGCCCCAAATACCAACTGTGGCGTTTGGAGAACTGCTTGGAGATACTTCCAGGAACAATGGTTCAGCTGGGATAGACAAGTAGCTGGTGAAATCGCCGTATTGCAAGTCGTTGAGCACTGGCAGACCGCCAAGATACGTTTTCACATCAACGGCTGGCGCATCAGGACCACCGTGCAGTACAGACATTTCAAAATTATCCGGGTTGGTAGAACGCTCACGGGCATCGTCGTTCACAAGCAATGTGAATGGCGTAGTAGCACTACCTACG
>JAEUUS010000727.1 GCA_016787545.1 Saprospiraceae bacterium
CTTAAATTCAACGATCATGAAATCCATATCCTTTTTATGGCTCCTGTTTCTGTCTGTTTCCTTGTTTGGCCAAACAACCATCGACAGCGGGCTTATCGCTTTTTACCCCTTTTGTGAAAGTGCATCCGACCTGAGTGGTCATGCCAACCACGGAACAATCAATGGAGGCGTTACTTTTGTAGAAGATAAATGGGGACATCCGCATAGCGCGGCCCATTTTAACGGAACAAACGCCTATATACGAGTACCTTCTTCAGTTTCGCTTGATACCCTTGCGAAAAGTATTAGTATAGCTTGCTGGTTCTACACCAAAAGCTACGATTCCAAATGGGCCAGTTTGTTGTCAAAATCCAACAACAGTTCGGCTTTCAGACAATATTCCATTATTTATGACAAAGATGGGCTGATATCTTTCGGCCACACCCTTGTAGCTACCCATTTGCTGGAATTAAACCATTGGTATCACATGGCCATTACCTATCAGGACACCATAGCTAAATGTTATGTGGATGGTATTTTGGTAGATTCAAATACCATGGCGAATCAGATTAATCCAACTAACTTCCCGCTATACATCGGTTCAGATCCACATGTGGTAACAGAATACCATCATGGCATGATAGACGATGTCCGCATTTACAGCCGGGCATTATCTGCAGCTGAAGTGAGCGCTTTATTTTTAGTTGACGTTAATTGCAACACCATTTCTACACATGAAGGTTTAAATGCACAGAGATTAACGATATTCCCGAATCCTACCACCGGGCTGTTGACCATTGAATGGAAAACGCAACCTCTTCAATGGACTGTTGATGTGTATGATCCACAAGGAAGAATGGTTCGAGACATTACATCCGAAAACCTCATCGAGACCATCGATTTGAATGGTGTGCCTCCCGGGGTATATTGGTTATTTTTAAAATCAGAAACCGGCACCAATGTTTTCAGCATCATCAAGATGTAACATGCCAAGTTGGATATTTTTCCTAAAAAACTTCTTCATTCCCCCTACATGTTCCCACTTTTGCGCAAACAAGATTTTTGCGCATGCGTTTAACTGCTTTCCTCCCGATTGCCCTCTTGCTGGCCTCGGTTCTCCCGGTTTCCGCTCAGGAAACTTTAAAGCTGCTTGATCTGTCAGATTGGAACCAAAACAATGGCTCCAACTGGCAGATAGCCGGCGATGTACAGGCCTCTCTGACCAAAGATGATCAAATGACCGCTACCAAAGGCGCCGGCGTGCTGGTCAATTTACCAACCAAAAAAAGTCGCGCCAACCTGCTCTCCACCCGCGAATACGGCGATGTAGACGTATCTTTTGATTTCATGATGGCCCGGCACTCCAATTCCGGATTTTACCTCCAGGGCCGCTATGAGGTTCAGTTGCTCGATAGCTGGGGCGTACAACACCCGGGCTTTGGGGATTGTGGCGGCATCTATGCCCGCAGGCGCTGGAACCCTCAAGCAGAACTTTTCGATGGCGTTGCCCCGCGCGTGAACGCCTGCCTGGCGCCCGGTCTTTGGCAACACATGGACATTGAATTTCAGGCGCCGCGTTTTGATGCCTCCGGCAAAAAAATGGCCAATGCCCGCCTCCTGAAAGTAGTGCTGAACGGGATGGTTATCCACGAAAACCTCGAACTCACCGGCCCTACAGGTGGCCCCATTTCCGAACAGGAGGCCGCCACCGGCCCGTTCATGATCCAGGGCGATCACGGCCCGGTAGCTTTTCGGAATTTCCGAATTACCGACCGCCGGGGGGCGCCCGTCACTGTCAACAAACCGTTTTCCTACCGGGTCATTAATGGCGCGTTCAGAACGGCTGATGGTTTTACCGGCAAAAAAACCGACCTGGAAGGCAGTACCGATCAGCTGAGTTGGGAAGTAGCCAAACGTGAAAACGACTATGCCATCATCTTTACCGGCGAAATGACGGTTACCGAACCAGGCAAACACCAGATTACCCTGCTCAACAGCGGACGCTCATCCCTTGTCCTCAATGGAAAAGAAGTCATGGCCGATGAATGGTCATCCTGGAACCGGCCACGTACACTCACGCTTGATTTACCCGCCGGCGCCAACAGCCTCACCCTTACGGTGTATAAAATGGACAGCTGGCTCAAACCCTATCTGGCTCTGTGGGTGGAGGGGCCTAGAGCGCGTGCTGTTGGCCTGCACAGCAAAAGCGCCACCCTGGCACTCACCCCACCCGACCCTATTTACCTGGATGCTCCGGAGCCCAAAGTCTTCCGGTCATTTATGGATATCAGCTCCTATGCCTCCGTCAAAAAACGCGTAGTACACGGGGTGCAGGTTGGCGATCCGGGTCGCGTACACTACACCTATGACCTGGATAATGGCTCGGTGCCACAAATCTGGAAAGGAGATTTTTTGGACGTGTCGCCCATGTGGGACGATCGCGGCGACGGCTCCTCGCGCCCGCGCGGGGCAGTGCTGGCTCTGAGCGACGCATCAGCTATTGTACCGGAATCTGATATCTGGAATGTAAAAGCCTCCGGTGATGCCCCTGCGGAAGGTTTTCACCCGATGGGATACGACCTGGATGAAAAAGGGCTGCCAACATTCCGCTATACTCTGAATGGAATGGAAGTGGAAGATCGCCTGCGCGTAATGGATGGCAAATACCTGCATAGAACGCTGGATTGCCGCAATGCGCCGGCGGGTTATGTTTGCCGGATTGCGCTTGCAGCCAACATTCAGCAGGTGGATAAAAACACCTGGGAGATTAATGGCAAGAAATACTTCATTCAGGTGCCTGCAGGCGTAAAACCTGTACTTAAACAGTCAAAAGGTATGGCTGTGCTGTATATTCCACTGGGCACAAAGGTGGAATATGATGTTATGTGGTAGATGATTAGTTTTTAGTGACGGGGTGACTGCCAGTCACCCCGTCACTAAAAACTAATCATCTACCACATAATGCCATTTTTTGACTCAAATGCATTCAAAAACATGAAAAATATTCGCTTGATACTACTGGCCTTTTGGGGCTTTCTTTCTGCTTCTGTTCTGTGGGCACAAGACAGTTTACCTGCGGCGCCTACAGAAGATGATTATTATCGCATCATTAAAATACCAGTGCCGGAAGGCGTGGTACTGGAGGTAGGCGGCCTTTGCAGCCTGCCCAACGGGCACATTGCCGCAAGCACCCGCCGCGGAGATGTGTGGATTGTGGAAAATCCCACTTCCAGCAAACCCAACTATCGGCGTTTTGCCACCGGCCTGCACGAAATTCTGGGCCTGGTGTACCAGAATGGCAGCCTGTATTGCGCCCAGCGCGGCGAACTCACCAAGCTCACCGACCGCAACGGCGACGGCATTGCAGACCGTTACGAAACGGTGTATGCCTGGCCTCTTTCCGGCCACTACCATGAATATTCTTTTGGTCCGAAAGTGCTGCCCGATGGCTCTTTCCTGGTTACGGGCAATGTAAGTTTTGGCGCCAGCGACTGGTGGTCGGGTAAATCTGTGGTGCCCTGGCGCGGCTGGACCATGCGTATCACGCCTGATGGCAAGATGGAACCCTGGGCTGCCGGCTTCCGTTCGCCCTGCGGTATTGGTATGGTAAACGGAGAATTTTTCTACGGCGACAACCAGGGCGACTGGATGGGTTCCGGATTTGTGACCCATGTGGAAAAAGGCGATTTTGTAGGGCATCCCGCCTCATTGGCATGGGCCGACAGGCCGGAATCGCCGGTTAAAATGCGCAAAGAGCTCGTTTTTCAACAGGTAGATCCCAAAGACGATCCCAAGAAAAAACCTGAATACATAGCAGAAGAGCCCATGACCACGATCTATGAGATGGGCCATAAAACTTACCCTGACAAACAAATCAAGAGTCCGGCGGTATGGCTTCCTCACGGCATTTTGGGGGTGTCCACCTCAGAAATATTAGCCGACGAAACCAATGGCGCTTTTGGTCCTTTTTCCGGCCAACTGCTGGTTGGAGATCAGGGCATGTCAAAAATTGCCCGGGTATTCCTGGAAAAAGTCAAAGGCGAGTATCAGGGCGCATCCTTTGATTTCCGCAATGGCTTCCGTTCGGGGGTATTGCGTATGTGTTGGGGTAGCGACCAAACCATGTACATTGGCGGCACCAACCGCGGCTGGGGCAGCACAGGTAAAGAACCTTATGGTTTGGAGCGACTGGTGTGGACCGGCCAAACGCCATTTGAGATGAAGGCCATGCGCGCCATGCCAGATGGTTTTGACATTGAATTCACGCAGCCGGTAGATATTGCTACAGCTGAAAATGTAGACAATTACGCTGCGCGCAGCTTTACCTACCGCTATTACCCGGTATATGGAAGCCCCATGGTAGATTACAAGGAAAATCCGGTTTTGGGCGCCAAGGCCAGCGCAGATGGTTTGCACGTACGTCTGGTGATAGATAGTTTACGCACCGGATACGTTCACGCCATACAGCCGGAAGGCGTGCGCTCAGCGCAGGGCAAATTGCCGCTGCTGCATGGCACAGGCTATTACACCTTGAATCAGATTCCCGACGGACCCAAAGCCAGCTTCCCTCTGGCCCAGCGCCAAACGAAAAAAGCTGAACCCATGGCCGATCTGGGCGCCAAGGCAAATACCCCCGACAACCAGATGAAAGAGGCACGCCCGGGCACACCGGAAGCCCCCAAGGCAGCCACCAAGCCGGCTACTGTGCCACCTGCGCCAGCAAAACCAAAGGTACTGACGGATGCCGAAGCCATGGCACTGCTCACCAAGCATACCTGCACGGCCTGCCATAAGAAAAGTGAACGTTCAGTAGGCCCGGCCTACACAGAAGTAGCCAAACGCAGGTACAGTACCAATCAGATTATTGCCCTGGTGCACAATCCAAAGCCGGAAAACTGGCCGGATTACACGCCCATGGCGCCCATGCCGCAGGTACCTAAAAAAGATCTCGAGAAAATAGCGATGTGGATTAATTCCTTGCGAAAGTAACATTATGCCATAGCCTGCTGAACCTCCGGCCAGCGGCGACGTGCCACCTCCAGTACGTCGCCGTTGGTCAGGCTAAGGCGCTGATCCGGCAACAGGTTTTTGATGTGCAACAAATTGACCAGATGCGATTTATGTATTCTAAGAAACATATTGGCCGGGAGCGTTTCTTCAAGATCCTTCAGGGTTTTGGAAACTGTAATGGGTTTACTGTTTTTGACAATAATCTTCGCGTAATTGGAGAGTGCTTCAATACGCAGTAATTCTGCCAGGGGAATAAAATGGGTACCCTCTGTGGTAGATACAGCAAGCCGTTGTTGCTGGGTATTCTCACCGGTACTCATGTTGTGCAGAAAATTCTGAATGATGCCTTCACTGCGCTTTTTTTCATTCCTTTTTTTAAAAAACTGAGCTAATGTGGCATCCAACTCTGCTGGTTCAACTGGTTTGAGTAAATAATCCAGCGCACTTAAACGCAGGGCACTGATGGCATACTTATCGAAAGAGGTAATAAAAACGACCTCAAAATCAGGGTTTTCTACGCGTTTCAACATGTCCAGGCCATTCAAAACAGGCATTTCTACATCAGTAAATATCAGCTCAGGTTTGAGCTGTTGAATGGCCTGCAATCCTTCCATGCCATTTCCACAAATAGCCACAATATGGCATTGCGGATATCGATCCTGTAGTAGCATACGCAATAACGTTGCGGCAAAAGGATCATCTTCTACAATAATGGTTTTAACCGGACTGATTTTCATTGGCTGTATGTTTTAATTGCTCGGTTAAGTGCATCGCAGATTATCTTCAATTGAATCCAGAAATGTTCATCTGTGGTAGGATTTTGTTCCAAGGAGTTGATAATCAGGTTTTCGTTTACTAATTCCATGACTATCAATTGCGGCTTTAGTTTATGCAATATTTTACGCGCGTTTTCTACATTATTGGTTTTTTCATCATCAGAAAGCTCTTTCAGGTATTGCGACCATTCGGTACATATCAACTTGATTACTTCCTGAGCATTTTGCTCACTTCCGCTGTAGTGCACCAGCATTTTGGGGAAATGTTTTTGCGGGGCAATGGGAGTCAGATGTTCAGGTAAATAACGGAGCAAAGTATTCGCCATTTCCTCAGGAGAAACTGGTTTTAACAACATAGATTGCATGCCGGCTGCTAAGCATTTGGCTTCATCTGCACGTATGGCACTTGCTGTAAGTGCCAGAACAGGCCCGCTAAATCCGCCCTCACGCAACTTTCGGGTTGTGTCATAACCATCCAACCCCGGCATTTGTAAATCTGTAAAAACAAGATCAAAAGTCTGCAACCGGGCCTTTTCAATCGCCTCTTCACCGGATGAGGCAAAACTGAGTGCTATTTGTGGGCAAATAGCCATTAAGGTTTGCCGGACCACAATTTGGTTAATCAAATTGTCTTCAACCACCATAACATGAGGAGTTTTCAGGCAAAACAATTCAGGTATGATGGTTCTTCGGTCATTATCTGGTATTTCCTCCGGTTTGGCTACGGTGAGTGGAAGGGTAAAAAAGAATTGGGTTCCTTGTCCTGGTTGACTGCGTAAATGGAGCGAACCTCCCATTTGAGTTACGAGCCCGCGGGCGATACCAAGGCCCAATCCGGTACCGCCATGTGTAGCTGCAACGGTAGCATCTGCCTGGGTAAATTCTTCAAAAATTGCCTGTTGCCGGTTGTCAGCAATGCCGATTCCAGTATCGGTTACAGTAAAGATGATTCTGGCCTCCGTTGCTTTAGGCGGAAGTGCTTCTTCCAGATTTACTGTTATGGTAACTTCGCCTTTTTGTGTAAATTTGATGGCATTAGACACCAGATTGTTAAGAATCTGCCCTAATCTTACTGGGTCTGCTTCCACAAATTCAGGCACTTCGGCGTCCAGTTTAAGGTGTAGTTCAAGTCCCTTTTCCTTGGCAAGGCTTTCAAAAGTGCCCGTAATGAGTTGAAGATGCGAAGGCAGGTG
Organism: Saprospiraceae bacterium; assembly: GCA_016787545.1. Lineage (GTDB taxonomy): Bacteria > Bacteroidota > Bacteroidia > Chitinophagales > Saprospiraceae > M3007. The sequence continues at coordinate 6,959 of JAEUUS010000727.1, forward strand.
AAGGCATTCCGGGCGAAGTTCCATTTTATTGGCTTCGATCTTGGCCAGGTCCAACACATCGTTCAAGATGGTCATCAGATGTTCGCTTGATTGCCTGATGATGGAGATATTATGCGCTGTGGTAGGATGATTATCCTGGGCGTCCAGGAGTTGGGAGAGGCCAACAATTGCATTCATGGGCGTTCGGATTTCGTGACTCATTGCAGCCAGAAACTTTTCCTTTACCGCCTCTGATTGTTCTGCACGTTTTCTTAGTCTTTCGGCTTCTTCTTTCTGCGCCAAAATCTCCTGGTTTTTGGTCTCCAGCACCGCATTGGTTTTCCGGCGTTGCCTTGCTCTGAACCAAAATGCCAATCCAATGAAAAAGGCGAGACCGAATCCTGCCAAAGCCAGCCAAAATCTGGCTTGCAGTCGTGCATTTTCCAAGATTTTGATTTGCAGATCCTTTTCCTTTCGTTCGGTTTCGTATTCTGTTTTCAGTCTTTGTAGATCACGCGCCCGTTCTTCAGAAGCAGAAGAGTCGCGAAGCTGTTGAAAGGACAACAATGTCTGATAGGCACTTTCGTAGGCTCCGGTAGCCGCATAGGCTGCATGCAGCGCAGGCAATGTTTCTGCCTGAATATCAGCCAGTGCAAGTGCTGTACTGATGGTTTTGGCTTTTTCCAGGGAAGGAATGGCTTTTAGGGTATCTCCTTTTAACAAATGAGTAGAGCCGATAGTAAAATGGAGGTACGCAATCTCGATTTGTTCGTTCAGTTTTACCAGCAAATCCATAGACTGGTTCAGTTTCTGAAAAGCCTCCGGAAAGCGTCCGAGTTTGCTGAGGGAAATACCCCAGTTTTCATAAATCAGGGCTTCACCCAGGATGTCGTTGGATTGCCTGGCAAAAGGAAGGGTTTGTTTATAGTAGCTAATTGCGGTTTCATGTTCTTCCATGCCACTATAAGCATTGCCCAGTGTGAGCAAACAGTCGCTGATCTGGGTAGAATCATTCAGGCGTCTGAATGTCTCTAGGGCTCGATTGATATGTGGAATCGACTTGTCAAACTCTTTTTGAGCATTGTAAAAGGATCCAATACTGCGATTGATAAACCCAATCCGACCAAGATCTTTACTGGCTTCTGCAGCATGTAGCCCTTCCATGAAATACCGAAGCGCCCCCAGATTATCTCCTTGCTTCAGGCATACCCAGCCTTGGTTGTTACACACAGGAGAAAGATCAAAATAATCCTCCGTGGCACGCATGTATTGGATAGCCGAATCTAGGAGTATACGTGCCCTGGCATAGTTTCCACCTGAAAAAAAGGCCCATCCAACACCATTTTGGCATTGTGCTAACAACCATGGATTGCCCGATCCGGCGGCCACCGTTAAAGCTTGTTCTCCGTAAGCAACACTTTTAGGGGGATCGGTATGGGCTAAATTGAAAGCCAGATATTGTAGTGCCATGGCACGAGCGCTGTCGGTGGTTGCCTTTCTAAGGTTTTCCTCATAAACCGGTACCAGATCAGGACTCTGAGCAACAACAAAACCCGTTGGCAAAAAGGCCCATGCCACTAATTGTATGCGGGTAACGAGTTGCAACATGCGCTGGATTTTTGAACAAAGATACTTTTTACCGTTCACTCATTCATTGTTACCGCAGACTCAGTGAACCGGATATCGCCGGAAGCTGCCTATACTTTTGATCCATCAATGGTTTCAACAAGAAATCATGTCCACGCTAAAACCTAATTACAAGCTCAATCACCCTGTTTTATGAAAAAGATCTTTTTGTCATCCGTCGCATTTTTTGCCTTTACCCTCTTCCTGTTGATGTCGGGAGCATCCGTACTATCCGCACAAACGGAAGAGATCCATCATGGTTGTGTACACCATGCGATTACCTCCAAACTGGACATTCATACCCCTCCGGCATGGGGTGAAATAGAATCTCCTCAATCAACCGATGCTGCCCCAACAGTAGATGTAGTTTTTGATCAGCAGGAAGGAGGCGCCTTATTGTACGAAACAGTAGCTGCCTGGACAGGCAATCAGGCAGGCAAAGCCCAGGTTTCCTTGCGCATTTGGGTAAAAAACAAACAAGGCAACAACATCAACTGGAACAAGGCCGTGTTTGAATACACCCAAAATGGCGTTTTCAAGTCTAAAACCTTCAATTTTACCCTGGATCCAATTACCCCAAACAACTGGCGCGCCTGGCAAAACAGCCGTGATTACCATGAAGTTGGCGATGTTTTATACCTCGATGCACCAATTCCTGCTAATCTGACCGTAAAGTTGTATTTCGCAGGCTATGCCGATCCCGTTACTTTTACCAAATCATTAGCGCCATACACCAAAACATTTGACATGCCTTTCCGGGCCTTTGATCTGGCATCTAATGAGGTATGGCAAGGTGGCAGCACCCACGGCGGTGGCAGCCAGGTGTTCGCGTATGATTTGTCGGTTCAGGGTCTGGTAAATGGCGTTTGGAGCTACAACCTGCCTAATACCGATGGCACACAAAATGCACACTCCCGGGTTTGGGGCAAACCGGTTTATGCCATGGCTGACGGTGTAGTAAAGGAGTTCGTCAATAATTGTCCTAACAACCCCAAACCTGGTGAAGAAGCCAATTGGGCGCCCTATCCAAATGGTGGCGGTGGAAATCACTTCTACATTCAGCACGGTGAAAATATTGCCCTGTATGCCCACTTCCAGAAAGGGTCACTGAACGCAAACCTGATGCAGGTAGGCAAAGTGGTAAAAGCAGGCGATTTCCTGGGATTAGCCGGCAATTCTGGCAGTAGCAGTGGCCCGCACCTGCACGTACACGTGCGCAAAGAAACCTCCATCGAAAGTGGTCCCTTCCGTCCATTATTGTTCAACAATGGTTATGCCATTTCCAAATCCAGTTTCACCAGTTTGAGTTCCAATGCCGACTGGACCAAAATGACAGCGCATGGATTGCCAGGTTATGCAGGTACCCGAGCCTTCATCTGGCCCAGCAATGCCAAACCTTTTTACGGCACCAATGTGTACAATGGGGTTTTCCGTGCAGGAACAGATGCCCATGCTATGTGGGCTGGAACCACCCAGGCCACCCTGCAACAAAAAGACACAGATTATAAAAACAATGGTCTGCGAATGACAGATATGAGTATCACCAAAGTGGGCGCAACATTAGAATACTCAGCTGTGTGGCGGGCTGGTTCAGGTGTTTCCAAAGTGCAATACGGAACCACATGGGCAGCTTTCACTACAGAATGGAACACGCTTTCCGGTCAGGGCTACCGATTACTTGATCTGGAAGTGTTTAAAGATGCCAATGGAAATCTGAAATACGCTGGTGTGTATGGTGCAGGCAACTGGGGGCACCATCTGGTGGCCGGAATGACGCAAGCCGCATTCAATACCAAATGGGCCGAATTAGGCGGACAAGGCTTCCGCCTGGTAGATGTGGAGGTGTACAAATCCGGGAATAGCACACTTTATGCCGGGGTGTTCAAATCTGGCGCAGGTGGTTACGCATTATGGCACGCAGGTAACTGGGCCAATTTCACCAGCAAATGGGATGAGCTAAGCAGCCAGGGATACCGCCTGGTGGATCTGGATACCGATGGAACTGGAAACAACACCATTTACACCGGTACTTTTATGGCTGGAAGCGACAATTATGCCTTGTATGAAAACAACTGGAATGCATTCCAATCTTACTGGAGCCACGTTTCAGCAAGAGGGTTGCGGTTAGTAGACTTCAATGTTCGTGCAGCAAGCGGAGCCGGGTTTAACGGTGGCGGTGCTGAGTTTGAAGATGAAACCCGGGAAGATGTAACTGAAATGGTATTGCTGGATTCTGAGGTTTCCGATCGTCATTCTGGGCAGGTTGCCAATATTCAGCTTAACATCTACCCAAATCCGGCAACGGATGTGGTTATTCTGGAGTCAGAGGTTGACTTGTTGTCCTGGTCGTTGCACAGTGCCAATGGTGCTTTGTTGCAACAAATCACAGAGCCGGAAGCTACCAGAAAAACAAGTATTCAGGTCAACAGCCTGCCATCAGGCGTTTATTACCTGATGATACAAACAGTTGCAGGTATTGAAAAACACAAAGTGGAAGTGCTGAAATAAACACCACAAAACCCGATTACCTGATCATGGCCCATGTCGGAAACGGCATGGGCCTTTTTATATCTCCCTTTCCAACGCATCAACAACCTGCTTCGTTAGCATCCAGGTGCTTTCCATTTCCTCCGCAGGTGCGTGTCCGCCATAAATGGCCTGTTCGCAGAGTTGCCAAACACTTATGAGCGCCTGCACGCGAATAGGCGTAGCACCGCGTTGCTGCAGCACCTTGCTGACATCGGCCTCATTCATTTGAGCAGGCTGTAAATTCAATTTACCTGATAACCAATCCTGAAGGGAATGGAATAGCGCATCATAAAACCGCACCGGTTCGGCTGTATTGAGTAAATGGAATGCGGTGTTACGGAAGGTAGCTGGGGGTTTAGCCGATGAGGTTTGAGGGGTTTGAGGGGTTTGAAGGGTTTGAGGGGTTTGAAGGGTTTGAGGGGTTTGAGGGGTTTGAGGGGTTTGAGGGGTGGAACGCAGGGGGGTGGGGGCTTCCCTTTTTCTTCGCAGGAAGGCAATGATTCCCAAGGCAATAAATGGAAGGGCGAGTATACTCCAGAGCAATGGCGATTGCAGCCAGGCACTAATTTTGTCGGAAAATGTATCTACAGCGGGGGGAGCAGGGGGAGGGGGGGGCTCGGGCGATTTGAAGTTTTTGCCCGCACTTACCCTGACCAATATGGGTTCAGCACGAAGATCACGAAAACCATTGCTGTCGGTATCAAAAACTGACATTGTAAAATTCAGTTCCTGTGTTCCAGTGTCTTTGGGGAGTAATATATATTCCAATTTTTTTCGATGCAGGATCTCCGTTTCACTTTCATATTCTTCTTCTTCCATGATCCTGGGTTCAAATACCTCAAAAGCAGGAGAAACTTGCCATTTTGGAGAGGCAAATCTTCTGGAATCTCCATTGCCGGATACTTCCAAAATGATGGTTAATGCATCGTCGGTGGTCAAAACGCTGGTATCCTGTTTTACCGTCCAAGTATATTGTCCAACTGCGCCGGTAAATGTTGTTGGCGTTGGCTGTGGCAGATCTTTTACCAAAATAGACAATGGTTGGGTTTCCAGGGTCACCGGTTTGGGACCAAACAGAAAACCCTGCGCTCCGGGCTGTTCAATACCCACGCTTACCCGTGCCGGCGGAATGGTAAACTCGCCTCCTTCCTGAGGAAAAACGGCCTCCTCATGCAAGGTGCGCACAGCATATTTTTTTCCTTTGATGGTAAGATACTCCACACGCTTGTCGTACCGCACTTTTTCTTTTGTAAAAAACTTGCCAAACTCCGGTAGTTCCAGCAAATCATATCCTTCCACAGAAAGTTGGGTGTACAAGCGGATACGCCAGGTAAGCTGCTGCCCCACCCAGGCTTCCTTTCTGTCAAATTCAGAAGCAATAAAAATTTTGCCGTCGGTACCCGGTGGCACATTCACCTGGCCTTTGCTGCTGGCCGACAGTGGAATCACCTGAATGGTGAGCGGGTTGGAACTTAGCTGCCTGCCATTGGCCGATACGGTGGCGGAGCCGATCACAAAAGTGCCCGGTTTAGCGGCAATCAGCTCCATCGTCCAACTTTGACTGCTGCTGCTCCGACCATTATTGAAACTCATGCCGCGGATTTCAGAGATGCCGCCGCGTTTGAAGCCGGTGAGGTTTGGTGGGACAAAACGGCTCCCTTCTGCATTCTTAAGGGTAAAACTGAGTTCAAAGGGAACGCCAACGACGATTTCCTTGGTGTTGACGGATGCTTCAAAAATAATCCCGGATTGAGCCTGAAGTTTCGGGTTAGGAAAGAGAAGGAAAAATGCCCCCGCCCATGTGTAAAGGGCGTATTGTAGCAAAAGCCGGTATGTGCGGGGGCAGGTATGACCCATACAGGTTACATTTTGATGGTTTTGATCCGTTTTTTAGGTTCCGGAGCGGGTTCTTCAAACGGATTGCTGCGCGGGCGCGCGGGACGGGTACCATCCGCATTGGGAACCGCGTGGATCTCAATGGGTTGTGTTTCCAATTCTGTGCCGTTGCTTTTAATGCGCACAGAAGGAATCGTCCAGGCGCCTTCCTCCATGGGGGTGATGGTATACTGATACGTGGCGGAGGAAGTAGACTCCCCATTCGAGATAGAAATGTTGGACGACTGACTGCTACCCAACAACAAAAAACCTGCGGCCTGCCAATCCGGCGGGGTAAAGCGACCGTTGTTTTTACCGTTTTCCAACACAAAAGAGACTTTTATTGGGTCTCCAACGGCCACCTCGGTAGCTTTTACTTCCGCGTAGAACCGCGTTTCGCCTTGTGCATTCAGACTCAAGGCATTCCAGAGAAGCAGAGAGAAAATGAAAAGTACGTTACGCATGATGTATGGTTTTGAGTGGACAAATGTACGATGGTTCTATTCAATCCGTTTCACTCGAAGTTGTTCACGGCGTTCTATGATACTTTCTGGGTGATTCAAATCAAGTAGTTTAATGGTTGCCCTACCAATTTCAGACAAAGGCAAGATTTCTCCCATCAAATCAATCCTGAAATGTTCAGACCATACATCAAGCCTTGGATTAAATAACCTGATTAAAGTATCAGAATTATCCAGGATGGTTGCAATATCGGTGCCTTTATTTAGATTACAAATCTGGCAAGAATAGGCAAGGTTGTCTGCATGAGTGTCACCTCCATGTTTTATGCTGATGATATGATCAATATGAAACGCAAAAAGTGTATACTCGTCTGAAATCTGGCAATATTCGCACTTTCTGCCAGCTCTGTTAGCCACTAACAACCTGACATTTTCGGATATTTGACGCCGCATAGTTAGGCTGGTGTTGCTCTGATTTTGGCAAGTCTTACCAAACGCTCAAGCACAATATAGTGGTCCAGTTCATCTTTTTCTCTGACTGTCAATGCTCCCTCTTTCGATTTTTCGATTAGTAATTCTAATCGATCCTGCATTTCCTTTGATGCTTGAAAGGCAAGAACCTTAGCCGGAGCCAGTTGAGCAAGCAAGCTGGCAATTTCGTCATATGCAGTGTAAATAGACATTGAGCGCTAATTTTGAACAACAAATATAATGGAAGTTTATTCCACTATGCGGTGAAAACTTGGTTAAACGGCCGCAAATACTGATTACTTCACGCCCATGCCATTCAGCCAACCTGCCTGTGGACTAACGAAACTCAGCTTGCCGTTGGGAGCATCGGCCATCAGGATCATGCCCTGCGATTCGATACCCATCATCACCCTGGGGGCAAGATTGGCTACAATCACAACCTGCTGGCCAATAACTTCTTCCGGACTGAAATGTTCAGCAATGCCGGATAGAATGGTACGGATTTCAAAACCCAGATCCACACTCAGTTTGAGCAGCTTTTTGGACTTCTCCATTTTTTCGGCAGTGAGTATAGTACCTGTGCGCAGGTCTAATTTGGCGAAATCGTCAAATTGAATGACCGGAGCAAGCGGTGTATGTTGGGATTCAGCTGGTTCCACAGTAACGGCTGGTTGTGCAGTTGGCGCCTGGGCAGCGTCGTTTTGCGTAAGTTTTGCTATTTGTTGATCAATTACCTCGTCAGGAATACGACTAAACAGGTGTTCCGGTTGATTTAAGGCATGATTAGCCGGTACGATAGGGTTACCCTCCACGAGTTCATTCAGGATGTCCAGCAAATCCCCGTTATCCTGCAAAGGCCCCAAATTTAGCATTTTCCTGAGTTTATCTGCAGAAAACGGCATAAATGGGCGAATGACTACCGATAAAGCGGCAACGTATTGAACCGCAAGGTTCATCACTACTTTTACGGTTTCCGGATCATCTTTTACGGTTTTCCAGGGTTCATTAAATTGCAACAGTGCATTGCCGGCACTGGAAATTTCCATCAGGATCCGGAGCGCCTCCCGCAGTTCATACCGCTTGATGGCAGCGCCTATTTCCTGCAATTTGTTGTGGAGCTCACGAAGCTCTTCATTGTACTGACCTTCATTTTCCTGATTCCAGCCGCTTCGAAACAACCGGTTTTCATCAATTCTTGGCAGTACCCCGTCATAGTATTTCTGGTTCAGCACCAATACCCGGTTAACGAAATTAGCGAGGTTATTCACCAATTCGTTGTTGTTGGTTTCCTGAAAACCTTTCCAGGTAAACTCCGAATCACTCTGCTCCGGCATTTTTTTGATCATATTGTACCGCAGCACATCCTCCTGTCCGGCAAATTCCTCACAAAATTCATGCACCCAAACCGCCCAGTTTTTGGAAGTCGACAACTTGCGGCCTTCCAGGTTAAGGAATTGGTTTGCAGGAACATTTTCCGGCAAAATAAAGCCGCCATGAGCTTTCAGGATGGCCGGGAAAATCAGGCAATGAAATACAATATTATCCTTACCAATGAAGTGAATGAGTGCTGTATCCTCTGATTTCCAGTATGGTTCCCAATCCTTACCATGGTCAGCAGCCCATTGCTTGGTGGCGGAGATATACCCGATTGGCGCATCTAACCACACATACAGTTTTTTACCTTCTGAACCCGGAATTTCCTGCGGCACATCTACGCCCCAGTCCAGGTCGCGGGTCATTGCCCGGGGTTGCAAGCCCTGATCAAGCCAGGAATTGCACTGGCCTACCACGTGATTTTTCCAGTCGGCGGCGTTGTGCAATGGCTTATGATCTGCTACCCCGGTATTAATCCACACACGAAGCCAGTTTTCATGCTGATCCAAGCGCAAAAACCAATGCTTGGTTGGTCGCTTCACCGGTACGGAACCACTCAGCATGGATTTAGGTTCAATGAGGTCGGTTGGACTGAGCGAAGAACCACATTTTTCGCACTGGTCTCCGTAGGCATCCGGGTTGGCGCACACCGGACAAGTGCCTACGATGTAACGATCGGCCAAAAACTGGCCAACGGATTCATCATAGTATTGTTCGGTGGTTTCTTCAATAAATTCCTTGTTTTCAAAGAGTTTACGGAAAAAATCCTGAGAAGTTTCGTGGTGCAGCGGTTCACTGGTGCGG
>JAEUUS010000006.1 GCA_016787545.1 Saprospiraceae bacterium
GAAAGTCGTTTCCAATGTAAATATCCGGCCATCCATCCAGATTCAGATCACTGAGTGCAATGCCCAATCCATAGCCGGTTACAGTACTATTGATGCCTGTTTGCGGGGTGATATCTACGAATTTACCCTGACGGTTTTCCAATATTCTATCGCCCGACAATGGGTGGAAGGTGCCTTCGTATTGCTTTCTGGGCCCAAAAGTGCCGTTTTGGTGCAGGGAGTGATTGAGTTGAAACAGATCCAGGTCGCCATCGCCATCCATATCAAAAAAGGCTGCCTGAGTGCCAAACCCTACCAAATCAAGTCCATAATCCGCTGCTTTGTCTTCAAAAACCGGCACACCGGCTTCAATTTTTTGACAAACCAGTAGGCGGTTTTTGCCTTTGATGGCCTTGTAGTCGCCCACTTGACTAACATAGATATCCAGCAGTCCATCCTGATTGATGTCAACCACAGATGCGCCTGTTTTCCAGGTAATTGCAGGGAACGGATTCGGATTTATGTTTGCCTGGTTGGTAACGTCTTTAAAATGCAGTGCTCCGGTATTGATAAACAATTTATCAGGGCTCATATTGGCTGTAAAAAACAGATCAATCAAACCATCCTGATTAAAATCACCTCCTGCCACACCACCTCCGTTGAAGAAGTACATGTAGTTGAAAACGTTGATTTCATTGTTTTGTACGGGTTTGTTGTTAAAGTCAATCCCTGTAGCGTCTTTTCTAAGGAGTTGGAAACGTGAAGATTGGACAGACTCCTTGTTACAGCCCAGCATGAAAATGGGCAGCGTGAAACCAAGGATCAATTGTTTGAATAAACGCATCTTCAAATTCGCTTTTGGTAAACCAGTGGGAAGTGATAGCTTAATGAAAAGTCCAACCAATTTCGGTGGGTAATGGATTCTTCTCCATAGAAGACAGGTGTTGTCAGATCAAAAAACTCCTGTCTTTTCATATATCGTGCACTTGTTTCCAGAAAAGAGTTGTTTTTAAACCGGAAAATGGCCCCTAACCGTATTTGCAAGGCTCGATTCCATTTGGATCTTACTGTAAGTTTACTATCCAGACTATGTAGGATATCCTCTAATGTGAAACTGTAAAAGTCTGGATCGTAGTCAATGGGGCGAATAAATTGCTTTTCTATGATGGGGTTGGTACTTTTAACGTAGGAAATACCAACTCCAAAAAGAGGAGAGATGCGCCTTGTCTTATTTGCATACCACACCAACTCAATTGGTATTTCATAGCTTTTATAACTAAATTGGAACGGATCAGTAAACCTAAACGGCCATCCACGAAATGTGTACGAGAATAATGCTCCCTCTTCCTTTAGTAAAGTGAATTTTTCTGTGTAAAAACCAGATCGGAGATACAGTTTTCGCAAGACCTCAATTTGCAACTCACCGCCACCTAACCAATTATTGACCGTATTAAAGTTGTGGCTGTAAAAACCTGCCACGTCTGGTTTGCTGGTATAATAACCCAAATGTACCCCAACTGAAATATCTAGTAAAAAGCGATTTCTGGCAGGCTTTTCAACTTGAAATCCTTTGCACCTGGCATATTGCCGAAATGCAGACATCAAACCACTTCGGGTGTACTTTATATCGTTTTGGGGGCCACATTGACTTCCCATATAAACACTCAAAAAAGTTTTGGTGGCACTTTTATTAATTCTGGAAAGCGTAGTGGCAGTATCATGCTTCACAAAATAAACGTCCTCCTTTCCTAAAATCTTGCCTTCAAAAAGGGTGATATCTGACGCCAAGATCTTGTTGACAAAAATGGAATTTACTCCTTCTTTGTGTTTGACACTGACCGGCAATATCAGATTCCCTTGCTCAGTTTCAATCAGATAAACATCATTAGGGGTCAAATCCTTTTGTTTTTCCTTCTTATCAGATTCATAATAACCCACAAAGCCAAACATGTAATCCATAAGATGGAAATAACCTTCGACCCTGGCACTATCTGGCTTGGCAAGATAATAACCCTTTAGCAGGGATACCTGCCCCATAGAAATGGTCGTATTTAAAAAGCAGAAGCAACAAAGTGTGAAAATAAATTTTAAGGAATTTTGATTCATAGTTTCAATGTTTAAAGTATTAAAAATCAATTGTTTATTTCAAATATAAGCGGTTTTTTATCATTCAAGAGTGCAATCAGGCCAGGTTTTACATTTAACCTAATCCCTTTTAATGACCTGACTTCTCCTAAGATACTGAAGCCTGAAATGCCCGGCGCTACCCATTGAAATCCTCCTTTGCCGTCATTAATCAAGGTGTGTCCAAAACTGGCATCCAGTTTTGAAAACTGTGGCATAAATCCGGAATCGTTCCCGGCCATAATCAAATCCGGGTGGCCATCCCGGTTTACATCCCCGCACCAAATTGCCCGTACACTTGAAAACTGAACTTCTCTGGGCAGAATCCTCATTTCAAACTGGCCATTTCCATTATTCAAAGCAACAGATGTGGAGAAAAAGTTGCCATCCATGACCACTGATTTTTTTAAAATTTCCTTCGGAAACAAGTCCTGAATCGCTTTTTGTGCGTAGTCAACATGTTTGAGGGATTTTTTCTTCAAACTTGGAATTTGCCCTGTTAATTCCTTTTTCATGGGCACCGGCATATCCTTTCCGCCGATACTTCTGGTCATGATTTTATCTACCACGCCATTTCCGTCAAAATCATTGACCCAAAACCGAATGGGAGCCTCCTTAGAACCAGCCAGGTAAAAATTCTCTCCACGATTACCCAATACCAGGTCCAGATCGCCATCTCCATCCAAATCAGCAGTTTCGAGGGCATAATACCACCCTGAATATTGCTCCAAATTGGTTTTCATCAGCCCAAGTTTACCCTGATTAGCCTGGAATATGTGCGGCGGACGCCATTCACTCACCACAACCAGTTCCGGATTGCCATCTCCAGTCATGTCTGCCCAGCGCGCATCTGTAACCATACCAAGCATGTTGAACTCGGGCGCTTTATCCTTCGCTACTTCCTGGAAATTTCCAATACCATCGTTTTCCAGTAAAAGATGTCGTGGCGGCATACCATACACTTGTGGTAAAGATCGGTTGCCCACAAACAGATCCTGGTCTCCGTCATCATCAAAATCCAATGCAATTAAACAGGCAGTATTAAAACCATTTTTAGGCAGAGGAGTGGGCGCAAGCGCAAACCCTCCCTTGCCATCATTGAGGTAAAGTCGCAACAACAAATACTTGGATCCTGGAGGCTGATGATTGCCACCTGCCCCAATAACCAGATCCATATCCTTGTCTTTATCTGCGTCAAAAAACAAAACAGCCGTGTCCTCAAAAGTAGAATCTGCTATGAAAGTTTTTTGACTGCTTTCTGTAAACTTTCCCTGTTTATTTTGCAGGTACAAGCGCCCCGGAATCCCGGCTGGTCCGCCAATGAACACATCATCTAATCCGTCACCATTTACATCCGCGACAGCTGATTTTGGACCTTCGCGGGAAACCATGTGGTAACTCAATCCTTCCTGATAAAAATCTGCAAAGGGATCTTCATTGCTCTCCGGGAAATCAGAAGGTATCTCTTTAAAAAAGGTGTTCGAAGCAGCCAAATCCGCTCTACCAACATAATCTTCCCGGGCTTCTTCCCAGGCGAGGGTAAGGGTCTGATCAGCGGAAGGGTGGGGGACTACCGATTTTTTCTGATCGGGCCAGATGATAACCAGCGAGTCAATGGCCGGGTTTTCTCCTAATCCAAACACCATGGCATAATCTACCGAGGATTGGAATCCTCTGCTTGGGATTAGTTGAAAGCTGAGTTTTTCCGTACCACGGTGCAAAAATGCCTGAGCGCCAATGGCGTAGGTATTTTGATCTTTTCCTTTCAGTTTAAGGGTTAAATAGTGGTTTTGTATGGCCTGACGCGCATTGTTGCGATACAGGAACGACTCCATGTTCACATTGTTCACCACCAGATCCAGGTCGCCATCGTTGTCCAGATCGCCGTAAGCGGCGCCATTGGAGAATGATGGTGTGGTAAAGCCCCAATCGAGTCCTTTGTCTTCAAATTTCAGGTTGCCGCCATTGCGGAAGGCCTTGTTCAGCACCGGAACAGAGGGCATTCTGGAAATGACCTCATTGATCTGTTCTTTTCTGCCGGTGAGCGCCATTTGCTGCACCACCTCGTCTGCAAAAAAGTCGATAAAATCCTGGTCTATAACGTCCTTATAAATGCCGTTACAGACGTAGATGTCCCGCCAACCGTCATTATCGGCATCAAACATCAGAGCGCCCCAGCTCCAATCTGTGGCAGCTACACCGGCATAATAGGCGATATCGCTGAAGGTATGGTCGCGGTTGTTCAGTTGCAAGCAGTTTTGCATGTACTGATGGTAGAAACCGCTCTTAAGCTTAAGGGAATAAATATTGTAATTTTCAAATTGTGTACTGGTTTTCAGCCTGGTTTCATCTCCGGGCAACATCTCGGTAGTGAAAATTTCCGGATAGCCGTCGTTGTTAATGTCCGCCATATCAGCACCCATGGATGCC
>JAEUUS010000036.1 GCA_016787545.1 Saprospiraceae bacterium
CGTATTTTCTCCACCCAAAATAGAACCGCCTCCGGAGGCCGTCCACAAGTAGGTAAAATTACCTCCGGAACTTGACCCTGACCCGTCAAGGGTTACATTGGTAATGGCGCAGGTAAGGGTATTATCCGGTCCGGCCAAAGCAGTGGGCGGAGCGTTGTTCGCAGTTACCGTAGATGTTGCTGTTGTTGTGCAACCATTATTGGTGTTTTGCACCGTCAAAATGTAGGTTCCGGCCTGATTTACCACTGGATTCAGGGTATTGGCGCCTGAAACAACATTGCCGGGGCTGCCTACCCAGTTGTAGCTGAAATTAGGTCCGCTGCTGGATCCTGTACCATCCAACGTAACAGCGGGAGCGCTGCAGGTAAGCGCATTGGGTGGTGATGTAACAGCCGTTGGGGCAGCAAAATCGCCCGGTACGGTTGCAGAAGAGGTTACGGTACAGTTGTTCATGTCCGTAATGGTAACGGTATAAACACCAGCCGTCAAATTCTGCGGATCCTGAACGGTTGCGGCATTAGTCCATAAATAACTATATCCCGGAGTTCCTCCCAATACCGTAAGGTTAATGGTTCCACCTGAAGGGAGAAAACAGTTCACCCCCTGCACGGAAGCAATACTTGGCGCGATCGCAGGCGGTGAGAAAATCGGGAAGGTTTGGGTATCTGTACAGCCAAAACCGTCTGTTACGGTCACGGTATAGTTGCCAGGCACCAATCCGGTAGGGTCGGCAACATTTCCAACCGGTGCAGGTCCTGCCCAGGCGTAGTTGAATGGGCCCTGGCCACCAGCCACGGTGGTGTTAATACTTCCGGTAGGTGCGCCGGCACAAGGCACATTAGACGCCACGCCGGTTAGATCCAGATTGGAAGGGGTTACCACTACCGTGCCGTTACCCGAGCCCGGACACCCGTTGCCGTCAATAACGCCTGTAATTTGATAAGAGCCGGCTTCATCTACTGCCCAGGCGAATGGGTCGTCCACAATATCAGTAAGCGGTGGTTGTGGATCACCGTTAAAGTTATAGGTAACTTCAAACGGACCGTTTCCGGTAAAATTGATATTGAGAATAGCGGTTTGTCCCGGACAAATTTGTGGGCCGGGGCCTAACAGCAAAGCTACCGGGGGCTGGTTAATATTCACCCTTGCCCTTGCCGTGCTGGTTTTGCCACAGGCATCCGTTATCGTAACGGTATAGGTGGTTGGCGAACTGACAAAAGGCGTAATGGTTGGATCCGTTCCTCCGGTGTTCCATTGGTAGGTGTAGGGTTCAACGCCACCTTCAACGGTAACGCCTACTGTTGCAACGCCCGGGCCGCAAATTTCCACGGTATCAGGCAATGGCATCAAAGGGCTGTAGTCCAGAATGGTCAGAATTTCCTGTGGATTCAGGCAAGAGCATGGGTTATTCAGGGTAAGAATAACGGTTTCCGCACCTTCCGGAATGAGGTCGTTTACGATGTTTACCGGGATGGTTAACTGATCCTGTCCAGCCGGGATGGTATAGGTTCCGGAAATGGGACCATAATCCGCGCCATTGATGGCTGTTCCGGTAATGGTAAATGACACCGGCAATGGCAGCGAGGGATTGGAACCCACCCTGTCGATCAACAGTTCAACTGTTCCACAACCTTCGGTTACTTCATCTACATCCGTCTGTCCATTTACTAACCAGTCGATGGATGCGTTACCGCCACCATCAAACGAACCGGCTTTGAGAAATACTGCCGAATCCCATACACCATCTCCCACGTCGGCAATTTTCAGTTTAATGTGGTATGTGGAACACGGAATAACGGTTGCAACCGCTACCATTTTGCGGGTAAAACCATCGTACTGCACTTCCTGCACTGCTGGTCCGTTTGCCGGCGGGATGGTTCCGCAGTTGTTTCCTGTTGCCGGAGTATTGTGTACATAATACCCGGAATTGGTAATGTGGTTGATGGTATTAATCGTGATTGGCGTATTGGACATCGGAACTACCGCGAGGTTTTGCGTTCCGGAAATACCTGGGCCGGAAATGAAAAAGCCAAATACGTCGTTGAAAGCGGTATTCACATACTCACAGTATTCTTCAGAGGCAAAAACGAATTCGAAGGTGAGTGGTGATTGGGTTGGTGTAAAATCGAATTCAATATTGGCCATATCGAACAAAGCGCCAGAAGACAGATTCTGCAAATCCGGGTCAGGCGTTGCAATGCCGTGGCCTGCGCTGGCGCCATCTGAGTCGTTTGGACCGGGGGCCACGTTGATACCCCCTGTGGCCATAATTACGCCACTGGAAAACCCGATATTGGTTAAACCATTGGTAAATTGCCCAATCTGATCACCAAGACCGGAAAAAGTTACATTTGTTACGTCAAAACAATTACCACCTATAAAAACGTCTTTGATTAACTCTTCTGCACTACCTCCGGAAACATCAAGCACAGCATCCGGAGAACCTGGAATTGGGCCTTTTTTCTTTTCCCCTACACGCATGATACTCACGAAATGTCGTGGCGGATTAGCAGGATCCCAGGTGCATGGATAATCCAGCTGGAATTGCATGCTGGCGGCAGAAGCTACAAACTTCAGGTGATGGGTAACCGGGTTGTAACTCAGTACCTGTGTGTTAGGGGTGAGAACCGTTATTTCAGGCATGCATTGAACCAGGCAGGCTTCTCCCCCGGGCACCAACAAACCATAGGTTTCATTGGGGATCAGGTTGGTAAATACAAGAACCTGCTGGGCGGATTCTGCAGTAATTACATGACGCTTTTTGAGGGCGTCAAGCGTTGGATTGGATTGCTGAGCCGCAAGTGGAAGGCTGGAAACCGCCGCCCACAAAAGGCTAAACACGGCGCGGGGTGTAAAAAGGCTCATAATAGAAAGGTTTGATTGCGTGATAATTGTTTATGGTCAAAGAAAATTCTCTCCAATTCAGAAATACCCAAATCTGGCTTGCCAGATTCAACATCTGACAAAAACGCTGCATACCAAACCGCATAATGTTTGAAATAATCGCTGAAACTCCCCAAAATCTTTTCAAGCTATTCGGCGAATGATGCGCAAGCAACAATGGAAAGGCTGATCAGGGAAGCGCAAAGTGGCCGGGCAGTATACATGGGAGGAGCGTACAAGGCAACAGGCCGAATAAAATATAGTGTTCGCTTCTAAAAATGCTTGCGGGTCAAATAGTGTTATTAAAATCGGTTCGGCGGCAGTTTCTTTTGCTTTCGGGTGAAATCCAGCGCAATGATATGAAGTTTATTTTAGGCTTTTCTCCATTACCTGAAAAAATTGATCGTTAAAATCCATAATTGTTCCGGTTATTAACCAAAAACCGCCAGATGGTGTTATTTATTTGGCATAATGACCAAGCGTGAACAATTATCCAAATAAAATTTTTCGCCAAAGAAATTTTTTTCGCCAAATCACGTTTTGCCGCCGCACGCTCAATTTCCTGCCGTAAGTTTGCACCTTGATTCCTATTTGCTCACCAATAACCTGCTCGATGGACAGTGACCCGTTATTATACACGAGAAAAACGTCGCCTGGTCGAACTGACCGAGCCGGATCCAGGTTGCTGGGTGCACCTGACCCCTCCATTCGCGCCCGACGAGCTGGATGACTTTGCCCGCCGGTTCGATTTCGACCCCGCTTTTTTAACCGACTCCCTCGACCTCGACGAACGTGCCCGTTACGAACGCGATGGCGATGTGCGTTTTGTACTGATCAATACGCCTGTTAAAAACAAAAATGCCTCTACCGAAAATGAGGCATATTTCATCACTGTTCCGATCGGCATTTTGCTCACCATCGAACACGTGGTGACTATCTCTGCCTTTGAAACGCCGGTACTGGAAAAGTTCTTAGCCAACAATGTGCGGGATTTCAATCCGGCAGATGAAAAACGTTTCGTACTCCAAATCCTGGAGCAAAATGTTTACCACTTCCTTTCCTGTCTGAAAACGCTCAATCTGCGCCGTAACCGCATTGAAAAGGAACTTATGAACAGCAGCCGGAATGCCGAGTTGCGTCAACTGCTATCTATCGAAAAAAGTCTGGTGTATTTTGTAAATTCTTTGAGTGCCAATGAGTTGCTCAAAATGAAAATGAAACGCACCGACTTCCTGCATATCAACGGCGACGAAGATCTGAGCGATTTGTTTGAAGACATTATCATCGACAATTCTCAGGCGCTTTCCATGGCCAACGTGTACACCAACATCTTGAATGGCACCATGGATGCCTATTCCAGCATTATTTCCAATAACCTGAACCAGGTAATCCACCGACTCACTATTATCACGGTGGTACTGATGGTGCCAACACTCATCTCCTCTTTCCTGGGCATGAATATCCCCAATGGAATACCCGAACATCCCTGGGCCTTTTACCTCACAGTAGTGATGGCCGGACTCATCACAGGTGGGCTGTACTGGGTGATGCAGCGCAGGAAAATGCTGTAACGAAGCTGGAGTGTTTGAGTGTTTGGGTGTTTGAGTGTCTGGGTGTTTGAGTTGGCGTTGGGTAGGGGATTGGGTTGGAGTTTACCGGAATGTACTCACTGGAGCGAAACATTTGCAATCTTCGTCGAAAAGCGGAGCGGGTGATTTTCTGGCAGCCATAGGTTTGGTGCAGATTTATCACATCCATCCTTTTGTATGAAAAAACTACCCTTGCTGCTAACGGTGGTTTCCTTCTTCCTTTGCTACATGGAATGGGGCGCCAACCAATCTTCTTTCCTGTTTGAAGCTGCTATTCAGGTGTTCAGTCAACGCAACAGCGCCAGCGACAACTTCTCACACCCCTTGATTCTGCTACCATTTCTGGGGCTGATTGTACTCATCTATCAGGCCTTTCAACCCAGCCCCAATCGCCGATGGGTGTACATCGGGTTGGTATTACCCGGCATTTTAGTGCTGTTTATTCTGCTGTCTGGTCTGCTCAGCGCTAATGTGAAAGTCATTGCATCTACGCTTCCGTTTCTAGCGTTCGCTGTTTGGGCGGTAAGGGGGATTTAAGGGGGCTGGGGGTCATTTAGGGGACATTTAAGAGACATTTAGTGGTCATTTAGATGGTCATTTAGATGGTCATTTAGGGGTCATTTGGGGGTTATTTGGGAAGAATAAGTTCAACGTGGATTGTCATCCCGCGCAGCGGGACCTACACAAGCCAGAATGCGTGCTTAACCTCTGGACAAGAGAATTGTGTGTAGCCAGGCTTGTGTAGGTCCCGATCCGCGTGTTGAACAAAAAAGGCCATTTTTGAACCACCTGAATCACTGGTTAATATCCCCAATGACCCAAATGACTTCAAAAATGACCTAAATGACTTCAAAAATGACCTAAATGACTTCAAAAATGACCCAAATAACCCCTACACCCCAAAAATCGCTCTTCCCAAATACGTAGCTGCATCGCCGAGTTCTTCTTCAATGCGGAGCAGTTGGTTGTTTTTGGCGATCCGGTCTGAGCGAGAGGCGGAACCGGTTTTAATTTGTCCGGTATTGAGCGCTAC
>JAEUUS010000068.1 GCA_016787545.1 Saprospiraceae bacterium
CGGCGCATAGCCACCGCAATCTCATAATAAAAGCCATTCCAGCCCTCCTGACGGTACCACCATTCCTTGCCGGTTCCTACAGAAATGCCTTGCGGATAACCCAGCCTGGATAAATCGCTGCCTTCCACCGAATTAGCCTTATCCTGTTCAGAAACCATTCGTTTGTATTCCGGAGGCGCCAGTTTCAACACCTCCTGTGTAATAGGAAACCCACTAATTCTAAACCAGCCTTCCGGTTTGGTGGCGTGCACAAAGGTTTCCAGGCGTTTGCCTTGCTCCCAGTTGATGGTGGTTAGTCCCTGCGACAACGACAAATGAACCCCGACAGGCTTTTCCCCATGTAGCAGTATCTCCAAAGCGCCACCAGGCAATTTGGTGGGCCCGGCCTGTTGCTCGTATGGCGCATCAAAATACTGCTGAACAATGCCGTATTCCTTTTTTTTCACCTGTTCAAGCACCCAGGCATAAGAAAACTCCGCACGATCCAACCCAGCCATGGGTCGCTCATCCCAAAGGTCGGCGCGATCCAGCGACATCCTTAAATGGTCCCCTTTTTGCCAAATCAGGCAACCCAGCCAGCCATTTCCCATAGGCAGTCCTTCATCCCAACTTGTTGGAACCGCAGGAAAATGAAAATCATGTTCTACGGGAACCTGTGCCAGCAGCATTGGCGCGCCCAAAAGCCCGATAGCCAGGAAAAAAACGATACGGAATCTGTTAATCATGGTTTCAATATGGGTAAAATTACACCCGACGCATGTTGGGCGCCGCGGTGCATCTGAATGGTACAAGGCACAAAGTCCTCGTCTTTTGCCTGGTAAATATCAATAAATTGCTGTGGATTCCTGTCTGCCAATGGGAACCAGCTGCTTTGTACCTGAATCATCATGGTATGTCCGGGCAAAAAGGTATGCGACACATCCGGCAGTTCAAATTTGACCTGTGTAATAGCATTTGGCTCAAAACCTTTGGGGTTTTCAAAACTTTCCCGGTATCGACCACGAAAAATTTCACCTCTTACCAGCATTTGATACCCGCCAAGAGGAACTTCTCTGGATTCTGACTTTAAGGTATCCGGGTAAACATCAATGAGTTTCACCACAAAATCGGCATCAGTGGTGCTCAAACTGGTCCACAAATCGGCAATCACTGTGCCTGTTACTGTTAGCGGCTGCTGCAACACCTCTGTTTCATAAACCAATACATCAGGTCTGCGGGAAGCAAAACGCTGGTCGTCTGTCATATACTCCCGTGTGCGGCGGAGATGAACATCTTCGGTATAAGGAACCGGCCTGGAAGGATCACTCACATATTGGTCGAAACCATTTGCTTCTGCCGGCGCCTGTGAGGAGAGTTTGCCTTTCGGTTGAAAGTAGAATTTTTGTGGTGTAGCGCCTTGGGGAGGCCAGGATTCATAGGTTTTCCATTGATTGCTTCCCGTTTCAAAAACATAAGCCTCCGGCAGATCCATTGTTCCCTGATCTTTCAGGTAATATTCAAAAAACTTGACTTCAATTTCTTTTTCATAAAAAGTGCTGGTTGCCGAGCCGAATTGAACATTGCCGAGTTTTTCTCCGGTGCCACGTGCCCAGCCGCCGTGTACCCATGGGCCCATCACCACACGATTGGATTGGGTTGTTGGATTCTGCTTTTCCAGCGCTTTGTAAGTATTCCAGGCGCCCCAGCAGTCTTCCGCATCAAACAAGCCCCCAACCGTCATAACAGCAGGTTTCACATTTTTCAAATGCGGACGCGGGTTTCGGGCCTTCCACCAGGCATCGTAATTGGGGTGAGACATCAAATCTTTCCAGAAAGGGATTTGGTTCATGCCGTATTTGTCGCCAAAATTGCGCAAAGCGCCCGCCTTTAGGTAGAAATCGTAATTATCTGGTGTATTCCAGGCTGAAAAACCAGGCTGACCTTCCGTGCTTGGCTTCGGACGTGGTTTGCCAAATCCGGAATAAAAGGAAAACCCGTCCATCAACATAAATGCTCCGTTGTGGTGGAAGTCATCGCCGATAAACCAATCTGTTACCGGCGCTTGCGGCGAAACGGCCTTGATGGCAGGGTGGCCCGCCAAAATAGCCATGGTTGCATAAAATCCGGGATAAGAAATACCCATTACCCCTACCCTTCCATTGTTATTCACCGCATTTTTTAAAAGCCAATCCACGGTATCATAGGTATCGGTAGCTTCATCAACCTCGTTTTTTGAGGCTGGTTTTGGATTGAATGGACGAACATCCATAAACTCACCTTCACTCATATATTTCCCACGAACATCCTGAAAGACAAATATGTAACCGGCCCTGGCCAGGTTCATATTTTGAAAGGTAAATGGATAGCTGTCTGCTCCATAGGGAGAACAGGAATATGGTGTACGCCGGATGATGATGGGGTATGTTTTGGACTGATCCTTTGGCGTATAAATTGCCGTAAACAAACTTTTCCCATCCCGCATGGGAACCATTACCTCTCTTTTAGTGTAATGGGCACGGATGAAAGTTGTATCAGCAGGAACAGAGCGTTGAGCGCCTAAGCAGGTTAACCAAAGGCTGAAAACGAAGGTGGTGAATAATTTCATGGTTAATGTGTGTAATGTGTTACAAATTGCAATGCTCAAAAGTCTGATAAGTGCTGGAATTATTTGGAACCTGAAAATGGTTGTTCATCGGGATAATTCAACAATCCATCGTTTTTACCACCCACAGTGCAACCTCTTTGACTGAACCTTTGTCTATCGAACCGACTTTTTACAACGATTAAAGCTTTGAAATATGAAAACGAAACTTTTTGCCTTACTCGCATTTTCCCTGTCTCTGACGCAAGTTCAGGCAACAGGATATCCAAGCACCGGCGGCAGTTACAACTGCGAATGTATGCCAGCCACCTCTTCTGAAACCACTGAATTAGCTATGAATGCCGGAGGTGATCCTCTCGACATCAAGGTGGTTTTTTCGCAAAAAAGGATTTATCTGGTTGCTGATGAAATGCCTATGAAATGCCTGAAAATCAAGGTATGCAACGCAGCTGGTGAAGCCGTCATTGAGAAATGTTTTTCCTCAAAATGTGCAGAATGGTTTTTAAACATTGAAACCCTGCCCAAAGGTGAATACACCTTGTTCATTGGAGAAAAGCGAACGGAAAAATTCAAACGTTAACGTGATATAAGAGGTATCCGGCCCAGAAAACAATCCGGCAACGTAACCATACCCATTCCATCAGGGATACCTTTATATTTGCCCTCACAAAGCGGCTTCCGACCAATTCGGAGGCCGTTTTGTTTTTGCCTTATGATTGGTCACCTGATTTCCTACGCTCGTCACCGCACCTCCAGAACCATCGGTCTGGTATTTGCTGCTCAAGGTGTTTTATTCGGCACCTGGGCTGCCATGATTCCATTTGTAAAACACAAATTCGGTTTGGATGAGGCAGAACTGGGTCTGCTTTTGCTCTCTCTTCAGGGAGGAGTATTAATCATGAACCCATTTTCTGTCCCGATTCTTCACAGGCTCGGCGCCCCGGCTGCAGCGCTGCTTAGTCTGGCAGTAACGGCTGCCTTTTTCACCCTCCCGATGCTCGCTCCAAATGTATTCCTGCTTGGTATTGCGCTTTTTATGGCCGGCGCCGGCTTTGCAACGGTGAATGTAGCCATCAACACCTGCGCTTCCATGCTGGAAATTAGGGATCAAATCCGGATTATGTCAACCAGCCACGGCTTGTGGTCGGCAGGCGCCATGACCGGCTCGGCACTGGGCAGTACTGCGATCGGATTTGGCATAGTGCCGTCTTTATGGTCTGCTGCGATTGCTGTTCTGGTTTTGTTACTTGTTTTACTGATAAAAACCGATTTATTACCGTTGGAATCCAGGCAAAAGGAGGAACGTCGCACCCAGGGTGGACAAAAATTCACCTGGCCAAGTTCTGCACTATGGATTATCATACTGCTTAGCCTTTGCACCAATATCACAGAAGGTACCATGGCGGATTGGTCGGCTGTTTTCCTAAGGGATGTGGTACATAGTGAAGAATACGCTGTTGGTTGGGGATTTTCTGCCTATGCTTTTTGTATGGCTGCCGGTCGTTTTTTTGGAGATGGACTGATTGCAAATTTTGGCGCTCCCAAAATGCTCCGTGCAGGTGGCGCAATCGCCGCAGCCGGGTTGCTGTTACTCGCCTTTTTTCCTGTCATGCCTTTGGCTTTATTTTGGTTTGCCCTGGTTGGCGCCGGTGTTTCATTAGGCGCACCTATATTATATGCCGCAGCTTCAAAAGTGCCTGGCATGGCAGAAGGCGCCGGTTTGGCCACGATGAACACCTTTGCCATGGTAGGCTTTTTTGGAGGACCGGTACTGATCGGTTTTATTGCTAAAGCCTGGAACCTTCCCATGGCTTTTGCCTTGATTGGCGTAGCAGCAATCTGGTGGTCCTGGAACGCCTTAAGCGTAAAAAATTCATAACCTGTCAAAGTTAGATTTCAAGGCTTATATTTTGAATTGCCGGAAGTCTGATTGGTCTAAAAATGCCATTTATCTCAAAAAAAGGTCGTAATTTGCCTACAGTCACGCACACCTGAATCCTGACTTATGCACATAATTGTCTAAATTCTGCCTATCCAGAGTAGGTACATTTGAACCGATTACCTCAGTACATCAACCAATGCATTGGGGCCCATTTTCACCAAACTCATTTTCAGTCATGAAAAACCTGACACTCACATCATATCTCACTGCGCTGTTGCTTGGATGCCTGCCATTTAGCGCTCAGGCACTTGATCTTGGCGTTTCTTATGCAGTTTTTAATACACCTGAAAACAAACCATATCTGGAGGTTAACCTGGAAATCGCTGCAGTTTCTATTCGTTATCAAAAAACGGAAAGCGGAAAGCTTCAAGCAGGAGCAGAGGTGTTAATAATGGTAAAAGACGGAGAGCAAGTGGTTAAATATGAAAAATATCACCTTCAATCACCCGAAGTAGATGCGCCTCAGAGCCTCATTGATGTCAAACGTTTCCCGGTGTCGGCTGGCAATTATGAGTTGGAAATACAGGTTCAGGATCTCAACGCTTCTGAAAACAAAGATTCCTACAAATCTCCGATTAGGGTTTATTTCCCTGAAAAGCTGCATTTGACGGAAATTCAGTTGTTGCGCCAATATAAAAAAGACAATACGCAGGGCGCATTCACTAAAAATGGCTACTATATGGAACCCCTTCCATTTTGTTTTTATGAAAAAGGGAATACACGTTTGGCTTTTTATCTGGAAATATATCGTTCCAACCAAAGTGTGATGGAGGGCGAATACTTACTACGATACTTTGTAGAACAGGACAAAGGAAATGGTGAAAAAACACTTGTTTCAACCGGCAGCCAGCGAAAGAAGCCTTCTGCAATAGATGCCATGCTGGTACAATTGGATATCAGTAAATTTGAAAGCGGCAACTATTACCTCACAGTAGAAGCACGCAATAGTACCAACGAGCTATTAGCTAGTCGCTCACAATTCTTCCAGCGCAGTAACCCGTATCTCTATTTTAACGATCAGGAGATCACAGAAGAAGTTCTGACGCAACAGTTTACCCAAAAGTTAGATGCCAAACAGCTAAAATATGCGCTTGCGGCCCTTTCTCCAATTGTGTTAGGCGATGATGCAGAAGTATTGAACGCGGTTCACCGGGATACCAACCTTGCAAACAAGCGCTTTTTTGTTTTCAGACATTTTGTTCGGGAGGACCCAAATGATCCGGAAAGTGCCTACAATAAATACATGACGCTGGCAAATGCTGTCCACGAGAAATTCCGCAGCGGTTTCAGGTATGGTTTTGAAACTGATCGCGGGCGGGCGTACCTGCGATATGGCGCTCCGGATGATGTGGTACATGTGGAAGATGAACCAGGCGCCTGCCCATACGAAATCTGGGTGTACTATAGCTTCCCCAAAACCAAACAATCCAATGTAAAATTCCTGTTCTATAACCCATCTTTGGCTGGCGACGATTACATCACTTTACACTCAACAGCGCGTGGTGAAATCCAGGATCAAAAATGGGAGCGAAAACTATACAACAGAAACGCCACTGAATATATTGATGGCGATAACTACCATGATGCTACCGGGGTAGAACGCAACTTCGGCCGAAGAGCGAAGGAGTATTTTACTGATTTTTAAGCAGTTGGATACGCACAAAAAATAGTTGGAAACACAAAGTCACAAAGGGCACTAAGTTTTTATACTAGTGTTCTTTGTGACTTTGTAGTTTTAAAACCTCTGGACGCTATAGTTTCAAAAACTTTGTGCCCTCCGTGACTTTGTGGTTCAAAAAAACCTTTGTGCCCTCCGTGACTCTGTGGTTTCAAAAACCTCTGTGCCCTCCGTGACTTTGTGGTTCAAAAAAACCTCTGTGCCCTCCATGACTCTGTGGTTCAATCCTTTGTCTATGGTTAAAACCCGCTAATACCGTTTAAAATCAATTCCGGTCTTCTTTGGCATCCTCCCTGCGCTCGATGTAATCCTGCCATACTGACTGGTAATCATAAGTCAGGTAAATTTCTGTATCGAAAGCGCCCCAGGCGCCATTTTCAAGCGCAAGATTCAAACGACGAATCGCGCCGGCCGGACATTGCAAGGTAATAATGTGGCCAAGGCCCATAGCTAATGTCCAGTTCACCACCTTAACATCCTGAGGCGGGAAAATATCCCAAAAACCCTGTGCTTCCAAAATCCTTCGAATTTCCGGCAAGTTTTTATCCTGTTGATGTTTCAGGATAACTGTAATCAGCACACTGTCTACGCCACTCACCAGAGGCGCCTGTGTTGAAGGTCCTTCTGGCGCTTTGGGATTTTGAGCCGCGGCAGAAAGAGCAAACATGGTGAACACACTCAGACAAAACAATATTTTCTTCAGCATTTTCAATAATAGCATTTGAAGTAAAAAGAGCTGCCGGATGGCTGTTTGAGCAACAATTCTTTGCCAATTTGACTCTTCCTACTGTTTTGGTTGCGAAAATCTCAGGGCAAAGATAATCGAGGCAATTACACTTTTGATTTTTCAATTGAAGTTGCAAAAACTGATTTTGCCACTACATTTGCCGATTGCTTGTCGAAATACTCAGATAACAAGCATGTAAAAAGAACACAACAGTTTCTGCTTCGTTCAAAAATCAACAAATCTTATGTTTAAAAGTCACCCGTCCGGATTACCGTATCTGTTTCTTACCGAACTCTGGGAACGATTCGGATATTACCTGATGATCGGCATCTTCATGCTGTATATGACCGACTCCGAACATGGAGGACTGGCCATGACACGGTCTCAGGCCTCTGATATTTTCGGAACCTTTATTGCATTGGTTTACATCACACCATTTATGGGCGGCTTGCTTGCCGACAAACTGTTGGGTTATCGCAGGAGTATTATTCTGGGTGGCATTTTAATGGGAGTTGGTTATTTGATGCTGGCGGTTTCCAATAGTATGACCACTTTTTACACGTCATTGTTTGTCATGATTCTGGGAAACGGGTTTTTCAAACCTAACATATCTGTTTTGCTCGGCAATCTGTACAATGAAGACCGTTACAAAGTATTGAAGGACACCGGATATAATATTTTTTACATGGGCATTAATATTGGCGCCTTTATCTGCAATTTTTTTGCGGCCTGGTTGCGTCATAATATAGGCTGGGGTGCTGCTTTCGCTGCTGCAGGTATCGGAATGTTTCTTGGGGTTATCGTTTTTGTGATTGGCTCCAGGCATTACGCCCATGCAGATGTTCGTCAACCGGCAGTTCCTGGCGAAATGGGGGTTGGCCAAATGTTATCTTCCGTATTGCTACCGGCCATCGTAACCGGAATAGCAGGCTGGATGATTCCAGGCAATATTTTTGGCACAGATTCAACGGATGCATTCCTGTTCGGCAGTATTCCTGTTATCGCTTTTTACTTGTGGACCTATTGGAAAGCATCAGCGGAAGACAAACCCAGAATCAAGGTTTTGTTGTCGATATACGCTGTTGTGATCATATTTTGGGCAATTTTCAAACAAAACGGCACCGCCCTGACCACCTGGGCTGAATTTTATACGGACCGTGAAATGCCTACCTGGGTGGCCAAGCCCGCCGAAACCTTAAAAATGACGCAGGTTGTGGCTATGGATACGGCCGCTTATCCTACCTATGATGCGCAATTCCGAACAACCCAGGGCCCTGATGGTAAGCCTGTAAAAACAGAAACCTTTAACCCGTATTTTCTCAATGTACCTGAAGCCGATCGCCCACCGGCTGGTCAAAAAGTGAACCTCGTATCCACAGAAATATACCAATCGGTTAACCCATTTTTTGTTGTTGTTCTAACACCATTAGTCATTTGGTTTTTTAGTTTTTTACGCAAACGAGGTAAAGAACCTACTACGCCGGCAAAAATTGGATGGGGATTGTTTATTTCTGCCATGAGTACGCTTGTTACTGTTATGGCAGTTTACGCTTGTCACAACGGTATAGAAAAAGCCTCTGCCTGGTGGATTATCCTGGCTTACGGCGTGATCACCGTAGGCGAGCTATTCCTCAGCCCAATGGGGCTTTCCATGGTTTCTAAAATGGCCCCCCGACACATAACGGGTCTTATGATGGGCGGCTGGCAATTGGCCACCTCATTGGGTAATAAAATGAGTGGGGTTTTGGCCACTATGTGGGATAGGTACGACGATAAAGCCAGCTTTTTCTGGGTGAATTTTGTGCTGCTTTCCCTCGCAACACTGGCGTTGTTTGCCATGTTGAAATGGCTGAACAGAATATTCAGGGAAAAAGGATTAGCATAACAGACTTCAGCAGAGGTCAAACCTTTTTTCGCTGGGTTTGGCCTCTGCCTACGTTATCTGGAAATTGTCAAATCTTGAATCCATTTCTGTTTTTTTGTCTTGAAAGGTGCTAAAATTTATTTACCATATCATTAAATTTGTCCCGCACAAGCCTCATCAGGCTGTCCGATAAACTGCTCCAGTCCCATCCTTTTAAAAAATGTAGCGTATGTCGATCAAACAAAATTTCTCACGCCAGAAAAACTCCGAAAAAGACCGCGAAAGCAACCGCAACTTCTTGGTTGTCATTGTTTTAGTTACTGTTGCCCTCATGGCATTAATGTATTATGCATTTGCCTGAGCAGTAACACTGTCGCCGTTGACTGAGTCGCAAGCTCCTACATGGCATTAAAAAAGTCACAATAGAGGTCATCCTCTACTGCGACTTTTTTTATACGTATTTATTTCACTCACAGGCGCAAATCTTCCACCCTGATCCCCTTGTACTGCTTGGGATCAAAACTAAAGGTAGCAGCAGGAATCGCTTTATTCGGGGTAAGCCTGGTAATTACAAAAGTGTACCTGGAACCATCCTTGGCAAAACCCTTAACACTGTGGATGGCACCAGCCTTTTCATCAATGGCAATCCGCAGTTTGGAATACTCAGAATTTCGGTTCTTTGGCTTGAATTCGATCAAGGTAAGCAATTTCCCCCCTTCTGTCACTTTATCCGAAATAGCAAAAAGGAAATCTCCCTTTTGGTATCGACCTAATAATTCCTTGGGGCTCATTAAAGAGTTTGCATCATTGGGATCCGCGTCATTGACTTGCACTTCGTTGCTTTTCTTTTGGTAAGCCCAGGTTGTAACCCCGTCACTGACTACGGTTTGATCACTCATTTCCAGTCTGAACTTTTTCCCATCCTGTGTAATCGAGCCTTTTTGCACGTCTTTTGCCTCCCCTGGAACTTCAATAGTGAGGGTAAATGCCGCATCAAGAGTCTTATAGGCATCGTACTTTTTTCGAATTTTATCCAACACTTTTTTGGCTTCCGGATCACTCTTTTCCGGCACTTGTTCGGTCTGAGCCCAAAGGCAGGTGCTGATGGTTAACAGGGCTATCAAAGAAAAAATATGCTTTCTCATGTAAAATTGAACTTATTCGGTTTATCCGAAATGGATACGCTTGAAACGAAGTCTTGGCCTCCAAGTTGCGTTACCATCCGTTAAAGAATTCAAAAAGCTGTTACATTTCTGCCCAAAACCTCTTGTTATGGTCAAAATCGCCGCAAGATTACTGCCAATTCTGTTATTACCCTGTCTTATTTATGCGCAAACTGTTCCAGCAGAGCGCAAAAGTGATTGGAATTCCAGTGGTTTACCATCATCGGCGCCTGTCTATCCTAACCTGCGAAACATACTGGATTATGGCGGAAAGGGCGACAGCCTGACACCAAACGAATGGCCTTTTTCCCAGGCAGTAGCATCGTTAAACGGCCAGCCAGGTGAAATATATTTCCCGGCGGGAACCTATCTTTTCAAGGGGCCTCTGAACATGCGTGACAGCCTGATCCTGCGCGGCGCAGGTGCTGATCAAACCCGTTTTTACTTTGATTTGGGCAGCTCCGCCCAACACTGTATTCGGTTTGCCGGGCAAATGTCGCCACCAGCAGAAGCCATGCCTTTGGCAGCTCCTTGTATTCCCGGAGACACTCAGTTAATACTCCAGCACAACCTGCAAACCGGCGATCTGCTGCGTTTGGATTGGAACGACAGTCTGGTAATTTTTTCAGACTGGGCGCGTGGTTCCGCCGGACAAATCCTTGAAGTAACCGCTGTAAATCCGGGTCAAATCACCGTAAATCACCCATTGCGCATTCAGGCCCCCCTATCTACCCAACCCCGATTACGTCGCGTTTTGCCACTAAAAGACGCTGGTGTGGAATGTATTTCCCTCACCCGTTTGGATGGGAATGCACCTTTTACCTCTAATATTTCTATGGAATATGCCTGGCGATGCTGGTTGGCAGGCGTGGAAAGCGTGCAGTGTAATTTTGGACATTTCACCCTCGATGCCAGCGCTCATTGCGAAATTTATGGCTGCTATTTACATGATGCCTTTGCCTATGGCGGTGGCGGACAAGGGTATGGCGTGGTACTCGAATATACTTCCAGTGATAACCGGGTCCAGAATAATATTTTCAAACATTTGCGGCACTCCATGTTGCTTCAAAGCGGCGCCAATGGAAATGTATTAGCCTATAATTTTTCTACAGAACCTTATTGGGTGGAATTCCCCAATGATGGCGCCGGCGAGATTGTTCTTCATGGCAACTACCCTTCCTACAACCTTTTCGAGGGCAACATCTGTAAAAATATTCGTCCGGATGGTTCTCATGGATTGAACGGGCCTTTTAACACCCTATTCCGGAACAGAACCAGCGGATACGGACTCATTTTCACCTCCCCGGAATACCAGTCGTATTATAATGTGTTGGGTAATGAAATCTTGCAGGGGGGCATTTTGCAGGGATTATATATTGTTTCAGGCGTGAATAATCTGGAAACAGGCAATAGCCAGAACGGCAATCTGGTACCCCCCAATTCCGACATCCCCTCTGAAACTTCACTTTACTGGAGTACGCCACCTGCATTTTTGTCAGCAGTTAACTACCTGATAGGTCCGC
Source organism: Saprospiraceae bacterium (assembly GCA_016787545.1). Classification (GTDB taxonomy): domain Bacteria; phylum Bacteroidota; class Bacteroidia; order Chitinophagales; family Saprospiraceae; genus M3007. The sequence goes on from JAEUUS010000068.1 coordinate 11,479, forward strand.
CTTCCGTATTTAATACTGGCATTAACCCGGCTCAGATGCGTTTCCTGCAAGCCGGACTAAAAACCGATTGTTCCATGCGGGATGGATTGTCCGTTGACGTTACAGATAACCCCTCTGAATCGCAAGTGGTATTTCAAATTATTCCAAATCCTGCCAGCACCACATTCTTTATCCAATGTGAGCATGATGGATTCCTGGAAATTATTGATCTTTCGGGCAGGAAATGGTGGAGCGGCCAGATAACCAGTGGTACGCAAACCATCCCTTGTACACCCTGGCCGAATGGCCTGTATTGGGTTGTACTCAGAACCAAGGCAGGTATCTGCCAACAGTTGCTGTTGAAATCAGCCCGTTAAGTAAATTTCCAGCAACGGCAAATTGCAAAAGGAGCTGTTGTACCTTTGAGCCCGCAAAACCACCACTTCCTACGTTTTGCACTTCATTGCCTAACCATCTTCTTTTAAAACTGAATTTATGCAAGAACAGGGAATCAAGAACCCCAACGCCAACCTTCAGGAACTTGGCCTGAAAAACTGGAAAAATGCATACTGGAACCTGACTCCGGAAGAACTCGTAGAACATACTATTGCCAAAGGCATGGGACAACTTGCGGACTCCGGTGCACTTGTCATCTACACCGGTGAATTCACCGGTCGTTCTCCTGAAGACCGTTTTATCGTAAAGGATAGTATTACGGCTTCCAAAGTGAATTGGGGGAAGGTCAACCTTGCCTTTGAACCGAAAAAATTTGATGCACTTTGGCGTAAAGTGTGCAGCTATTTGCGCAAAAAAGACCTGTATGTGCGGGATGTAGAAGCAAATGCCAGCGCCAACCCGGACTATCGCCTGCGCGCCCGGGTAGTGACAGAATTCCCCTGGTCCAATCAATTCGCCTATAACATGTTTATTCGGCCGGAAGCCGATGACGTAGAAAATTTCGACCCGCGCTGGACGGTGCTTTGCGCGCCGGGATTTAAAGCCGACCCGGCTGTTGATGGCACCCGCCAACACAATTTTGCCATTGTTAACGTCAAAAAACGTCGCTTGCTGATTGGCGGCACCGGGTATACCGGGGAAATCAAAAAAGGTATTTTCTCTGTAATCAATTTTGTGTTGCCTACCCGAACCAAAGATGCATTACCCATGCACTGCTCGGCCAATGTTGGTCACGACGGTGACATTGCGTTATTCTTCGGGCTTTCCGGCACTGGAAAAACAACCTTGAGTGCCGACCCTAACCGACCACTCATTGGCGATGATGAACACGCATGGGGAAATGGAGAGGTGTTCAATTTTGAAGGCGGATGTTATGCCAAAACCATTGACCTGACCGCAGAAAAAGAACCTGATATTTTCAAGGCCATTCGTCACGGCGCTATTTTGGAAAATGTCAAATTCCTGCCTGGCACCAGAACCGTTGACTTTGCAGATCGCAGCATTACGGAAAACACAAGGGTATCTTATCCTATTCACCACATTGAAAATGCAGTTTCGCCAAGCCGTGCTATGGGCGATCCAAAAAACATTTTCTTTCTGACCTGTGACGCTTATGGCATCCTACCGCCCATTTCCTGGTTAACACCGGAACAGGCTATGTACTATTTCATCAGTGGATATACAGCCAGGGTGGCAGGTACCGAGGTAGGCATCAAAGAACCCAAATCTACCTTCTCGGCCTGCTTTGGCGCACCTTTCCTGCCCTTACACCCGGCAAAATATGCCGATTT
>JAEUUS010000105.1 GCA_016787545.1 Saprospiraceae bacterium
GGAAACCAGCATACTGGTTAATGATCAGACACCGCCTCAACTATTTTTGAAAGACGCGGTAGTAGATCTCGACGCCACAGGCCATGTTTCAGTTTCTGCCGGTTTATTTGACAATGGTAGTTTCGACAACTGTGGCATTGCACAATGGAGTGTTACACCCAATGCGTTTCAGTGTGGCCAAACTGGCTTACAATCTGTTACCATTACAGCAACCGATATTGGCGGTAATGCCAGCACCGGAACCGCTACCTTGTTAGTTCAGGATAACATTGTTCCACAGCTTTTTTGTCCTCAAAACATCCAAACAGGATTTTGTCAGCCCATTGTTGCTTACAACCTGCCCCAGTTGGTGGATAATTGCCCATTCGTTCCCACACAGTTGGTGCAGGTAAGCGGACTGAGCAGCGGATCTTCGTTCCCTGTAGGTGTAACCACTGTAGCCTTCCGTTATGCTGATGCCTCCGGCAATATCGGCCAGTGCAGTTTCGAAGTGAATGTATCGGATCCTGCTGATTTTCAAGCAGTTACACAACATGTGGCGTGTGTGGATGCCTGCAACGGCAGCTTGTCGCTCCTGCAACTGAGCGGAGGCCCGGTACAGGTACATTGGAGCAACGGAGCAAATGGTTTTAACAACTACAACTTGTGTCCGGGCACCTACACTGCCACCATCACAGATGCTTATCAATGCACCCAAACCAAGGTAGCCCAAATTGAAGTCAATGACACCCAGGCGCCTCAGGTGCTTTGCCCTGGTAATCAAACCGTTGGCTATTGTCACGGTCCGGTGGTGTACAATACGCCATTGGTAAACGACAACTGCACGGTGAACCCGGCCCTGGTACAACTGACAGGAGGGCTGCCTTCCGGATCCAATTTCCCGATAGGTGTTACCACCCAGACCTATGCTTACACAGATGGCAGCGGCAATACCGGACAGTGTAGCTTCAGCGTAACGGTAACGCCTGCTCCGAGTGTTCAAACCAGTTTACAATCGCCGGCCTGCCATAGCTTGTGCAATGGCGCTGCCAGCCTGGCGGTAAGCGGCGGCGCCGGGCCTTACAACATACAATGGAGCAATGGACAAACCGGTATTCAGGCCACCAATTTGTGTGCAGGGAGCTATGCCTATTCCGTTCAGGATCAGGCAGGTTGCACCCTGGCAGGCGCCATTAACCTCACCCAGCCGGATCAACTGGGTATTAATCTGGATCAGGTTCAGCAGGATCCGGGTAATCTGGGAGCAGGAAGTATTCTGGTGCAAACAGGCGGAGGCACGGCTCCATACAGCCATGTATGGACCAGGAACGGGCAATTTTTTGCCAATACAGAAGATTTGAACAACCTGTTTTCGGGTCAGTATGCGCTGGTGGTAACCGATGCCAAGGGGTGTACCTCCGGCTTGGGCCCGATCAATATTTCCAATTCCGTTGGCACTGAATATCCGGAAACGGAGGTGGGAATGGAGATTAATCCCAATCCGGCGGCCAATGAGGTTTGGGTAAGCTGGGCCACATTTCCCGGAGAAATTTCACGTCTGAAAATGATCGATCAAGGAGGCAGAATCGTGATGGATTCAAAGCCAATTTCATTGGATAAGAGCACAATTCTGGACATTTCAGGCCTTCCTCAAGGTATATACCTGGTTCAGCTATCAAATGACCGAGGACATACCATTAACCACCGATTTTTGATCGCACGTTAGTTGGACTTTTGACAAGATGGGGATACAGATGGGGGTGTTCGGTCAACGGATTGGGCGCACCCCATAGCCCACACTGCAACATTTTTTTCATAACACATGGCCGGGCTAGCTGAAAGAGTTGGCCCGATTTTTTAGTATCATGGTGGGCTAAATGCCCGCTGCTTTCAACCACTTTCTCCCAAACCACCCCCAAATAGTGGGATGGCCTGTACGGCACCTCATGCGGTAATCTGCCCACAATCCAGTAAGCAAGGTGAGTAACCCTACTGCCAGAATGCTGACAGGGATGCCAAATGCATCGGCCATTAATCCGGTGAACAGCGCGCCGATGACATAGCCCATATCCCGCCAGAATCGAAATATACCCAGACTTTTAGCCCGGTCGAGCGGGTGAGTGTTGTCGGCAATAGAGGCCAGAAATGTGGGATAAACCATGGCGGTGCCCCAGCCGAGCAGGGCGAGTAATACGGTAAAAGGCCAAAAACCATCAACAAACGCCAGCCCGAATAAGGCCAATGCCTGAATGGTCATGCCCCATAAGAGCAGATCTTTTTTGCAAACCAAGTCCGACAATCGACCGCTGAATAACTGCCCAACGCCCCAAACTGCAGGATATACCGCCGCCAAAAGGCCAATTTCCTGCATGGAAAATCCTTTTTGCAGCAAGAATAAGGGGAGCAAACCCCATACCATACCATCGTTGAGGTTATTCACCAATCCGGTAATTGTTACTGAGCCCAGATTACGGTGTCGCCAGCTGGTGTCGCGGAAGATGTTTCCCAGGCGGGGGATTTTACTTACAACTGCCTCTGTAGTCATGTGTGCGTTGGTATCGCGCACGAGCAACCAGCTGAACAGGAGCCCTGCCGCTAACAATCCGAAGCCTAAGTAAAAAGGGTATGGCCGTAGCCCATATTGTCCGGCGATCCATCCTGTGGCTAAGGCCGCCAAGGCTACAGCCAGGTATCCGGCAAACTCGTTCAGGCCCATGGCCAGGCCGCGATCGCGATCGCCAGCGAGGTCTATTTTCATGACAACGGTGGCCGACCAGGCAAAACCCTGGTGTATGCCGAGCAGGATATTGGCGGCCACCACCCAGCCCCAGGTGGGCGCCAGCATTAACATAAAAGGCACTGGAATCCCCAGCGCCCAGCCCAGCAAGAGGAGCTTTTTTCGTCCCAGTTTGCTTGCCAGGGCGCCGGTAATGAGGTTGGCGAAAGCTTTTGCGAAGCCAAAAGCTACGATGAAAGACAGGGCTGCTGTTTTGGCGGCTATGCCGAATTCTGCTTCTGCCAGTTGCGGCAGGATACTGCGTTCCATGCCCACCATGCCGCCTACAAAGGCGTTTACGAGCACCAGCAGGGAGAATTGTCGCCAATTTTGGCGGAGACCGAGTTCAATGTTGTTTAGTTTTTCCATTGGTCTTCATTGAGGTTGATATCGAGGTAACTTTCTTCCAGGCGAAGTGCCTTATAACCATTGGCCTTGAGCAGGGCCACGGCCTCGTCGGCATAGGTGCAGAATGGTCCTCTGCAATAAGCGATAATGGTTTTGTGCCGGGGTAGTTCACCTAACCGTTCCGAGAGTTCCTGAATGGGAATGGAAAGGGCATTGCTCAGGTGTCCGGCGGCAAACTCCTCCACGGGGCGAACATCAAGCAATTGTGCTGCTGGTTCCTGATAAATTTCATCGAAATGGCAGCCTGGGTAGCTGTTGGTTTCCAAACGATATTGATCGAGGGTACGTTGTACATCCGGTTCCAGTTCGAGCGCCATGTCACGCAGGGCTTTCCAGGCAGCGTACGCTTTCAAGCCACTCAGGGCGTAGTAGATAAAAGTTCCCTGACGCCTGGCGCCAACCAGGCGTGCGTTTTTCAGTATCTGCAGATGCTGTGAGGCATTGGCTACCGACATGGAAGTCTGGGTGGCTATTTCTTCCACTGTTTTTTCTCCATTGGCCAGCAGGTCGAGTATTTCTAAGCGGTTGGCGTTGGAGAAAGCTTTGGTCATACCGGCAATGGCCGTGTAAATAGCGTCTTTAAACAAACGTTTTTCCATGGGGCAAAGCTAAATCAAATATTCAATAGAATTATTGAATACTATGTTAACCAGAATTTTTACCATTTTCTGGCTCCCATGATCATTCCTTGCCGTTATTTCGCACACTCAAAATACAGAGGCTACTATTGTTCGGCTTTTTGGAAGCCACCGATGCCCCTCAAATGCCACAACACTTACGCCTCAAACAAGGCTTGAATATTTTCAAACCCTTCAAACTCCTCAAACCCATCCAACTCCTCAAACCCACCAAACTCCTCAAACCCACCAAACTCCTCAAACCCTTCAAACCCATCCCCTCATGTCTACAACCCGCACACCTGCCCTGACATTCATCTTCATTACCATGCTGATTGATGTCATCGGTTTTGGTCTGATTATCCCTGTGTTGCCTAAATTATTGGAAGAG
>JAEUUS010000113.1 GCA_016787545.1 Saprospiraceae bacterium
GGTTCAGGGCTTTGAGATACAAGGTCGCCAGCAATTTTTCGGAATCCTTATCCATTCCTTCCCGGCAATAAGCAAAAAATTGTTCTATGTCCTGCTTTGCAGCTGCGTCAAACTGAGTTGCCGACATCATCCGGTGCAACCCGGTAAAAACATCAGAAGGAGCGGTAGTGGTCATCAGAATAAGCCTTTGTTTTGATGAAAATGTTTGATTGTGTTGATGAAACAAAGGTGAGGGGGAATAAGGGGGCACACCAAATATAAACCGGGGAGGGCTACAGTATTTTCAATGAAGCGGGGGAAAATGGGGTTGAAGCGTTGCGACTTGTGATTTGCGATTTACATAAATATTGGTGGGATGAATGGCAATGAGGGAGCGCAGTGAAAGTTTTTGCCTTTGCCCCAAGCCGGCAATTACCACGCTTCAATTCAATTTTACCACACCTCGCCAAAATCCTTCGTTTACAATTATCTTTAAGTGCAGATATTTGTCCACGCCGGAGTCTATACCGGCCTGACGGATGAGGGTATTGTACACGCTTACTTTGGGTATACTTTGCTGGGCCACCATGGAGGCGCAGCCATTGTCGTATAATGTTCAGAAAATTACCACCGCTCAAGGCCTGACCAGCAATTTGCTTTCCTCTGTTTGTCAGGATAAATACGGCTACATGTGGTTTGGCACGGTGACAGGCGCAAACCGGTATGATGGCTACGAGGTCAAAAACTATGAACATGTCCAGGGCGACTCCTGTGCGCTCTATTCCGCAGGCATCCGTACCCTACTCTGTGATTCTGATGGTGGGCTTTGGATGGGAATGCTGAACGGTTTGGTTAAATACAATTATGCAAAGGATTGTTTTGAAAAGTACGGAGATAGTACGCTTAACTGGTTGCACAAGCTCCACGAAGCCCAGCCTAACCAGATCTATATTGGCTGGAATGGTGGTTTAGCAAAACTCAACAACCAAACCAATCAGCTTACCTACTTTGATGGACTTAAATCCGGACTGGATACTCCGGTACCAATGGTTTACGACATTGCACAGTTGGGCCGGGAATTGTACCTGGCCACTTCAACTGGCTTGATGACTTTCAACTTGGATACCGAGCAATTTAAAGCTATACCCCCGGTTCCTGAAATAGCTGGCAAACGTGTCATCCGCATTGCCGTGAGTGCCAGCGGGAAACTATGGTGTGCCTTTGCCGGCGATCGTGCTACCATTGTTCAGACAAACATTCAATTCAATTACTGGAAAAGCCATAATGAACTGGAACTACCGGCAGTTAAACATTCCAATCCTATTTCAGACCTGTTTATTGACCGACAGGAACGTCTATGGGTTGCTACCACATATGTAGGTTTAGCGCTTTATTCGGAGGAAGAAGATACGTTTCAACTGATCAAAACGGAATCGTGGATGCCCCATGGAATTCCTTCAGTGATATTATTAAACTTATTTCAGGACCGGGAAGGTAAAATTTGGGGAGCCTCCCGAAAGGGCATTTTTTTCTTTGATCCGTCTAACAACCTGTTCGAATCTGTTACCCCTGGAAACCATGCCGGCGCCAATGAATACCTGTTGAGTGCCCGGGCTTGTGTAGAAACAGCTGAGGGGAAATGGTGGCTTGGCACCGGAGACGGATTGTTCTATTTGGATCCATCTACCGGCGAAACCCAGTACTACGGAAATGAACCAGGAAAACCTAATGTGCTGCACGATAACTCAGTGCGTACCCTGTTTATCGACAAAGCCGGAGATCTATGGATTGGTACAGCCAAGGGTGTTAATCTTTTGCGCGCCGGTAAATCCCGGATCGAATTCCTGGGTGAGCAGGACGGATTGCCTAATGTGGTAACAAAGGCCATTCACCAGGCCAAAGACGGTACGATATGGGTGGCGAACTTTGGCAATTCGGGGCATTATTACCGCCTTCCCGGTGAAAAAAAATTCCGCCCTTTATTGGAGCACCCTGTTCTGGCGCCTCACAGGGGATATTATGGCCAGTGTATTTTGGAAGATAGCCAGGGTCGGATTTGGTTTGGATTAGACGGTAATGGCTTAATCTTTTACGATCCCCTACACCAAACGGCTAAATACTGGAGAAGAACGCCCGCGAACGACACCAACCTGATCGGCAATTTTGTGTACAGTTTGGCTGAGGATGCCAAAGGGCGCATTTGGGCAGCTACGCTGGAAGGTATTTCTGTAATAGACACCCATACATTTCGGTTCACTAATTACCACACAGCTACAGGTTTGCCCACTAATCGTTTCATGAGCATTGCAATAGACAAGCAACAAAGGGTTTGGACGGGCACCTCACATGGTTTTTTGTTGTTGGATAATGAAGGGCGTCTTATCCGTCAGTTTCATATTAAAGACGGCCTCAATGATGATGATTTTACAGACCGGCCGGCGTATCAACTTAAGGATGGTCGTTTTGTATTTTGTACTACCCGTGGGTTTTTAGTTTTTTCTCCTGAAAAGTATAAAACGCCGGAACTAAACCTGCCAGTTATGCTTTCGGAAATACGTGTATTCAACAAACCATTCCCC
>JAEUUS010000118.1 GCA_016787545.1 Saprospiraceae bacterium
CTATCCCCTTGACTTGCATGTATTAGGCCTGCCGCTAGCGTTCATCCTGAGCCAGGATCAAACTCTCCATAGTGTACTCTTTGCCTATTATCAAGTCCGTAAACCCAATAACAAACGTCGTTCTTAAATCTCTTTATTCCAATCTCACCTTACCTCTCATCCTCTTCTGCTGTCAATACGTCAATGAACTTTTGCGAAGTTGTTACACTTCAAATTTCTTTTGTTGGCTAAGTGCCCTCAAAAATGGGACGCAAAGGTAAGCTCAGGTTTTCCGTTTGTCCAAGTAGTTGCTCATGTTTTTTTAAAAAAAATGTATCTTTTTTTTCGAGCATCTCATTTGAGCAGTTTTTGTACAACAAAAATTTGCTTTTTCATCAAATAACCCTATTTTTGAAAAGCAATTCCCCTCATAACCAACACCCCAAATTTTTACCAAATGAACCTTTTTCCTTCCCCCGGCCAACTTTGGTCAGGTTTTCTTCAACTGATCTATCCCGAATTGTGTGTAGCCTGCGGCAGCGATCTGCCATATGCTACCACTTGCTTTTGCCTGAAATGCAAATCCAGACTCTCCGTTTCGGATATGCATAGGTGCCGCGAAAATGAATTCGTGCAACGTTTGTGGGGGCGCCTCCCTCTGGAAGGTGGTGCTGCAGCCTATTATTTTACCCGCCAAAGTCCTATACGCCACGCCATCCACCACCTGAAATACCGCAACAAGCCGGAAATTGGTTTGATTTTGGGCAGGGAATTTGGCCGGGCACTACGCACGGCTGAGGGCTTTCAAACCATAGATGCCATCATTCCGGTTCCCCTACACCCCAGAAAAGAACGCCTGCGCGGATACAATCAAAGCACTATGTTTGCTCAGGGACTTGCAGAAGCTATGGATCGGCCATTATGGAATGGCATTTTGGTACGCAATACGAACACTGAGACCCAGACGCACAAAAAACGCATGGAACGTTTTCAAAATGTAGACGCCATGTTTGGATTGCGAAAACCACAGATGCTGGAAGGAAAACACCTCTTATTAGCCGATGATGTGCTAACCACCGGCGCTACCCTCGAAATTTGTGGCCAAACACTGCTCCAGGCCAAAGACGCCCGTCTGAGTTGTGCCACCATTGCCATTGCCGCCCGATGAAAAGATTGCGCCCCCGTCAGATTCAGGATAAATTCTTTTTATCAAGGCTGCTGGAACTTTATCTGCAAACCTTGATTGACTCGCCATTAGAGCTGCGGTTACGCGCACTTGCATACGATACACGCATACAGGAAACGGTGTTTCATCGCCTGATGAATCTCCACAGGAATCCTTCGGACGCACCCCATATTGAAGCCGAAGATTTTCATATCCTCTTCTCCAATATAATGTTTCGTTATCCAACCGTGAAACTATGGCTGGATGACGATGGCTGTGTTTTTATAGAAATGTGATCAGGCGCGCTCGAACAACCACCATTTGGGCAAGTAGCTGCTGCGTTTTTTCACCTCATAGTTGGTGGCGATATACTGCCGTATGTGCGAAATGGCCTCGTTCGGATCATCAGTAAACAACACCAGATCCAAATCTTCCGGTGAAATGGTTCCTTCTGATACCATAAATTGCAGGTACTCCTGGATAGGCCTATAGTAATCCATTCCCATGATAACTACCGGAAAATTACTGATTTTACGGGTTTGAACGAGTGTCAGGGTTTCAAACAACTCGTCCATGGTGCCGAAACCTCCTGGCAGGATCACAAAAGCATAGGAATATTTGACCAGCAAGACCTTCCGCACAAAAAAATAACGAATGGTCACAAATTTGTCCAGCCAGGGATTTTCCGCCTGCTCATGAGGCAACACGATATTACACCCTACCGATAAGCCACCTCCCTCCTTGGCGCCTCTGTTGGCCGCTTCCATTATTCCGGGGCCTCCACCTGTCAACACAGTAAGCCCGAGTTCGGAGGCTATAAGCCGGCCAACCGTTTGCGCTTCTTCATAATATCGGTGACCGTCTTTAAAACGGGCCGACCCAAACACTGTTACGCAGGGGGCCACAAAATGCAACGCGCGAAAACCGCGAATAAATTCCCAAAAAACTTTGAAGGCAAAAAACAACTCAAAATGTCGCTTTCGTGCGCCATGTAGAAAAACGGGCTCATTGGGATCAATCAATCGTTTTTTGGGTGGTGGTGGTATAATAGCCATGTGCTTGTTGCTCAGTAGGGGAAATCGTTGTTGTATTGGGACCGAACGCAAAGGAACACAGCCTTTTAAATATCGTTCAAAAGAATGCGGCAAAATGGCGATTTTCTGCACATTGCGATTCAATCCACCCAGACAACGTACCTTTGACCTCTTTTTAGCGCTTGTCGGAAAATATCATTCATGGAAAATTTCGTTGATTACGTCAAAATACGGTTCCGGTCAGGGAAGGGTGGCGCCGGAAGTGTTCACTTTTATCGCGGTCCCGGTACACCCATGGGTGGCCCTGATGGCGGCGATGGCGGCCGGGGCGGACACGTCATTCTGCAAGCAGAGCCGCAGGAATGGACGCTTCTTTCGCTCAAATTCACCAAACATATAATGGCCAAAGACGGCCAAGGAGGTACCGGCGGACTCAAAACAGGCTCTGATGGTGCTGATGTATACGTAAAAGTGCCATTAGGCACTGTGGCCCGCGATGCAGAAACCGGAGAGGTCCTGATGGAAATCACTGAAAAAGGGGAAGAGAAAATCCTGCTTCCAGGCGGCAGAGGGGGAAAAGGGAATAACTTCTTTAAAACCTCCACCTTTCAGTCGCCAAAATTTGCCCAACCAGGCGAAGAAGGGGAAGAACGCTGGGTCATTCTGGAACTCAAGGTACTGGCAGATGTAGGACTGGTGGGTTTTCCGAACGCAGGTAAAAGCACCCTGCTCAGCGCCGTAACAGCCGCCAAACCTAAAATTGGTGATTATCCCTTTACCACGCTTACGCCTCAACTTGGTATTGTAAAAGTACGCGAAGGCCAGACCTTTATTATGGCCGATATTCCGGGGATCATCGAAGGCGCACACGAAGGCCGTGGCCTGGGTCACCGTTTTTTGCGCCATATTGAACGAAACAGCGTTCTGCTGTTCATGGTACCAGCCGATACAGACCGCAACATCTCCGCCGAATACAATATCCTGTTGAACGAGTTGGAAGAGTTTAACCCTGAGTTGCTCGACAAGCCCCGGGTACTGGCCATTTCCAAAGGAGATTTGATCGATGAGGATTTGGAAAAAATGTTGCGCCCCACCCTGCCCGAAGGTATCCCAACCATTTTTATTTCGGCGATGACGAACAAGAACCTTCAGGGATTGAAAGATATGCTTTGGAAGAT
>JAEUUS010000143.1 GCA_016787545.1 Saprospiraceae bacterium
AATTTTTTGGGTCAGGATGGCCTTGTGCTTGAATTTGCTGAGGGTCATCAAGAAAACCGGGTCGTGCGCTTTCACGATCTCACCGCTTTCTTCGGCTTTGCCGATCAATTTGTAGTGACTACCAGGATCGAAGGTGATGGAGGTGGCCACGGGGCCATCTTCATTTTCCAGAAACTGGGAGTAGGTACACCAGCCTTCTTCCAGTGCGCCTGTGAAAACGAGATGGGCCTGGCAATTGCCGGCGTCTTTGCTTTCAAAAGTCCATTTAGCAGGATTTTGGGCAGAAGCAGCGTATGCAAAGAAGCAAAGCAAAAGGGTGGGGAGGAATAGTCGGTGCATAATGGATGAGATTTGAAAAAGGGGTTTGGTTAAAATCGGCCACAAAGTAACAGCGAATACAAACTGTTTGACGTCGCTTTGTTGGGTTTAAATGTATTTTAACCCCTAATTTGTCCGCCGGAAGCTATTTCTTAACAGATGGGAGTGTTTTGGTGTTTTAGTGTTTGGGTGTTTTGGTGTTTTGGTGTTTGGGTGTTTTGGTGTTAACCTGGGGTGTTGTAGCAGGTTGTTTAAAAAAAGAGGCGCTTGGTTGATTGTTGCCGTTCCATACAAATGGCTGTACATAGGTTTGCGGGCACATTCAAACCTGTTGTACTTATGAAACATCTATTATTCCCGGTTGCTATTCTTTGCTTCCTGTCAACGATTTCCCTAGCCCAGAATCCTGTTTTGGGCAATCCGGCGGAATTGCCTTTTTCCATGCAAATGGAGGAGGTGACGCAGGATGAACTGCCTGGCCTGCACTCTTCTGCTTTTGCTCATTGGGAAGAGTGGTGGATTTTTATTGGCGGCAGGGTAGGCGGTTTGCACGGTTTTTTCCCCTTTACGGCTTTTCCGGAAAACGAGGCCAACGCACAAATCTGGCTGATAAATCCGGAAACAGGCGACATGCACAGTTTCGGGGTGGATGCGCTGCTTATTCCTTTTGTGGATCCGCTGAAAGCAACCAATCCGCAATATGCCCAGGATGGCGAGTGGTTTTTTATGGCCGGTGGTTACGGTAAAGAGGCCTCCACTGGCGATTTTATCACCTTCCCTATGCTGACGGCGGTTCACCTGCCTACGCTGGTTTCCATCATGGTGAACAATGGCAATCCTTCCGCTGCTTTCCGTCAGATCCAATCAGAAAACATGCGGGTATGCGGCGGGGAAATGGACAAAATGGGCGATTATTTTTACCTGGTTGGTGGACACGATTTTTCCGGAAAATATACGCAAACACCCAGCGCCTCTTTTACCCAGGAATATACTTATGAGATCCGGAAGTTCCGGATCAACTTGCAAGGCACCGGGCTTTCCATCACGGATTATACCGTGCATCATGATGAGGCCAATTTGCGCCGACGCGATTTTACCCTGGCGCCGGTGATTAGGCCTGATGGTTCGCAGGCGTTATGTTTGTACGGAGGGGTGTTTCGGCCGGATGTGGATCTGCCGTATTACAATCCGGTGTATATTGATGAAAATCAGATTTTTATGATGGATGCCGGATACGAGCAGGTATTCAGTCAGTACACTTGTCCGGCTGTGCCTTTATTTGATTCCACCGATGGCTCTATGTATACCATGCTTTTTGCCGGGTTGAGCACACATTACTTTGATCAGGGCAGTCAAACGGTAAAATATGATGAGCGGGTACCGTTTATCCGGGATATCAGCACTTTTTGCCGGAGGGCCGACGGGAGTAGTGTGGAATATCTGATGCCGCAGCGTTTTGATGCCTTACTGGGCTCAAATATGGTGTTTGTGCCGACGGAAACGGCGCCGCAATACGGCAATGAGGTGTTTAAACTCCGGCAAATGCAGGGAAAAACTTTTGTGGGCTGGCTTTTTGGTGGCATAAAGGCCGATATACCGAATATTACGACTTCAAGTGCGAGCAAGCGGATGTTCAAGGTGTATATCACACCCAAGCAGTCGAGCCATACTTTGCAGCCGGCGGGCGATTCCTTGTTTGTTCGGGTGGTGCCCAATCCTTTGGGAAGCAATCAGGCGCCGGAGTTGGAGGTAAGCGGCGTTTTTTCTGCGTTTCAGCTTTGCAATATGGAGGGTATGGTTATTAGGCATACCGAGCAATTGGAAGAGTTGGGGGAATGGTTGGGGGTGGCGCCTCCCGGGGTGTATATGGTGGTAGCTGCCGGAGAGCAGGGGCGTGTAGTTACTAGGATTTTGCGGTTTTAGTCATACCACTTGGACATTTTGGTTTCAGACCTATAAGGTTACCAAAAACCTATGGTATGTACACAAGTTGCTGTAAGGGGCAGCGCCCCGGAAACATTTGTAGCCTTAAAATGAATTTAAGAGGCGGAGGTGCAGCGCACCGGCGTTAGATCCGTTCCAATATTGTCATCTCCGCCGGCAAGAAGCGGTGGAATATTTGGTTTATCATACTGGGTAGTTTGACATTAGTTCAGCAGCCTGGCATTGTTACTTTTCTTTTTGCTTGCCCAAAAAGAAAAGTAACCAAAAGAAAAAAGGCAGTCTTTCCGGCAAAGCCAACGACCTGCGGGGATTGCGCTGCTTTTTAACCGCGGACCGTCGTTTTTAGCATCATCGTGCTGTACTGCCGGTTAAAAAGAAGGCGCTCCCTCCTTACGTCGGGAACATCCCCTTCGGTCGGGCTTGCCTCGCAGACGGCGGGGCCTGAGCATGGGATTGGTGCGGAGCTAAGACACATAATTCTTGTGTACATACCATAGGTTTCCAAAAACTTTATAGGTCTGAAATCCAAATGTGCAGTAGTATGGTTTTTAGTACTCTTTCCACCTGTAAAATTCTGGCCCTGATAGCCAAACCTTATTTTTTCAGCACAATACATTCTACGCGGCGATTGGCCTGACGGCCTTCTTCGGTGGTGTTTTCGGCTACGGGGCGGGTTTCGCCGAAGCCGCGGGCGCGGAGGTGGTCGGCGCGTATGCCTTTAATTTCCAGATAGTTTTGCACGGATTGAGCGCGACGTTCGGAGAGATCCTGGTTATAATCATCGGTGCCTACATCGTCGGTATGGCCGCTGATACCGAGTACAACATCCGGGTATTTGAGCAGAAAGTTGACCAGAGAATCGAGTTCAGCGCCGGCTTCGGGGCGGAGGTCGGCTTTGCCGGAGTCAAAAAGTACCCCTGCGCTGAAGGTGTATTTTTTGTCTTTGAGCAGTGCTTTTTCA
>JAEUUS010000166.1 GCA_016787545.1 Saprospiraceae bacterium
GATGATAACAAAAAGGATACGATGGCTATGCTTAGATCTTTGTATCCTTCAAGCACGGCCGCTTCTCCGGGTGGTACGCCATAGTTATTCTGGACCTGTAGTATGACCGTGCCCACGCTGTTTAGCAAAATGGCGAACACGAAGTAATTCAGGAACAAGGAAGCTTTTATTTGCCAATTGTTTTTCATGTAACCGAGCCACCGCGCTTTACCTCACGCGGATCAGCGACGAAGGTTGTAAATCTCTGCCAATCCAACCATAAAAATTGTGATGTATATATCGTGATTGCCGCGCCGATATACATATAACTGGCAACAAATGTGACCGCCCCGGCTACCAACATGACCGCCCCGCTGGGGCTACTGGGGCCTGCGGCCCTAACGGGATACCAGGCCGAACGCCTCCCTCGTCAATCATGTAATCATGTACTCGTCACTCATGTAGTTCAATTCCCCGCTTTCCCATTCGTCCCAATTTCATACCATCTGCCCCGTAGGGGTGCCATTCGCCCCAAAAACGTGCGAAAAGGCCCTCTTTTCGCTGCGGAATAAAAATGCCGGCGTCCTTTGTGCCATCAAAAATCACATCGCTATGCTCGACATTCTTTCTGCTTTCAGCCTTTACTCACACATTGTAGCCGGATCTGTTACCCTGCTTTCAGGACCTGTAGCTATATGCTATAATTTCAAAGACCCGCGCAATCACCGAATGGCCGGCAAAATTTTTTACTACGCCATGCTGTGGGTAGTTATTTCGTCTTTCATCGGTTTTTTAAAACATCCGGACCAACCGTTTTTTCAATTCCTTCTGGGCATTGCTGTGCTGGTGCTGGCCGGCCTGCTTCGTGGCGTCCGCAGCATTTTTCTGATGAAAGGCAGCCAGGTTTCCAGGCTCGACTGGGGGTATACACTTCTGCTGGCCTTGAATGCTGTGTATATGCTGAGCATGTCGGCCTGGCATGGTATGAATGGTGATAATGTGGTTTTTCCCATTTTATTTGGCGTATTTGGCCTGAATTCGTTCATTGACGTGCGATTAAATTGGAAAACTTTCAGCAGGCCTGAAAAAATGAAAGGACTGGACTGGATGCGTTTGCACAGTATGACGATGCTGGGCGCTTTCATAGCCAGCACAACGGCTTTTACCGTAAACGCGGCTCATTTTCTGCCCTGGTGGGCCCAATGGTTTGGTCCTACCTTGCTTCTGGTACCGGTGCAAATCTATTTCGGTCGGAAAATTCGCAGCCTGGGCAACAAAGTAAAAAGTGTGGCCTGACCACAAGGTTGAAAACAAAAACAAGGTGTATTCGGTCCAATACAGGTGGAAATGTTTACGAAACTTTGGGTTGTTTCGTAAACGTTTCCACCAAATCCGGTCAACCAATTGCCGTTGATGCTGTTCTGATGGCTTTGAATTGCCAAATTTGGCCGAATATTGCGGCCCTTTTTTGTTTATCGGACCCACAGTAATGACCGCACATCTGCTTACCATCGGAGATGAAATTCTCATCGGACAAATAACGGACACCAACTCGGCCTGGATGAGTCGCCAACTGAACCTGAACGGCATTGTCGTAAAAGGGAAAAGTAGTGTGGGCGATACCCGCCAGGCTATTATCGACGGGGTGGAACTGGCCATGGCCAATGCACCTATCGTATTGATTACGGGCGGACTCGGTCCTACCAAAGACGATATTACCAAAACTACGTTGTGTGAAATGTTCGACAGTCCCTTGGTGTTTCACCAGGAAGTGTACGATCGGATTGATGGTTATTTCAAAAAAATTGGTCGCGGAACCCCTCCGGAATCCATACGCCACCAGGCTATGTTGCCCGATAAAGCCCTGATATTGCCTAATAAAGTAGGTACAGCCTCAGGAATGTGGTTTGAACGCGAAGGCAAGGTGGTGGTTTCCCTTCCTGGAGTGCCTTTTGAAATGGAATACCTCATGACCCATGAGGTGCTGCCCTTGCTCAAGGCTAAATTCGTAGCCCGCCCCATCGTTCACCGCACCCTGCAAACGGCAGGGGAAGGTGAAAGTAATATTGCCAAACGTCTCGAAGCCTTCGAAGAGGCCCTGCCTGCTCATATCAAACTGGCCTATTTGCCCACTCTGGGCCAGGTGCGGCTCCGACTCACCGGCGTATGGCCGGGCGATCTGACGGAGGGCGCTGAAGCCAGGCTCCAGGAAGAACTGGATGCCCTGAAAGTACAATTATGGGCCCTGATCCCCGATCTGGTATATGGCGAAGAAAACGATTCCTTGCAAGAAATAGTGGGGCAAATACTGCGTAGACAGGGCAAGCAATTTGGAACGGCTGAAAGCTGCACAGGCGGCTATGTGGCGCATATGATTACACTCGTGCCGGGCTCCTCCGATTATTTTCCGGGCTCAGTGGTGAGTTATTCCTACGAAATGAAAACCAAGCTGCTGGGTGTTAAACCGGAAACACTGGAGCATTTTGGTGCGGTAAGCGAAGAAACCGTACGGGAAATGGCAGAAGGCGCCAGAAAAACCCTCGGCGTAGATGTTTCACTCGCTATTTCCGGTATAGCCGGCCCTGGCGGCGGAACTCCGGATAAACCCGTGGGAACCGTTTGGATGGCTGTCAGCGATGCAAACCGCACCATCGCCACTAAAATTATTTTTGGCAGAGACCGGTCCAAAAATATCCAGTTGACGGGCGTTTATGCACTGAATATGGTGCGAAAGTTCCTGCTGGAAGTCTGATTCTGTTAAAACAATGTTTAACCCGGGCGCCTTAACCTCGCAAGAGGGGTAAATGAAGCATCTTTGCGCTTCGTTTATCTCCCGTTCCTATGCGCCTTTTGTTCTGGGCCTTCATTGCCTGTTCGTTTCCTTCCTTTGTTTGGGCACAAAAAAATGCCTTGACCCTCGTTAAAGGCCGGGTTATCGACGCCGAAACGAAGGAAGGCCTGGCATTTGTCAGCGTTGCAGCTCCAGGTTTTGCAGCTGGCACCCGGACCGACGACGACGGTTACTACTTGCTGCGCACAGATCAAAAAATTACCAAACTTCAGTTTTCGTACATCAGTTACCAAACCCAGGTGCTGACCGTGCGCACAGGCGAGGAACAGACCCTGGATGTGGCGCTAAAGCCGGTTACCACAGAATTAGAAGAGGTAACCATCAAAGCCAAAAAATACCGTCGCAAGGAT
>JAEUUS010000178.1 GCA_016787545.1 Saprospiraceae bacterium
GAGCAGGCATCATTGCCGGTAATGCACAAATCGGTAGGTTCCTCGCAGAGATCGTGGGTTTGCAATCCATTATCCCACCAGTACATTTCATTCCAGAGTTGTGCATTGTTGGCTGTTAACCAGTTCTGATTGGTACAGTTAGGCGTTACGTACGTGCCGGTTGGCGCCTGTCCGTCGCTGATCTTGATGATCTGCTTGTACACATAACAGTTAGCATTGGCATCCCAGAAGGTGCAATAGTTGGTAGCCTGAGGATCCGTCGGGTTGATTTTTACTACCGTTGGCGCCCATGGAGCAATGGTTCCGCAAGCGGAAACCGTTGGACCAGGAAGGTTGGCTGGAGCAGTGGAAATCGGGTTCGGATTCGGGTTTGGCACATTGATGCATGGTGCGTTCGGATTGTACGTACACCAGTTGATGATCTGCCAGGTGCGTTCAATTTTGAAGCAGGCATCCGGAACAACTGTGAATACTTCATCGTGGAAAGAAACGCCAATCAGCTCACAATCTTTTCCGAAGAAAGTTGGTTCACCGTAATTGCCTGTACCATCGCAACTTGTAACAATCACGTCGTTCGGGAACTTCACGAAGTATTGCTGCTTGTAGCTCACAAAAATGCGCTGTGTGCACTGGCTGCTGTTGCCAAAGCAGTCGAAACTGCGGAAGGTACGGGTGATGGTTCCCTTGTTACAAACCGTATCAAACAAGCTGTAGTTTACAGAGTGCGTCAAACCATATTGGCCCTGGTACACTTTGGTTGAATCCAGACAACAGTTGTCAGACACATCCGGAATACCGTAAGCCCAAAGGCTTGGGTCGAAGTTTTCGCAGTTCACGTTTACATTGTTTGGCGGCGTGCAGGTAGGCTTGATTTTATCCTCTACCAGTACCCACACCATACAATCATTGGCGTGCCACTCCTCGAAATCAAGGTCAACGTCTCCATCAGGAACTTCCACATCGTAAACACGCAGGATCACCTGAACAGTGTCACCGATGTCTTCGCAGCAGAATTTAACCTGATCATGGAACTGGTTTTCATCCTGACAGCCATTCGGGTTCATGCGGCGGACCTTGAAATAGACTTCCGGAGCGCAGTTGTCGTAAGAACCATCGTCGAAAGTTTCAGCATTCACCAGTGTCATACCGTCTACGTTAAGCGCCACTTTAGTGTTTTGGTCGCAGGAAACGTTCGGCGGGGTGCTGTCTTCCACAGTTACGTTGAATACACATTCTGTGATATTGCCGCAATTGTCTTTTATGATGTATTTCACCGGCGTTACGCCAATACCGAGGTTGTCGGCATAACCAACAACAGCCAGCGTATCGTGGTCCCATGGGTTGTTACCCGGGAACGTGGTGAAGGTTCCATAAATGTTCTGCCAGATACCGTTATAATCCATCCACTGCGCTTCAATGGAAGCCAGACGGGAGCAGTTGTCGGTTACGATTACGTCTGGCAGATCGAAGTCGAGCTGGCAGTCGTTCGGGTTGGTGCCTACAGTCATATCTTCCGGACATTCCAGTTCCGGTCCTGTGGCATCTTCAACTTTGATAATCTGCGTGTAGGTAAGCGGATTCAGTGGGCCGTTCGGCAAACACCAGTCATAAACCGTCCAGGTACGCAGGATTTTATAGGTTCCGTCGCAGATTGGCAAAGGCAAATCCTGGTAAGTGGCGTTGAGTTCGCAGAAGGTTCCGTTGGGCCAAACCGGGAACTGTACGCCATAATCCACCACATAAGGAACACCTGTAGAGCCAGGATCTGTTACCGGGTTGGTGCAGTCGACGGTTACATTTTGTGGGAAAAACACATCTGATGTGTGTCTGCGCTCGAAATAAATATACTGATTGCAGGTGGAGGTGTTTCCGCTTTGGTCCTGAGCGGTCCATTTGCGGATCACATAGGCGCTGATATCCTGATTGCCGTTGATGCTGCCGTTACAACCCAGATCAAACCATTGATCAATGTAGGTCAGGGTAACATTCGTGCAGTTTTCTTCATATTCCGGCCAACCGGCTTGAATATTCAGCACATCTTCCAGATAATCCGGAGTGTAGGTAGTGATGGCACAGTTGAGATTGATGTCCTGACAGTCCAATACCGGAGGAAGCACATCCAGAATATGGGCAAGACCCGTACAGGAGTTTCCTGAGATGAGGTCTTTTACCCGGATCGGCAGTGTAAGGTTAATGTGTGCGGAAGTAGCTACGAAATTGCCTGCAGCAGGAACCCAAACGCCATTAATTTTGGCTTGTACCTGAAAGTTTCCGTTTGGACAACCATTGCCTTCCAAAATCATATCGGGCAATATTTCCGTTTCGCAGTCGTCGTCCAGCGTGATTTGTACCAGATCGTTACAGATCATAGCGCATTGAGCATTTGCCGCGTTATTGGCCGAAAGCGATAAAGCCAGCGCCAGCATCCATCCCAAAGCATTAAAAAAAAGTGTAGAATTCGCTTTTTTCATGAGTGAATTGATTAGAAAAATGTAATCGATTGAAAAGTGCTTGTTTTTAAAAGCAGAACTTCGTGTCAAGACTTTTCCATAGCATGCTTTAAACGCACAAAGATAAAAAAGTCATAATATGCCACTCAGTAGTTTTTTAAAAAAACTTGAGTACATATTAATTAAGCAAAAACGATGCCTAAAGCTTTTCGTTTTTGCCAGCAGGAAGGTTAAGAAAATGTGAAAAGCGCCCCTCTGCGCTTAGGCCACACTAAGATACAAGTGCAAATTTAGGAATAATTTCTCCAAAACATCCAAAAATTTGGCTCGAATGAAGCAACAGAATTCCGTTTTGACCAGATTCCGACAAAAAGGCTACCCTTGAAAAGGTAAATATTCAAACAACCTCTCAGACTAAATGGTTTTCGAATGCCATTTTAATTAGTGAGCCGGTGCTGTTTACGCCAAGTTTGCGCATGATATTTTTCCGGTGGACGCTTGCTGTTTGATCGCTGATGTATATTCTGTCTGCAATTTCCTTGTTGGTGAGTGCCTCGCCGATTAGCTTAAGAATCTCCAATTCTCTTTTGGTGAGCTGGTATTTTTGTGCAAACCGCAATTCCGGGGCAAGACCGTCTGCTTCAGGTTGAACGGCGAATGGCATTAAACCGCGACCCACATAAGTGCGTCCTTCAGCCAGCTCGCCCACAGCCTGCAACAATTCATCTTCCGACCCTGATTTCAACATGTAGCCGTCTGCTCCTGCCCGAAAAGCGGCTTGGATATGCAGTGGGTCGCCGGATCCATTCAGGATTAGAATACGTGTTTTAGGGCCTGATTGTTTTACAGAAGCTACAATTTTTAATCCTTCAGCATCCGGGAGGTCGGGATCCAGTAAAAAGAGATCGGGAAATGAACTTCCCAGGTATTCCACCACTTGTGTGCCATTTATGGCCACGCCTTTTATGTGATACGAGATATTTCCTTTGGTTGAGTTGGATAACAGGGATCGAATACCTTCCGCAAATATGGGATGGTGATCTGCTACGAGGATATCAATGTGGCGGTGCATAGGCAAGGGAAGATTATTTGCCTGCAGCAACTGCAACTATTATACCATAACAAAAAATCCTAAACTCTTCTGCCTGAGCTGGCGCAGGTCGGGGATTTTCTTAACGGGCATTGAAGAAGCGCATTTTGTAGTCGGTTTTAATACGTCCAACTTTTATGGCGTCCAATCGGCGTTGAATAAGCCGCTTTTTCAAAGGTTTTAGTCGTTCCGTGAAAAGTACACCTTCAATGTGGTCGTATTCATGTTGAATAACCCGGGCATTTATCCCGGTGAACGACGCTTCATGTTGTTGAAAGTGTTCATCCTGCCAGCGGATTCGGATGCCTTCCGGTCGCTCTACATCCCCCCGAATATCAGGAATACTCAAACAACCCTCTTCATAGGTAAAAGGCTGTTCAGACTGATCCAGTATCTGGGCATTGATGAACACTTGCTTGATGGGCATATCGGTAGGGGCGATGACCTCAGATTTGCGTTCAACCTGCTCGGTATCAATCACAAACAAGCGAATGGAATAGCCCACTTG
>JAEUUS010000224.1 GCA_016787545.1 Saprospiraceae bacterium
CCAGCCCACTGTTTTCGAATACGCATGGATCGTTGAATATCCTTACCAAATAAAAGATTGGCACAACCAATTTTCAGGACAATCCAACTGGTGTAGCTCAAAAAAAACAGGAAGCGCAGGATGACTCGGAGGGTTTTCACACGGCGAAAGATATTGTACCAGAAACTAAGAGCGTGTTTAAATTTCCATGCCTGAGCGAAAGCAGGAAAATTTTATTTTATATAAGGCACATTTTGCAGTCGTAGCCAGCGGTTACGATGAAAAAATGTAACGCAATATAAGATAAAATTTTGCGCTTGTAGCCAGTCAATGGAATTTTAAACACGCTCTTTAAAAGAAAAAAGGTGTCTGCCGTAACAAACACCTTTTTTGTCGGTTCATTGTGGGTGAAATATCAAGCTTGGGAAGCCAATAATTCTTCTTTTATCTCCTGGAATTGAATATCCAAATGTGAGGCATCATAAACACATTCGCCATCAAGAATTAACAACACTTGAGGTGACTCATGGTACACCTGAAAAAGGTTGGCAACCTCCTGGGAAACCGGTCGATGGGATATTACATCCAGGTAATAAACTTCTACCTCATTTGGCCCAAAACTCCAATCATCTTCCAGACGATACTTTGTGATGGAACAAATATGACACCGGTTACTGTGTTTATAAATCAGACAAGGAACTTCTTTGGATCGCTGCCTGATTTGTTCAATCTGATCGATTGATTCCAGAATTTTCCAGTGAATAGCCATCTGGATTACAAATCAGCACCAGGGCAGCCATAGCCTCTGTGGCAGGATTCGAGGATAAAAAGTGCTGCAATGAATGCTAGCGCAAGGAATTTTTGCCAATTTTTCATGATGAATTCGCTTTATTGCTAAGTGAAAGACGATGATTTCAATGATTTGCCTTTAAACGGCAGAGTTTTCTGCTTATTGTTGCAAAGGTTGTGCCATCCTTAAATTCGGCGCAAAATTAGATTTTTTTTAACTTTTGCAGAATTTATGAAATCAAAAGTGTTAATTTTGAATCACAATCAGGATAATATTTCAAGAATACACCCTTTTTGAAAGGTAGATTTTGAAATATCTCAACCAATTGCGGCTTTTACAAATGCTACAAATAGCGGATGTGGGGTTTCTACCGTACTTTTTAGCTCAGGATGAAACTGAACACCCACAAACCAACGATGTTCAGGAATTTCCACAATTTCAACCAAATTAGTCTCTGGATTGGTTCCTGATGCCACCATACCCGCTTTTTCAAACGCATTCAGGTATTTGTTGTTAAACTCCCATCTGTGGCGATGGCGCTCGCTGATCTGTGTATTTTTATAGGCTTCGTAAGCCATGGATTTTTTGCGAATGGTACAATTGTAGGCGCCTAATCGCATGGTACCTCCCTTTTGCGTGATATTCTTTTGATCCTCCATCATATCTATGACCGGATCAGGCGTTGACGGATTTACTTCAGTACTTGCCGCCTCCTTCAATCCTAAAACGTTGCGTGCAAATTCTACACAGGCCGTTTGCATACCCAAACAAATTCCAAAGAAAGGGACATTATTTTCCCGAGCATATCGGATGGCCGAAAGTTTGCCTTCAATCCCACGCTCTCCAAATCCTGGCGCCACCAGTATTCCATGAAGGCCCGACAATGACTTGCTTACATCTTTATAACTTCCTTCAAGTGCTTCTGCGTGAATGGGTTGAACACGTACTTTGCACTCGTTTATCGCACCTGCATGAATAAATGCCTCATAAATGGACTTATAGGCATCAGGCAATTCATTGTATTTCCCAATGAGCCCGATTTTTACCTCATGCATCGGATTTTTGAGTTTACCCAGGAAGTTTTTCCAGGAAGACAAATTCGGTTCCTTGGTATCTTTCAGGTGCAATTTGGAAATGACTACAGAATCCAGTCTTTCCTTCAACAGCAAAAGCGGCACATCATAAATGGTTTCCGCATCAATCATTTCAATCACTGATGAGGTTTCCACATTGCAAAATTGCGCCATTTTACGCCGAATATCAATATTCAGTGGATGCTCTGTCCGACAGGCCAAAATATCTGGCTGCACGCCCAAACTCAGAAGTTCTTTTACGGAATGTTGGGTTGGCTTGGTCTTTAACTCCTTTGCGGCGTTCAGAAATGGTACCAAAGTTAAATGGATGACCAGTGAGTGCTCCCTTCCTAGTTCCCAGCGTAACTGCCGAACAGACTCTACATAAGGCAGGGACTCAATATCTCCAACCGTTCCGCCTAATTCAGTCAACACAATATCATATTGCCCGGTTTGCCCGAGCAATAACATACGTCGTTTGATTTCATCGGTAATATGCGGAATTACCTGTACGGTTTTTCCAAGATAGGCTCCTGTACGCTCCTGCTCAATAACGGTTTGGTATATCCTGCCAGTGGTGACATTATTGGCCTGGGAGGTAGGCGTATTCAAGAAACGCTCGTAGTGACCCAAATCCAGGTCTGTTTCTGCGCCATCATCCGTCACATAACACTCGCCATGTTCATATGGGTTTAGCGTGCCGGGATCAACGTTGAGGTATGGATCAAATTTTTGGATGGTGACTGAGAAGCCTCGTGCCTGCAACAGTTTTGCCAGACTGGCACAGAGAATACCTTTTCCGAGCGAAGATGTGACACCGCCCGTAACAAAGATGTATTTTGTCATAAATGTTTTGCTTGTTACGGGATGCAAAGGTAAGAAAGGGATTTACATCCAAGCACTTTCAGTCCTTAAACTCATAAACATCTGCGTCCTGAAGAAAAGGTAACTGCGTTCGGTATAAGTCCAATGCATCCTTTTCAAGGGCTATTGTCATAATAGCCTCCTGTCCTTCGCCTGAATGAGCCAATATTTGTCCGCCAAAATCAACTCCGGTAGAATCACCTGAATAAGTCAATCCATTACCATCAGTACCAACAATATTTACCCCAACAACATAAGATTGATTTTCAATAGCTCTCGCCGACAATAATGTCTTCCAATGTAGCGCTCTTCTGGCTGGCCAATTGGCCACATACAAGAGTAAATCATAGGCTTCCTTACTATTGCGCTCCTCATGATGTCCAACATTTCTACCCCAGGCAGGAAATCTCAAATCATAACATATTTGTGGACAAATTCGCCAGCCAAGCCAATCTATAACTACCCTTTTTCTTCCTGCCGTAAAATATTCCTGCTCGCCGGCAAGTGAAAAAAGATGTTTCTTATCATAGCACGCAAAAGTGCCATCAGGCCGCATAAACACAAAACGATTGAAGTACCGATCATTTTCCCGGCAAATGAAACTTCCCGCAATTCCAGCTTGAATTTTACTGGCTTGTTCAACAAGCCATTGCATGGTAAGTCCATCCATGGGTTCAGCCATTGCTGCAGCATTCATGGTAAAACCCGTTGAAAACATTTCCGGCAATATAACCAGATCCGTCTTGCCATGCAGATCATGGATTTTTTCAGCCAACATATCCCGATTTGCGCCGGGGTTTTCCCAATGAAGGGTGGTTTGGACCAAAGAAATACGCAACATATTTTTTGAGTTAATCGATCAACGTACCAACGTGACATTTCCCTGTAATTGTTCAACATAGCCATCCAGGTATTCAGCTTCTACCACCCAAACATACACACCCGGATCACATTCCTGGCCTCTAAAGGTTCCATTCCAGCCTCTGGTTGCATCATTTACAGAAAAACCCCTGTCTTCATAAATCATTTCACCCCAACGATCGTAAATCCTGAACATCAAAATTTTATGCACCTGCCGGCTTTTGCCATGTACCACCAACAAATCGTTCTCCAAATCTCCATTAGGCGTGAATCCGGTTGGCACATAAACGCCCTTGGGTTTGAACACATTTACTCTGATATCATCAGTTCCCATGCAGCCATTTGCGTCTGTTACCTTCACCTGATATGTATTGGAAAAAGGTGGTTTCACTTCAACAGTCTCACAATCAGGTTGATCAATACAAGTTATCGTATCCAACAGGTAAGCTGTCCAATTCAACTTGGGGAAACCTACCGCATTATCAACCTGGGCATTCAGCAAAACGATATCACCAAGTGTCACTGTAGTATCAGGGCCCAGGTTAACGATAACAGGTGGTGGTTCATGTAGCGATATGAGGGTATCTGTCTGACAACCCTTTCCATCTGTAATCAGAATCTGATAATCTCCTGCCCCCAAGGCTATAATGGAATTATTGAAAGCAAACGGGCCTCCATTCACACTGAATTTGTACGGCGCTTTTCCGCCATCTACAGTTAACGTAATTTGACCATCCTTGGAGCCAAAGCATTTGGGGTTTTTAACTACAGAAGTTAGGGCCATTCCCTGAGGTTGCTGCAACACAGCAGTATCTATTACCATACAACCATTCCGATCTGTAACCTGAACTGGATAAGCTCCTGCCGGTAAATGATCGATTTCTGCAGTGGTAGCCCCGTTTGCCCATTCAATAGCATATATAGGCGTTCCTCCAGTCACCAGAGCTGTAACCGTTCCAGTACTATCACCCGCGCAAGCCAGTTGCTTTATGGTAAATTGAAGGGCAAGTTGTGCAGGTTCTTCAAGTTGAACACTGGCTGTTGCTGAGCAACCCTTACTATCAGTTGCTGTTACGGCATAGGTTCCCACCGCCAAAGAGTCTATTTGTTGGGTAGATTCTTGATTACTCCAGGTGTAAGAAACTCCTCCAACGGCATTTTGAACTGAAACTACTGCGGCATCTCCATCATTGGCACCAAAACAGGAAATGTCCTGGCTATCCATTTGTAAAGTCATAGGCTGAGGAGCTACGACCTGAAATGGTAACACCTCAAAACAACCTTGAAAATCAGATACCGTCAGGAAATAATTGCCACCAGAAAAACCATACACCAAATTAGCATCAGGAGCACCAAGCAAACTCCATGCGTAATGATATTGGGTTGAATCCCCCATTCCAAGTCCGCCTTCTACGAGTACCACTCCAACTAACCCATTGGCGTCTCCGGCACAAGTAGGCGGGACGTAGGCAATTTTCACTTCAATGCTGTCTAATTGTTGAATCACAACCGATTGTTCGCCAGTACAGCCTTTTCCATCCGTTGCCGTTACTGTATATATTCCTGGCGACAAGTTTGACGCGCCACCACCCGTTTGTCCATTGCTCCATTCAAATGAAAAGGGAGCTCCATTACTTCCACTTGCAGAAACGGAAGCTTCACCGTCCGTCTCACCAAAACAAGCCCATCTGGACTGTGTGGCGTTGACTGAAACGGGGGTCAATGGTTGGCTCACTACTACAGATGCAGTATTTGTACATTGATTCAAGTCTGAAACGGTTACTGTGTAGGTTCCGGCAGTTAACCCCGTAGTTTGCCCACCTCCCCAACTGTAAACGTATCCCCCTACTCCACCTGAAGCGGTAGCCATAACGGTCCCGTTGTTTCCATTAATACAGGAAACATCTGTTGCTGAAGCGGAAACCAATACTTGTGTTGGCTCTGTTACGGTTGCTGATGCCTGAATATTACAACCATTGGCATCAGTAACGGTCACTGTATAAGTTCCAATGGGAAGGTTGACTGCAACCGGCGTAATCTGCCCCTGAGGATCGTCCCACTGGTAGTTTAACGGAAGTGTGCCGCCAGAAACCTGGATCGCAACCTCACCGTCGGCGCCGCCAAAACAAGTGACAGATTTAGGCGTAATATTTTGAACTACAATGGTTTGGGGACAATCTAAACTCGACTGGTACTGTTGAACACAACCTATTGCATCCGTTAGTGTCAAGATGTAGGGGCCACAGGGTATGTTTTGAATATTTTGGGTAGTAGCCCCATTACTCCATATATATAGGTACCCTGGTGCGCCTCCATTGATAGAAACACTGATTTGCCCGTCAGACGAGCCAGAGCAGGAGGGGTCTGTTTCTGAAATATTCACCACAATTGGAACAGCGCCCGCTATTTGTACGATTGCTTGCTGCGTACAGCCATTTTGATCGGTGGCAGTTACGGTATAGGGCCCAGGACAAAGATTGACAGCTGTAATAGATCCAGGAGATATACCCGGGTCAGACCATAAAAACTGGAAATTTCCAGTTCCACCTGAAGCAGAAACAGTTGCCTGTCCCATGCAATCCCCGGCACATATTTCGCCAGTGATGCCGGAATAGGTTACTGATATAGCCGGTGGCGCTGTTATGGTGAGCGTTTCAAAGTCTGTACATCCATGCCAATCAGTTACTGTTACGGTATAAACACCCGAGGCAAGATTGCTTGCCTGCATGGTTTGCTGCATGGCAGGATCATTCCATTGATAACTATAAGGCGTGGTGCCTCCAAGAGCTAGGATACTTGCGGCGCCATTATTTGCATCAAAACAGGCTGCTGCTGCAGTTTGTGTGTTACTGATAAAAAACACATCTGGTTCAAAAACCTGAACAAAGGTTGTTGCTGCGCAGTTATTGTTGTCAGTAACAGTTACAAAATGAAAACCCGCATCCAGCATGGTGGCTGCTGCAGACGTTTGGGCATTATCCCACAAATAATTGTAAGGGCCGCTGCCCCCTCCCACCGTTATGGTGGCGGCGCCATCACTCAACCCGTTACAGGAAACAGAATCCTGTGAGGTCATAAAGGTAAATGGAAGTGGTTCTGAAAGTGTAACAGAAGTGGTTGCCGTACAGCCATTTTCATCTGTTGCAGTAACATTAAAGCAGCCGGCAAAAAGATTTTGCTGATTGGGGCCACCTAAATTGGGCCCACCAAGGCAATTCTGCCATATGAAAGCAATATTTCCGGTTCCTCCTGAAGCAGTTGCACTTACCTCTCCGGTATTGTCGCCATTACACAATACGTTAATCCCCGAAGCAGATACCTGCACTGGAGGTGGCCCGCCAATGGAAAAGGTCAGCGTGTCCCTGCACCCTAAATCATCCAGCACGATCACAGTATGAGTGCCTTCTGAAAGGATATTAATTAAATCGCCATTAGGAAACGGGGTCGAAATGGTGTCCAAAAAGATAGAGATTGGAAAAGTTGCGTTGGATATGGAAAGTATAGCCGAGCCATTGTTGTCACCGGAGCAAATAACATCTGTGGTCGAAAATAAATTCACAAACATGGTGCAATTTGGAAAAACGCTACTTGCATTCACCACCTCAGGTACACAAAGTGTTGGGCTTATGGCACGAACAGAAATGGCAACGGTTTGACCAATTCCAACACCAGAAACAATATGCGACAGGAATCCATTGTTTGGGGATTGCCAGGGTCCTCCGTCTACACTTACTTCATAACCAAGCGCTCCCGGCACAGGATTCCATTGCCATGTCATTGTTCCTGGCCCCAGATCGAATACAATAAGTCCGGTAGGCGCCGGGAAAAAATTCCGAATATTTACCACTGCCGTATCCATATGGACACAGTTATAGCTGTTTGTGGCTGTCAAAATATAAGTTGTGGTATCGGTAGGGCTGGCAACCGGGTTCGGACAAGTCTGACAACTTAAGGATGAGCCATTGTTCCAACTATAATTTATGGTATTTTGAGTGTTAAATCCAATACTCCACCATTTAACTTTCCCGAATTGGGATGGAGCAAATCCGTCAGATACCATGAGGCTCCAGTCTCCATTGACTTGAGAGCCATTCAGTGCATTCCAGTTTCCTTCTGGCATGTAAGTTCCATTAAAGGGAGCGGCTTGCCCAACTATGGGAATAGTGGCAGCTGGTGAAAAACAGGTAATTTTATAATTATCGCCTCCGCCACCATTTGCGGTAGTGAGCATTAACAGTTGACCACCGGGAGCTTGTAAAAAGACATTCAGATCAGCACAAAAATCTGTTTCAATATCCATGCAAACAGAGGTGATCTGCTGGGTAGCATTCGTAATAAAATTATACCCTAAACTGTTGACATTGACTGGCGACAAATAGGGATTTGCATGTGGGTGATTGGCATTTCCAAACCGATAATCAGGATAGGATTCGAACCGTACTTCCTGGGTTGTTGGCGCAAGGGAGGTTGCATTAAAGTTGACCGTTTCACCAGCGCAAATTTCAGCATCCTGCAACGCCGGGAAATTGGTGTTACAAACATAGCAGTCGGGATGTGTTGGCGGTAAAACTGGCACATTAAGTAATGTATCCCAGGTGCAGCCAAAGTTATCCGTTACTGAAAAAGTATATCCTGCGGTCCCCGCATTTTGCGGAGCGGCTGCAATACTGTCATTGGAGGTAAAAAAGATGGAGGGGTGATTATTCCACCCCCAATTCACGAATTGCGGAGTAAATGCTTCAACATTTGGATAAATGGCTTCATTAAATTGAATAGCCCAGTTAAAAATAAAACCATTGTCTGCTGCCCATAGGTCTGTCACGCCTATAGTCCATTCTCCGTTCAAAGGGCATCCAACCAAATCACTGATCGGGTCAAACGTACTATAATCGTCAGGAGGAAGGGTTCCTGTGCCACCTAATACTGTATTGGCAAACTGAATCCAGGTTGGATTAGTAGCGTTTGGCGTCCAGCAATAGGTGTATCCCAATCCGGGAATGGGATTAAAGTTATCGTTGTCATTGGGCTCCCCCAGAAAAACTTGT
Source organism: Saprospiraceae bacterium (assembly GCA_016787545.1). Lineage (GTDB taxonomy): Bacteria > Bacteroidota > Bacteroidia > Chitinophagales > Saprospiraceae > M3007. The sequence goes on from JAEUUS010000224.1 coordinate 8,613, forward strand.
CCTCCAATATTACCCGGATGGTCATGCAATATGATACTTTGTCCACTTGGGCAGGTCAGTGTAATTTCAATATCACGCATCCATGAGTGTTCAATCGTAACACAGATGTGGTCCAGATCATTTTCATTGGTCAGGATTTGACCAGGAGAAAATTCTGTCAGAATGATACTGGTTTCATACAATTCTCCAGTGCCGTCAGGCAATGGAAGCGAATCTGAGCGACTCGCTTCTACGCTAAAGGAAGAAGTTACAGGAAACACTGAAACGGTGTGGCTAAAAAGTGCAGTATCTATGGTGGCTCCTAACATCAGGGTGTCACCAGCGCAGATTTGAGCCACGGTTGCCAGATTGAAATCGGGCCTTGGCGCCACGCGGATCCGCTGACTGATTAAATTAGAACTTTTGCAGCCCAAGGTATCCGTTAGAGTCAACTGAACAAAATATCCACCTGGCTGGTCAAATCTGTGGGAGGTATTCGGACCATAGGCAATGCCGCCATCTCCAAAATTCCATTCAAAAATGGTATTGAAGTCTGACTGGTGGTAGGCAAAATCGTTTTGCGGATAAAAGCCTGTGCCGTTAAAGAACACTCTTTCTCCCGGGCAGATATCAATCCATCCGGTATCGGCCGGAATCATTTGTGGATTTGTAGAGACCAGATCTGCCAAAACAGTTTGGCATGAAGTCACACAGGAAATAGCCGCCGCCCAACCTGAACCGGTTCCACTACCATCTGATTGAAAGGTTATGGTTAAACAGCCGGTTGGATTTGCTGCGGTTGCCTGAACAACAAATGGTTCGCCCGGCGGATAATCTGCAGCGCAGGAAAGCAACGGAGAGGCTGCTGTTGGCCCATCATAAAAGCACAAAACATCACCAGGCCCCAAAGCGGCTCCGGAGAAACTCAACCGAATATGTGTTCCGTTAGAACCATCTGAACAGATCGTTGTAACCAGATTTTGGTTGTTGGGATAATTGCCGGCTGGCCCACCTGGATCGTAAAATGTGCCGGAACAATCCGTTATTGGATTTCCGTTCATCAGGTAATTTTGTGCATGGAGCACACCTGGAAATATTAAAAAGAACCAAAGCAGTTTGTTCATGAATATCGGTTTGTGATGGCAAAAAAAAGAAATGTTTGCCATATCCTAAAATCAAGCCACGTTGCACACGTTGAATGGGTTATATTTAGCAAAGACACAGTTGAGGTTTGAATTGCTGCCGGAAAAAAAATGTTTATTATTGTATTTTGTACACTAAGATAATTTTGCGATATTTGCGGCTGTGATTGGCTCATTTGGAACCTTTCATGTTTTTATCCGTTCCAGGGGTAACACTTTTGAACAATACCTTCACCTACTATTTTTCATATAGTCATGGCAAAAAAACGCATCGCCATTAATGGCTTCGGACGAATTGGCCGTCTCACTTTCCGCAATCTGGTAAAAAATCCTAACGTGGAAGTTGTAGCCATCAATGACCTAACAGATAATCATACGCTTGCTCATTTGCTTAAATACGACACCATGCATGGGCGTTTTGATGGCACAATCACAGCGGATGATAACAGTATCACCGTAAATGGCAACCGAATTGCCGGTCTTGCGGTTAAAAATCCGGCCGAATTGCCCTGGAAAGATATGAATGTAGACGTGGTGTTAGAATGTACAGGGATATTTTTAGACAAAGAAAAAGCAGGATTACACATTCAGGCAGGCGCCAAGCGTGTGATTCTCTCCGCGCCACCTAAGTCTGATGAAGTTCCCACTTTTGTCATCGGTGCAAATGCTGACAAGATTACTGATGAAGATTTAATCATTTCCAATGCTTCCTGTACCACGAATTGCCTGGTACCCATGATCTTAACACTGGATCGTGCATTCGGGGTGGAACAGTTATTTATGAACACTATTCATGCCTATACAGCAGATCAAAATCTGCAGGATGGTCCACACCGCGATTTACGCCGTGCACGCGCTGCTGCTCAAAATATTGTCCCAACCAGCACCGGGGCTGCAAAGGCTGTAATTATGGTTGCACCTCACCTGAAAGGCAAAATTGAAGCACACTCCCTCCGGGTACCTACCGCAACAGGCTCCATTACCGATTGTGTTTGCACTTTAAAAAAGGCAGCTTCCATTGAAGAAATTAATGCCGTGTTCAAAGCTGCTTCTGAAGGTGCATTGAAGGGCATTCTGGAATACAACACCGAAGAAATTGTATCCAGCGATATCATTGGCAACACGCACTCCGTCATTTTTGATGCTCCTCTTACCCAGGTAAATGGAAATACTTGCCGCATAGTTGGCTGGTATGATAATGAAGCGGGTTATTCTGCAAGGCTGGCCCAACTCTGTGCGAGTGTATAAGGATTACATACATTTGCCTTTCAATTGTACCTATCATGAAACTCAATTTTAAGGATAAAAAGGCCCTGATCCGCGTTGATTTCAATGTTCCGCTGGATAAAGCCTATAAAATCACTGACGATACCAGAATTCGGGAGGCTATTCCAACCATTCGACACATTTTGGATCAAGGCGGTTCTGCTATATTGATGTCGCATTTGGGACGCCCGTTGGAAAAACGGAATGCAGATGGGAGCATCAATACAGAAAAATTCACCCTCAATCATTTGGTTAAACACCTTCGCAAAAAACTGAAGGCGAAAGTTCATTTTGCCAATGATTGTATTGGGAAACAAGCCATTAAAAAAGCGACTGGATTAAAACCGGGAGAGGTGCTTTTACTGGAAAACACCCGTTTTTATCCTGAGGAAGAAGGTGGAGACGCAGCCTTTGCCAAAAAACTGGCCGTTTTGGGAGACATCTACGTGAATGATGCTTTTGGCACAGCCCACCGTGCCCATGCCAGCACCACCATTGTGGCCCAATATTTTGACAAGCAGCATAAAACCTTTGGCTTTTTGATGGAACGTGAAATAGAGAACGCTTCACGAGCCATGAAAAACCCGGCTAAACCTGTTACCTGTGTTACAGGAGGTTCCAAAGTCAGCGACAAAATCCTGCTCCTGGAAAAGTTTTTGGATTATGCCGATAATATCCTGATAGGCGGCGCCATGGCATATACTTTCTTCCTGGCCAAAAAAGGCGCAGTAGGTAATTCCCTAGTGGAAGCCGACAAGCTGAAAATCGCTAAAGAGTTTCTGAAAAAGGCGAAAGCTGCCGGCGTAAAAGTAATATTACCGAAGGACTCGGTATGTGGCGACAAATTTGCTGCAGACGCTGCCGTACAAGTTTGTGCAAGCAATCAAATTCCCGACGGTTGGATGGGACTTGACATTGGCCCGGCCGCTGCGAGGTCTTTTGCTTCAGTGATCCGCAAAAGTCAAACGATCATCTGGAACGGGCCCATGGGTGTGTTTGAAATGCCTTCCTTCGCAAACGGCACCAAAGTAGTGGCCAAAGCTTGTGCGGCTGCTACAAAAAAAGGAGCGTTTACCATGGTAGGTGGAGGAGATTCCGTAGCAGCAGTTAACCAATTAAAACTGGCTAAAAAGGTCAGCTTCGTGAGCACCGGTGGTGGCGCAATGCTTGAATTTTTAGAAGGCAAAGAATTGCCGGGAATTAAGGCTATTCAAGGGTGATTTTAATGGAGAGGGGGTAGCTTAACCTACTGAGAGTCTCACTCGAAGTGAGACTCTCAGTAGGTTAAGCTACCCCCTCTCCATTAAAATGACAAGCGTATTAATCCAACTTGAAATACTCAAAAGAAGCCCGCTCTGGCAAGGTAGCAGCGCCTTCCTCTCCTTCAGCAGCTACATACCAATGCTTGATTAGCGAGCTATCCAGCATTGTTGTATAAATACCATCTCCTGCAGCCTGATCCCCATTGGTCCCATCATCTACCATTGGCGCCCGCATAAAAGCATTTTGTTGCTTCGAACGATAAAACAACCAAACCCCTTTGGTTGCATTCGTCAACTTGGCTGTTACCTTCACCTTTTGATCCTCTTTTTTGGCTAAAGGCTCTGCAATGGTCGGTTGCGGTTTATTCATCAATGGATGTTTGGCCAGAAATTCAGAACGCTTAGTCATCAGTTGTTTCAAGCCAATGACGTTATCCGGTCCGCTTTTCATAGACTTATCCATGGAATTTTGAAAATCGGCATACGTGTACAGTTTCAAGGAGTCTTGTTTGACCCATGGGTCAATTTCTTTGATCATTGATTGAGCGCGCGTCATCAACTGACCAGTTGCCAAATGCTCATTCACGATCGTTTTCAGGTGGGCGAGATAAATTTTCCGATACAATGAATTTTTCAAAAGTTTCGAAATGAGCGGGCGACGCAAATTTTCAAATTCCGCTAATGGAGAATATTGGATTAACTGATCATCCGTCATTTCCTGAAAGCTGAAATCGCGGCGCCAACCACCAAACGACATATTCAGGTCCCAAATAATGGGGTGTGCCACATTGGAAGAATCAAACCAGAGGTAATAATTATGCGACAGTGAACCGTTATAACTATCCAGATTCACCAATGCATTGTTCAAGGCCAGCATCCACAAGGCCTGATCCACATCCAGTACCGTTTCAATCTGGTCGGGCGTTTTATTGAGTACTTTGATCAGGTTAATCAACAATTTCCAGGCTACCGGATTTTCCACTTCGTAAAAAGCATCGTAGCAACCTGCATTATCATTCAAATAAGTAAGGGATGCATTCTCACCTTTGGGACAACCAGTTTGGCTTCTGACCTTTTTCCAGTTATCAGGGTCACATTTTACAATTTGTCCACCTTCAATGCCAAAGTGTTTTTTAATGAATGCATTATCCACAGATTCTGAATTAACGTATACTCCCCAATATTTACCATTCAGGTACACCTTGGCAAAATTGCATTGCGGTGCTGGCATGTATTTCCGGATCACTTCATACGAAAGTGGATCTCGTAAAAAACTCGGATCCAGAAATGCATTGGAGAGCTTAATGGTATTTTGTCCATTCTTCAGGGTTTGCCCCTTTTTCTTAAAGTCCAGTTTTATGTTCATCGGCAACTTTTTAAGCGTTTCATTTCTGGTACGGAAATAAGAACTATTGCCTTTATAACGAACGCCAACGCTGTCAAACCGTTGACCATTTACCCAGGCGGTAGCCAGCAATCTGGCATCCGGGTTTACTTTTTTCAAAGAATCAAGTTTTACATCCCAGTTTTTCTGGGCGAATTCAATCCGGACTTCCTGAATTCCATTGCCATAAAAGTCCTGAGAATATGCCTGGAACCCGGACAAACAAAAAAGGGTAAGAAGGAGGGTGTGTCTCATAGTTGAAGAACGAAATGGATCTGGTTTTCTGATAGGAATGGATGGTAATGAAATGAAAATGCTGATCCGCGGCTCTATAAAGGGTTGCGAATCAGCATTTTAGATGTTTTAAATTATTTATTCAGATCACTCAATTTGATCTTGTAAGGCTGTTTGGAATAATTAGCCGGTATAAAATCCGCGGCTCCAACATTTTCTGCAAGCAGGTAATAATCTAACACTGCTTCCGGTGATTTTGCTTCAATTTGAACGCCAAAGGCCTTCACGCCAGCCGTTAAACCTGGAGTGTTTTCTTCAGACATGATCATCATCGTATATGGTTCCTGGTCGGAGAACCGATAATAAATGTACATCCGAAGCGGATATTTGTCAGCACGGGCGCTGACATGGAAAGCGCTCAGTTTTTGATTTTCAAATTTACCCCTGCCTTTCACGTTAATTTCTGAAATAGAAGGAGGAAGTTTGGTTAACTCAGGATGAGATTTGAGGAAGCGGCTACGTTTGCTCATCAATTCTGTCAACCCTGGAATTTTGCTTTTTTTACCAACCGTTTCGTTCAAACTGCGCTGGAAATCATCGTAGCTGTACGTTTTGTATTTGTCATCGTTAAATGGAACCACAATCATACCCCGTAATTCCTGAGCGCGTTTTTCATAGGCTCCGTTCAGGAAATTTTCTTCATTTATCTGGCGAATATGGGCCATATAAATTTTACGGTTCAGAGGATCTTTCAACAACTGACTTGCCAGCGGTTTGTACGGATTGTCAGCATGAAGCATGGGATCCAGATTTTGCAACTGACGAAGATTAAGATCGCTGCCTGAGCCGGTATTTTTGTAACTTCCAAATGCCAGATTCAAATCCCAGTGTACTGGCTGAAAGCGATTGTTACCGTCTCTGTACAGGTAGTAATTTACGCTGTAGTTCCCTGAATAGCTGTTCAGGTTTACCATGACATTATTGAGCGCCAGCATCCAAAGAACCCGGTCTACATCTAATACCTGGCCTACATTTCCTGGCTCTTGCGCCAATTTACGGGTCAGTTCCTGGAGTTCCGTCCATCCGCCTTTGGAATCCATTTCAAAGTTGCCTTTGTAACAATCCAAATTATCTTCGTATTCAAGAGATCCAAAAATGTTTTGCTTGCAGGTAGCCGGAAGATTATCTGGTTTATTATCTACACCCGCCTTGAACGCAGCGCCTTTGGCATTTCCATAATTGGACTCAAAGAAAGTTTTGTCAACGCTTTCCACATTCACAAAAACACCTATATATTCCTCATTGATGAAGAGCTTGGTGTAAGCAGCCTGAGAGGCTGGCATGTATTTACCGGCTATTTCGTGGAAAAGCATCTCACGTGCCATACTTGGGTCGCGAACCGCAGCAGACAGTTTAACAGAAGTGTACCCCTGGTGATTTTGACCAGAATTATCACCATTCAATTTAATGCTCATAGGGTTCCTTTTCAACCCTTTAGCATAGGATTTATCGCCACGAAATCTAACTTTAGCACCTTCGTACCGCATCCCATCTATCACTACAGTAGCCGGCAATCCGTCAATTCCGTAGATACGCATGGAGTCAAGTACATTCACCCAATCTGAGGTTGGGAGCGTCAGTCGTATTTCACCGACAGTTTTTTTGTCAAACAGTGGTCTGGCGCTTGGGCCAGCCACCGATAATTGCGCCAATGCTGTGATCGGAAGCAGGGCAATCAGGATAAAGAAGTATTTTTTCATGTTCGGGCTTTGAAACATTAGTAACAGATGAGAAAACCGGGGCAATGATACGCAGATTGATCGAAAATGGTCAAAGTGAAACATTAGAGAAATATAAGGTCTGGCATCTTTCCTTAAATTCCAGGGCATTTTGGCTTTTTGATACCCGGAAATGTAAACGAATTAGGATCATCCAACTACCTTTGCAGCCGTCGAAAACTCCATTCCGGCCCAAACCATTATTTCCAAGCAACTATGAATTTTGATCTGATTGTTATCGGTAGCGGCCCAGGCGGGTATGTAGCTGCCATCCGTGCATCACAACTAGGCATGAACGTTGCCGTAATTGAACGTGAAAACCTTGGAGGTATTTGCCTCAATTGGGGTTGCATCCCTACCAAAGCACTCCTGAAGAGCGCTCAGGTTTTTGACTACCTTAATCATGCTGAAGACTATGGCATCAAGGTTGGTAAGCCACTTGCAGACTTCGATGCCATGATCAAACGTAGTCGGGGTGTTGCCGATGGCATGAGCAAAGGTGTTCAGTTTCTCATGAAAAAGAACAAAATCAATGTCATCATGGGCAACGCCAAACTGGTGAAAGGTCCAAAAGTGGCGGTTACAGATGCTGAAGGGAAACTGACCGAATACAGCGCCAAAAGCATTATTATTGCTACCGGGGGACGGGCAAAAGAGCTTCCGAATCTTAAAATAGACGGTAAAAAGATCATTGATTACCGCAAGGCCATGAGTCTGGAATCCCAACCCAAACGGATGGTCGTGGTAGGCGCCGGAGCCATCGGTGTGGAATTTGGATACTTTTACCACAGTATCGGTACAGAAGTCAGCATTGTAGAGTTTATGGAGCAGGGATTGGTGCCACGTGAGGATCAGGATGTGTCGAAAGAGTTGACCAAAATCTACAATCGTAAAGGCCTGAAGGTATATGGTGGCTGGGCAGTAGAACATGTTGATACCAGTGGTAAGGAGATCAAGGTCAACATGAAAAACCGTAAAGATGGCAAAACAGAAACCATCCTTTGCGATGTAGTGCTCAGCGCAGCTGGCGTTACACCGAATACTGAGAACATTGGACTGGAAGATCTTGGTATCGAAACAGATCGCGGCTATATCAAGGTAAACGAATATTGCCAAACCAATGTTCCAGGTATTTATGCCATTGGTGATGTTTTAGCTACCCAGGCTTTGGCGCATGTAGCCAGTGCAGAAGGCATTACCTGTGTAGAAAGTATCGCTGGTCATCATCCGGAACCCATCGATTACAATAACATTCCTGGTTGTACTTATTGCATTCCTGAAATTGCTTCAGTTGGATATACAGAGCAAGGTGCAAAGGATGCTGGTTATGAAGTGCTGATTGGAAAATTCCCATTTACAGCAAGTGGCAAAGCAAAGGCTTCGGGACATTCGGAAGGGTTTGTCAAACTTGTTTTTGACAAAAAGTATGGTGAACTTCTTGGCGCTCACATGATTGGCGCAAATGTCACCGAAATGATCGCCGAGATTGTGGTAGCCCGCAAACTGGAAACTACCGGACATGAAATGATTAAAGCGGTTCACCCCCACCCTACAATGAGTGAGGCAGTAATGGAGGCCGCCGCAGCTGCGTATGGCGAGGTTATACACCTGTAATACGCCCAACAAGCGCTAAATCATTTTCAGCATCAGCGTAACGGAATAGCAATTCGGTTCATCCCGAATGATGATTTCATAGTTTTCCGGGTATAAAATTTGAAGTCGCTGCCGAACATTGGCTAGGCCTATTCCACCGCTGCGTGGGTGGCTTGGGCGTGGCATTTGCTCAACCTTGCTATTTTCAATATTGAATTCAAGATCTTCACCCTGAACCGACAACTTAATGTGTACATATCCTCCGGATGTAGCGTGGTTCAATCCGTGTTTGAAACTGTTTTCTACAAAGGGTACAAACAATAATGGCGCTACCATTTGTTCACTTACATGACCTTCTACCTCAAAACTGATATCCGCATCTTTGGGCTGCCGAAGTCGTTCAAGATCCAGATAATTGTACAGGTATTGGATTTCCTTGGAAAGATGCACGCGGCGTTCATTACATTCGTACAACATGTAGCGCATTATTTCAGCCAGCTTTAAAACAATTTCAGGCGCCTTATCTGATTTTTTGAGCGTCAAAGCATACAGGTTGTTCAGGGTATTGAAAAGGAAGTGTGGGTTGATCTGACTTTTTAAAAAACGCAGTTCTGATTGCATGGTTTGTGTCAACAAAACCTGCTTTTCATTCTGATAACGCCACCAATCCATAATCACACGAAGCACGGTTGCCAAAAGTGTTACAAAAACATTTCCCAAATAAATCACTTCCTGCTGATCAACCAGCGTAGCCTGATTCTCAGGATCATTACCATAAATGAGAAAAAGCGCTAACACTTCAATAGGCGTTACAATAGCACAAGATGCCAATACCAGTCCGAAATAGATGAAAGCATGTTTGGCCAGGTAATTCGGGATGAGGTACAACAGGTTGAAATACACCAGGACCGCAAAAAATATGACCTGAATGGTTTCATTATAAAAGGTAGTTGCCGGTAAAATACCCTGTCTAAGACTTGTTCCCACCATGGTGCCATACATGGTAAGCCAGAAAATGGTATGGTAGACCAATCTTCTGTTCAGGAATGAATAAATCTGATCCAGTACACTTCTCGTTTTCACATCATTTCTTTTTGTAGTTGCTTCACTTCCGACAAAAAAACTGCAACTCAATGAAGCATTGTTTGTTTTTAGATCAACGTAAAAGACTGAGGGATAAAACTACACAGCGAACAGCATTTCCGGCTCCGGAAAAAATAAACACCTAATTTTGCAGCGCGGGAATGGCAATCCCTGATCAAAATGATCTAATGCTCTAAAAAAGAATGGTTTATATTACAAGAATTGAAAAATTCAATGCAGCTCATAAACTTTGGGTTGACGACTGGACAGAAGAACAAAACCAGGAGGTTTTTGGCAAATGTTCCAACAAGAATTGGCACGGACACAATTACCATCTACACGTAACCATTAAAGGTACTCCTGATCCGGTTACCGGTTTTGTCATGGATGTAAAAAAACTGAGTATCATCATTCGGGAGCAAGTCGTGAATCACTTGGATCACAGCAATTTGAACCTCGATGTGCCATTTATCCCTAAAGGATTGCAGCCAACTACCGAAAATTTAATCATCCTCATTTGGCAACAACTTCAAACCGCACTTAAAGGGTATCCTTGCCAATTACACGGCCTGAAATTATGGGAAACTGACACCATTTACGCTGAGTATTACGGAGAATAACCCTTCAACCTGGTCATAACTATGGCATACAAAAAAAATGATCAATACGATAACCTTGATCTTACAGATCGGCTTGGAAAAGACTACCTGGATATTCTGAGCGGATTGGGGGAAGACCCAACGAGGGAAGGGCTTCATAAAACGCCGGAGCGGGCAGCAAAGGCCATGCAATTTCTCACGCAGGGATATACTCAGGATGCATCAGCGATCCTGAAGTCGGCGATGTTTAAGGAAGATTACAGTGAAATGGTTCTGGTTAAGGACATTGAGGTGTACTCCCTTTGCGAGCATCATATTCTGCCTTTTTTCGGAAAAGCCCATGTGGCTTATATTCCAAACGGACATATCGTTGGACTGAGTAAAATCCCCAGAGTGGTAGATGTATTTGCCCGGCGACTTCAGGTTCAGGAAAGACTCACACTTGAAGTAAGGGATGTGATACAGGACACCCTGCAACCGCTTGGAGTTGCCGTTGTCATCGAGGCGCATCACATGTGCATGATGATGAGAGGGGTCCAAAAACAAAATTCGCTCACCACAACCTCTGCATTTACCGGACAATTTCTTAAAAATGAGACCCGGAGTGAATTTTTGCGATTGATCGGCAGTAAGTTACATTAATGCAAGTTTAGGATATTCTGACAGGGTCAAAAATGCTTTTAACCAGAAAAAGTCCATTTGATTCGGGAAATAATTTGGCGAAACTCGTTAGGCAAATCTTAAAATTCGGGCAACATAACTTTCGATTAATGCATCTTTCGTTTTGAGGCACAAAAAAATTTCTATTTTGCCCCGCCTTATACCAAACGAATCAATATTAGTGATCAGTTTTTATCCCAAATTATCATTAACCAACTGACAATCAACCCATTATTAAACCCTAATCAAATTACCGGATCCTCTCAATTTTCTACCTTCCTTTTGTCATGCAGTCTTTTTCCCGATTCCTTTTACCCTTTGTTTTGATTGCCTTCTTTTTTTCTTCAGGTATTCAAGCACAGGATTGCGCCAAAATTATCAAGGAAAACAAAAAAATATCAGGCATTCAAATTGCCAACACTGTCAATCTAAGTGTTGTAATCCGAGGCGGTTATACCTATTTTGTAGAGTTTTTTACGAACGAAAAAGGTGTCTTTGCCAGATTCACTTCTCAGGGAGGCATTGAATTCAATCAGGATGATCAGGTAGTATTCGTGGATGCCGGAGGAAAAGAAAGAGCTTACAAATTCACCGGCATGGACGAACTAATTGCTGGCGCCGTGCCCACCCATAGAAATAATCTCAAACTGGATTTAGCAGCAATCCAATGGCTGGCAGAATCCAACATTACCGGCATTAATTTCATCAATTTTGTTGATCGGCAGAAATATAAATTTACCATTAACGCTGAGCGTCAGGGTGAATTTAAGAACCTCGTGGCTTGTTTTAACAGTATTTTGGACAAAATGTCGGTAGTGGATACCCCTGGCGCTTCGGTTTCTAAACCAGAACCTACCACTGCGGCTGCCGGTGGAAATACTACACCAGCTAAGCCTGGCGCCAAACCAGCCGGTGCTGGCGGGACCACATCTACAAACGCCGGCGCCGACCCTGAGGTAACTGCCTTGCGTGCTGATCTGGAAAAAACCAAAGAAAAGATCCGTGCGGATATTAAAGCGGAAAAAGAACGGGGTGATGCCATAAAAGCCCAACTCCAACAGGAAGTTGCCGCGGCAAGAGAGGCGGCCAATGCCAAAAAATTGGAGTATTCAAATGAGGTTTTGGAAGCCCGCAAAGCCAGTTTGCTGGAAATTGAAAAAGCACGTACTGAAGCACAGGCTGCTATTTCTCAAAGCAAAGCAAAGGCAGATTCTGCTGTGATAAAGATCAATTCAAATGTTGATGATGCCCGCAAACAAGCTGGAGAAGAAATTCAAAAGGCCAGGATTGCATCCTCTGAGGAAGTTCAAAAAGCAAGAGAGGCAGCTGCCAAAGAAATTGCCTCTGTAAAGCAGAAGATGGAACAGGCTAAGCTGCAATATGGCGATGAAATTGCTTCTGCCAGAAACAATGCAGATGAGGAATTAAAACGAATAAGGGAAGAAAATGCTAAAATGGTGGCAGACGCGAGAGATTTGGCTAAACAAGAAGCAACTAAAACCTCCACCGATGTGGTGGAAAGCAAACGAACCGCTGCCGACCAGATTCTGAAAGCTCGAGAAGAAGCTGCGAACGAAATCCTGAAAACACGGGAAAATACCGTGCTGGAAAAACAAAAAATGGCCACTGAACTGGCAGAAAGCCGTAGAAAAGCGGCCGAGGAAAAATCTCTGGTTCAACAAAATTCCGCCAATGAATTGGCCGATCTACGCGAAACCGTTGCCAAACAAAAGGAAGAAGCTGCCACAGATGTAGCAGAATCTAAAAAACGAGCAAGTGAAGAGATCGGCAGAATCCGGGAGGAAGTGGCCAAACAACAGCAATTAGCTAATGAAGAAAAAGCTGAAATTGCCAAACAAGTTATTGAAAGCAAACAAAAAGCAGCACAGACCGTACAGCAGGTAAAAGATGAATCTGCAAAAGTCATTGCAGATGCCCTGGCAAGGTCTAAAAATCAGCGCGACAGTATTGCGCTTGAGGTAGCTGCTTCCAGAAAAAAAGCTGAGGAAGAAATATCCCGCATACAGGCTGAATTAGCTAAATCCATTGCCGCAGCTAAAGAACAACAGGCTAAAGTGCTGCAGGAAAGCGCAGCTGAAGTACAACGTGCCCGCGAACGCAGTGCACAGGAAGTAGCCAAAGCGCAGGAAGAGGCCCGTGTAAGGGTTCAGGAAGCTAATGCAAAAGCAAGCGAGGCTCAAAAACAGTATGCAACTGAGGTAGCTGGCTCCAAACAAACAGCAGATGAAAAAATCAAACAGATTCAGGCAGAAGCTGCGGCTGCTGTAGCAGATGCAAGGAAAAAACAACAGGAAAGTAATAGTTCAACCGCTACTGAGGTAGGCGCCTCCCGAGAAAAAGCTGCTGCAGAAATTGCTGCGGCAAAAGAAAAAGCAGCCAATGAAGTTGCTGCTGCCCGGGAAGCGGCCGTTAGAGCACAGCAAGAATCAGCAAATACAGTAGCAGAAGCCAAAAAACAGAGCGCTCAAGCTGTACTTGCCGTTAAAACTGCTGAAGCAGATAGCGTTCGGATGGCCAGGGAAAACAGTGCATCAATCCGTCAGAAATTAGCCAGTGATGTGGCAGAAGCTCGTCAAAAAGCGGCTACCGAAATATCTGAAGCCAATCAAAAAGGGGCAGAAGAAGTCAAAACTGCCCGTGAAGCTGCCACACGTGAAAAACAGTTGGCTGCTGAAGCCATCGGCAAAGCGCGTGAAGAAGCAGCCAATGCCGTTGCTTCTGCTCGTGAATCAAGCGCCAAGGAGGTAGCCGCCGCCAAGCAACAAGCCATTGAGGCCATCGCTCTGGCTCGCCAGGATGCCGACAATAAAAAGGCTGCTTTGGCAAAAGATGTAGCCGATGCACAGGAAAGAGCCAGAAAAGAAGTAACGGAAGCCCGGGAACGCGCTGCTACTGAAGTGGCAACTGCCAGAAAGGAATCGGAGGCTAAACGTACCCAATACGCCGCTGAAACAGCTGAAGCCCGAAAAAAGACCAGCGAAGAAATTGCGCTGGCGCAAAAAGAATCCGCTGAAAATGTCCAAAAGGCCCGCCAGGAAGCTGCCGCTAATATTGCTACAACCCGTGAAAATGAATCTAAGGCAGTAAGCGAAATCAAAATGCAGGCTGCCAAGGAAATAGAACAAACGAAAGAAGAAAAAGCCCAAATTATTGGGGAAGAAAATCGCAAGGCAGAAGCTGCCCGTCAGCAACATCAGGCGGAACAACAACAACTCAGCCTACTACAGGAAGAAATCAAAAAAGCCACCGAAACTTTAAATAAGTTGAAAGAAGAGGCCGAAAAGTTGAAGAAAAAGGATTGATTTTGTATAAAAATGAGTCATCCCGATTTTTTTGGGATGACTCATTTTTATAGCTTTCAGCGCATACCCACCTTGACCTGATCGAGGATGCGTTCCAAAAAGCCTTTGTTTTCCGTTATTATATCTGCAGTTCCCAGGAGTTGTTGTTCAAAAAGAATTTCTCTACCCGAGCTGGTTAATAATTTACCCGTTTTGGACATGTCCAAATGGTCAATTAATATGGTGTATTCACGGTTTTTGGGCACTGCAGATTTAGAAGCTACTTTCCCCGCTAAAGTGCCATACTCCTGGTAAGGGTAATTGTCCAATTTGATCATTACCGCCTGTCCAACGCTCACTTTTCCACTTTTTTCCACCGGAAGCGAAACACGGCCAACGATCTTATCCAGACTTTGCGGTACAATCGTCATCACCGTTTCACCATTGCGAATATATTGCTGAACCGTGAGACCATTCAGCACCACTTTTCCGGCAATTGGTGCACTCAATACATTGTTCAAAAACCAACGATCTAAACCGCTGCGTAGGCCATTCAAACTCGCCATTAATCTTGTGGTTGATGTGGATGCTGTTTCTTCCTGACCAAAACTGGCATTTTGAATGCTGTTCTTCAGGTTAATAATCTCCCTGTTTTTGCTTAATACATTGGTTTCCAATAAATCTCTTTCTCTCTCCACATTGGCTAATTTGAGTCGCTCCTCTTCTAATTTGGCTTCTGAAATAATTCCTTGATTAAATAACTTTTTTTGACGCTCAAAAAGGTCTTCAGCTATTTTATACTGATCATCCGCACGTTTCAGAGCCCGTCTGTCAAACTGAATACTTTGCTCAAGTTGATTAATTTGCATCTGAATAGAGCCTATATTCGATTGAACAGAGCTATTTCTATTTGCGTTCCCAAACTGAAAATCTGCTAAATCCCGGATAAAGACGGCATAATCAGATTGTAATTCCCCTAACTTCAGACTGTCCGGGTATTGAAGGGTTTCAAATTGTTCCAACGGGAGTTTTTGCCAATATCTAACCAGGGTATCCAATCGAACCACATCCACATAAAAAGCGGTGTTTTGGAGAACCGCCAGAGGTTGCTTCTCCACTACAATAGACGTATCCGGCACTAAAAGATAAGCAATACGGCCATCGCTTCTTGCCACTACCTCCACTGGGGGATCAGCAGTTGTGAGACTAAGTTTATCACTGGAAACTACATCAGGATAACGCAAAAAGGAGGCCACTGCAATCAGGCATATAAACCCGATTAGCAGCACAAGCGTTCCTCTGCGGACCAGCCATCCTGGAGGAGTACCCAAAATTTCCTGCACTTCTTCTGAGCGCAATTCCACAAAATTTCGTTCTTCTGCCATACTAATTGAGTCGTTTCATCCTGCCATGCAGTATGGTTTCCAATAATTGCACCACTACGGCGGGTTTTTGGTTGCGCCAAACAAGGTCATTATAGTCTTCCCCAAAAAACAAATATTTGTCCAGATGGGCAGCATATAACTCTTCCTCCACCTGAGGTCTTATATTGATCAACATTGCCCAACCGCCCATTTCCAAAAGCTCTTCAGACCATTCGGCATAATAGTCATCGTCTATGGATGCATGAAAATTAAGCACATTTTCACAAAAAAAGGCAAATCTGCTGATTCCTTCTTCCATGAGCGCATCTACCAGATTTCTTTTGAGAAACATGATATCATTGTGAAGTGTGTCATTCCACTCGCCAATTAATTCAATCAAAGCATAACCCTCTTCATAATCTGCAAACAATATTTTTCCATACAATGTAGCCGAGCCAAAAGCATCCCATTGTGGATGTAGGAAAAAATTGTAAAGCTTGTTTTTAAACTCAAATTCACTGTACTCTCTGCCAGCAAATGGAGATCTTGGGTCGTCTTCGGCGCAGTAATATTCACGCCATCTAAAATGAGGTTCTATATCGTGCATGATCCATTACAAGCATGTTGGAGATTTTCATGCCGTTAAAAGTCGGCTATGCAAAGTTCGGTTATTTTGGCACAATACTCAAGGTCAATTGGTTTTCAAGATACGATTTTCACACTTAAGACGATTCAAAGCAACCCAATTTACAACAGCCGGTCTATTGCTGACAATGCAATGACAAAATGAACGTTATTTCGCCGATCCAAATTCAAGCACTGCAAACTACTTACCATGAAAAGTTTTCAAAAAATCCTTTTGCCCGTCTTATTCTTATTTTTGGGTTTTCAGCTTTATGCCCAAACACCGTCCAAAGTTACCATCAAAGGTGTGGTTTCCGATACCACCGGTGAATTAACCAGTTTTGCTACGGTGATGTTGTTAAACCCGAAGGATTCCACCCTGGTAAACTTTACACGAAGCAGCGATAAAGGCGAATTTGAATTTAAAAACGTAAAAAACTCACCCTATTTGCTCAAAATCTCCTTTGTTGGGCATCTTCCCCTTCAAATTTACCTTCCTGTTTCAAATACAGAAATCAACAACGTAGGTAAGCTGCAAATAAAACCAATTACCTCAGAATTGCTGGAAGTGGTTGTGAAGGCCGCCAAAGCAACATTGAGTATCAAGGGAGATACCATTGAATATGACGCATCCTCTTTTAAAGTTCCTCCGGGGTCCACGGTAGAAGATCTATTGCGAAGGCTTCCCGGTATTGAAGTAGACGCAGATGGAAATATAAGAGCCCAGGGTCGGGATGTAAAAAGGGTTTATGTAGATGGTAAAACTTTTTTTGGCGACGACCCCAAGGCGGCAACCAAAAACCTCGGGGCAGAAACCATTTCAAAGGTACAGGTGTACAATGAATCCTCCGAGCAGGCCAAACTTACCGGAGTGGACGATGGGAAAAAGGAGAAAGCCATGAACCTGGAATTGAAAGACGAGTTCAAAAAAGGCTCCTTCGGGAAAATTACAGCGGCTGTTGGCACCGAAGAACGCTGGGCAGGCCGGGGTAGTTATAATCGGTTCAACAAAAAAGAACAATTATCCTTTATCGGATTTGCTAACAATATCAACCAAACTGGTGTCAACTGGGAGGATTATGGTGAATTTAAGGGGCAAAACAGCTTTGGAGACAACGACAATGGCGATTTTGGGTTTGGTGGGGGAAGACGGTATTACTTTTTTGATGGCGGAGGAACAGACTCTCCTTTTAATAACTTTGATGGACGCGGATTCACAACCAACTACGGTGGAGGCGCCAATTATAATTTCGACAATAAAAAGGTTAAGTTCAACGCCAGTTACTTCTACAAAGAAACCAGCCTTGACCTTGATCAGTACACTTCCAGACAAACCTTTCTCCCTGACACCACTTTTTTCAATACAGATACCCTGGGGAAAAACGAATTCCGTGGAAGTCACAGCCTGGCCTCCCGATTAACCTATGATATTGATTCCAGCGACCTATTGGTGTTTAAAATTGAAGGGCGTTTGAGCAAGGCAAACGGGCAAACACTTCAAAATCAATTATTTTCAAATGATCTTGGCACCCCTACCACATCACTTGATATCAATAACAGCAATCAATTAGACGCCTGGCGAATTTCCGGAACAGGGATCTACAGACACCGATTTGTCAAAAAAGGCCGATCCTTCGCTTTAAGTGGCGGTTATAATGACAGCACCAATGACGGTTCTGAAACCCTGTCTTCTGACAATAAATATCTGTTGTCTGATAGTCGAACCAGCATTCGACAATTTAACTCCAATTTTGCGCATACCAAACAGCTTAAATCAAGTGCCTTGTTCACTGAACCCATTAGCAAAAAATGGTACCTGGAATTGTTTGCCAATGCCTCCCAAACAGACAATGAAGTCAATCGCCCAACCGGAGATCCGGAAAACAATAATCAACGGATTGACAGCTTAAGTATCTACTACAACCAGCAGGTACAATATGGCAGATTTGGTTCCAGCATAAGATACTCAAATATGGGGCTGAACCTGACCGCAGGATTAGCAGCCCAACAACTTCAATTGAAGGGAACGTACGCTGTTGCAGAGGGCTTGCCCTTACTGGCAACTCCCCTGAATCAAAAATATGTAAATTTTACCCCAAACGTTGAACTTGAATATCAACTGCCCAAGGATATGTGGTTGAGTACCAATTATTCCTACAGCATTTCGGAGCCACAATTTAATGATTTACAACCGATACCCATTGTTACCAATCCGGCATTCAGAACCTTGGGCAATCCAGATCTGCAACCACAACGTTCACACTCTTTTGGGGCAAACTTCAACTACTGGAACGCTGCCAACATGGCGAGCTATGGCATCGGAACAGATTTTGACCTTTACGACAACCAGATTGTTTACAGCCAAACCATTGAATTTATTGACAGCCTTGGTGCGCGTACCACCAGTAGACCGGAAAACGTATCTGGTGGCGCCAATTTTAGTACTTACATCTGGTCAAACATCCCAATCATCAAAACCAAGCTGACAGTGAATGTTAACCCCAGCATCTCTGTTAACCGGTCTCCATCCTTCATTAATGGTATTGAGAATGAAACAAGCAGCCAGAATTATAACTTCCGGATTGGCTTTAACATTACCCCTAATCCCAAAATAATTGCCGGGTTAAGTGGAAATATGCGGTTCAACAACATTGAATACTCCATCCAAAGTGAGCAAAACCAGAAGATCAGAGGTTACGGAACGGATGCTTCCATCAAATGGCAGGTTTTGGACAAAGTGTTTCTGGAAAGCAATTTCAACTACAACATATTCCAAAACGAACGTTTCGATTTTGAACAAAAGGTTGGCATTTGGAATGCATCAGTACGCAGGTTGTTCGGCAAAAACAACAAGATTGAAGTTCGGTTGGCCGCATTTGATTTGCTGAATCAACGTGTCAATATCCAGCAAAGCGCTTCCCAAAACTATGTCATTTACTCCATTGCACCAACCCTTGCACGCTACTTTATGCTGAGTGTGAGCTACAATGTTCGCGGGTATGAAAACAAGTTGAAAAAGAACGACTGGTGGTAAAGAAAGTCGAATTCAACAATTTTTGTACGACTTGACCGTTTGCATGAGGTTCATGCTTTGCATCTGGATATCTACAACTATGCTACTGAGAATCATCACATTCCACATTTGTTTGCTCACCGGTGTTGCCGTTTTTGCACAAAAAAAAACCAAAACCGATCCTGCCGGACCATTGTCGCCGGAAGCCTTAACCCATCTGCAAGGCATAGAAGACACCCTTGGCGTGTTGGGTTATGCCATTGTAAACGATTCCATTGAAGCAGAGCGGTTTGCGGCATGCAAGGTGTATATCACAACTCTTGTTCGAGCCCTTAAACAGGAAAATTCCTTTCATTTTCCTTTTGAACAAATCAAAACCATGTCTATCCTGTCCCCGCCTGACAGCAGTTTCAGGATATTTACCTGGCAGCTTTTTGTGAATGATTCAACTTACAGGTATTACGGAGCCATTCAAATGAATGAACGGCAACTAAAGCTATTCCCATTGATTGACCGGAGTTTTGAACTCAAAGAATTTCCAACATTCGAAACCATGACCCCTGATAAGTGGTATGGCGCATTGTACTACAATATCCGGCAATTTGACACCCGACAAGGCAAAAAATACCTGCTGTTTGGATATGATGCCTTTGAGTTCTTTGAAAAACGGAAATTGGTAGACGTGATAAGTTTTGACAAAGATGGCATTCCTCACTTCGGAGATCCGGTTTTTGATCAGGGTGGAGAGTCTCCTGCAAAGTACCGCATTCACCTTCAATATTCTGCTGATGCCAAAGTCAAAATGAACTGGGATGAGCAATATCAAATGATCATTTTTGACCACATGATTCCCTGGGAAAGCCCTTTTGGGCGAGGCACAACCGCAGTGCCAGACGGGAGTTATGACGCCTATCGTTTAGACAAAGGGAAATGGAGGTATGTAGACAAAGTATTCGACGACAAACAAAAAGACGTTCCATTCCCGGAGCCTGTTTTGGAAACCAGGAAAGAAAAGGACATCGTCGGAAAGAAAAAAGGGATTTGGGGCTTGGAACGTCGAAATAAAAAACAATGAGCCGCCCTGATTCATGACCTAAGCGACTCATTGTTGACAGATATTGGCGTTATTTGAATATCACGTCTTTGGTTTTTGCTCTAAATACACCTGCGCCATATCCGCCGGCGCCAGTAACTTCGGTGAGGGAAGGAGAAGACCTGCGCTCCAGATAAATTTTGCCCGGGCCAGCGCCTACTTTATTCATTTTATCTGCCGGAACGATCAGTGAAGTAGCGCCATCTTCAATGGTAAGAGCCGCTTGCGCATCACCCTCGTTTTCGCCATTAATCCAAACGCCTACTGCTTCTTCATTCCCCAATGCATTCCCGGTCCAGGGAATAGTAAATGCGGCATTTCTGGCAACAGAATCAGGAATTACACCAAATCCAATGGCATTAATGGTGATGGTATTGTCGAAAGCTTTTCCATCTGTGTCTTCCCAGTGAAAAGTGCCGGATGTTTTCAACCCGGCATATTGTTTTTCGTAATAAGCCAATAACTTATTGAAAACCAGTTTGTCGCCTTCAAACGTCACTTCACTCGGTGCAGCAAGTTCAAGCTGAGTACCGGTAATACTTCCGAAACGAAACCAGGCTTTTGCATACGTGATATCCTCATTTTCGTTGTAAAACAGCTCGTAATGAGTAAAAATCCTGTCCTGATTAACATCAGCAGAGGATTCTCTCTGACAGGAAGATGTTGCCAGTACGGCAAGGGCTGCGAGCATAAAAAGGGTGTACTTCATGATTGAAAGTGATTTTGTTTGATGGAAAACGGCTTAAATCAGTGTATGTTACACAACTTGTTGATAAGAATCTGTTAAGATCGTACCGGGGATTTTCTAAAACGAAAGTTGAACCGTTGCCATCCAGTGTCGGCCAGCCTGCGGAAAAAAACCAGCCAGATGATACTTATCACCATTTTCCAGGCGTGCATAAGGGTCATCCGCTCGCGGATCATATCCGGCAGATATAAACCGGTAAACCCAGCCGTTGGACTCATACTTGTGATCAAGTATATTATTTACAGAAAAAATAAGGGCCAGTTTTTCCCCGACTATATGGTCCAAAGTCCAATTCAATCTGATATCTCCCACTGTATAGGCAGGCAAGGAAGCCATTCCATTCGAGGTATTGTCTAAAAACTGCCTGGATACATACTTCCCGATCAATGTACTGGAAAAACTACTCCCCTTCCCTACCCTGTTGGATCTGTTCCACCAAACCCAGTTAACTTCAGCTCTGCAAATGGCAGAAGGAGAAAAAGCAAGGTTTGTACGCTGATGAACCACAGTTTCCTGAGTACCTGTATCCCAATCATCTATGTACTCTTGAAATTCTTTCACGGTGTTTTGACTCAAAGAAGCACTACCCATCCAACTAAATCTGCTTCCCCATTGTTCACTTACTTCCAATTCAAGTCCAATTCGACGACTATCCGGCACATTAGTCCGAATAAAAGCTCCCACATCGTTAATTCGCCCATCGAGTACCAGTTGATTCAGGTATTGCATCCAGAACAAGTTCATGGCAAGTTGACCATTGTCTTTTTTTCGCCTCAACCCCATTTCCAAATCCAGCATTTGCTCAGGTTTGGGTCGGCTGTTCGGCGTACTTTGGGTATAGTCATCCCGATTGGGTTCTCTATGACCCACCCCGCCAAAAACAAAACCCTGCCATTTTGAACTCAGTTGCCAGGTGGCTCCCATTTTAGGATTAAAAAAAAGGAGGTTTGCGGATTGAGTCACGTTATTCAACTCATTATCATACCCTAAAAATCTATAGTTTACGCATCTAACCTGAAAATCGACAAATACATTTAAAGGATTTATAGGTGCAAACTCAAATTTCAGGAAAACATTCCCATCCTTTTTATTGGCCTCATTGTCGTAATATCGATAATCATTTTGTGCACCGGTAAAATGTTCAGACCAAATCACTTCTCCAAAATGAGCTCCGGCATAATGGTTCCAACCTCCGCCCAGCAGGACTGATGATTTCCACCTACCACCGGGGATCCACCGCAAGGCAAAAGTTCCTCCGTAAAAATGATTATCCAGCCATCTGCGACGGACCAAATCGGACACCGGGAAAAATGTATCACCGGATAAACCATAATCAAGCAGTGTTTGATTTGCCTTATACTGTTCAAAATACCCAAATCCACGGGTATAATGACCATTTACCTGAAGCAGGACATTGGCGGCAATTTGCTGCTTGTAATGCAGCAAAAAGTGTCTTTGGGTGTAATGATCCACCTCATCCGGATACGGAGCACCTTCGCGCTCAGTACCGGTGGAATTGTAGGTTCTGAGTTGCGGATTTTCCAGGTATTGAGCCGGCAACCCATTCCAGGCCTGGTAGGTAATTTCCTTTCCGGTAAGCAGATGACACTGAATTGATTGTTTTTCACCAATATAGGCGCCAGTTACATGCATTCCTGTCAGGTCGGCTTTTGCACGGTCTACAAATCCATCTGAATGAACATTGGACACCCTTGCAGAAAAGGCCAATCCGCTTGAAAACAATCCGGTACCGAGGTGTATACTCTGTCTTCTGGTCCCAAAGGATCCCACCGTTTGATTAATCCTGGCAAAGCGGTCGCTTTCCACCTTGGACAAATCAAGGTTAATGGTAGCGCC
Source organism: Saprospiraceae bacterium (assembly GCA_016787545.1). Taxonomy (GTDB): domain Bacteria; phylum Bacteroidota; class Bacteroidia; order Chitinophagales; family Saprospiraceae; genus M3007. The sequence continues at coordinate 31,594 of JAEUUS010000224.1, forward strand.
AAAAGCGCCTGCGCCATTGGTACTCGTTCCCACGCCGCGTTGCACCTGAATCTCTGATACACTGCCAACCAAATCAGGCATATTCACCCAAAAAACGCCCTGGCTTTCAGCGTCATTTACCGGAATTCCATTCAAGGTGATGTTTACGCGGGTTGGATCACTACCTCTAATCCTAAGACCTGAATACCCTGTGCCAGCGCCGGCATCAGAGGTTTCCACCAAGGATGGTACTGCCGACAGGAGAAACGGCACATCCTGTGCATGGTACTGCTTTCCAAGCTGCTCACTGGAAAAATTGCTATGCGGTACAGGGCTGTTGGATGATACTCTGGTAACCTGAACCACCACTTCCTTTAGCTCCAGGTTTTGCAGGAGTGAATCCGACGCGTTTTTTTGGGCAAAAAGGAGGGAAAGAGGAACAAAAAAAGTACTTACCGTACTGAAAAATTTAATGACGGAAGTCATTGTTGTGGAAGTAAATGAGTGAAACATCCACCTGCAGAAGGGGCTTCTGTAGGTGTAGTGATGCCACTACCCCGTCTCAGTTCCTTACCCAAAATTACTTGGGCAAGTTCGATGGGTGTAATCTCAGTCCGCAAAAGCGAACACCCCAATGAGTTCCACAAAGGTCAGAAAATTTTCGGGCTATTTACTACTCATTGTATAGACTCCCTGCACAAGTTTAATACCGGATCAGCCAGAAATACGGCTGCTCTTCCTTAATACTCTCCTGAATGAGTTTGTACAGCGCCTTTTGATATTCCAGTTCTGTGCTTTTTTTACCCTTTATTTTCTTGGGCAAGTCGAACTCTTTGCTCAGTTTTTTGGCTTCTATTCTGTTTGCGGTTACAATCATGGCCCCATCATTCACATCCATTTCGAGGATTAACCCAGGCAATCCACAAAGTCGTTCCGGCCCTCCGCTGTGCGGTATATCCAAGGCGAACCAGGCAACAATTTTTTGTTGTTTCAGGGTGTCCTCCCAACTGGCATTCATGCACAAATGTCCGGCTACCTCCTTCATATCGTTTAATATTTTCCAATCCTGACACCGAATCGAATCCTGAATCTGGTACGTTTTTCCCTGTAGTGTCAAGGCATCGTGCATGGTATTTTGCTCAAAATTCCGTCTAATCCAAAAAGTTTCTCGCCGCCAGGAATACCCCTGATCGTCTGAATTTACCCGTTCTTCAGAATCCAGATAATGTGTTTGTGTGGGCGAAAAATGTAGCAGCGTATATTCACTCCATTCTGCGTCGTTGCCGTACATGTAGTTGGCTCGTTCTTTTCTTTGTTTGCTCAGATACGTGAGTGCATTCAGTTTTTTAGTCCAGTTATGGGTAACCATATATCGAATCGTTCCCTCCTGTACAGGGCCGGATTCCGGCGTTTCCTGAGCGTTGGTGATGAATGGTATAGCCAAATTCAAAAAGGCCAGGAAAAGTAGTTTTTGTTGTTTCATGAATGAAATAAGATTGGGTTGTGCATAAACGTGAAGATAACGTCTTTTCATTGGTTCAGATTTTATTGGGAGAAGAATTGCCTATTTTTGCGCCATGAATCGCTCTCAGCTTGTAGCAGAAATTTTCCGCAAAAAAACCTTTTTATGCGTTGGCCTGGATACGGAATGGTCAAAAATTCCCGACCACCTGTTGTCCACCCAAGATCCGGTATTTGAATTTAACCGTCAGATCATTGATGCAACCAGAGATTACTGTGTAGCCTACAAACCCAATCTGGCTTTTTATGAAGCCCTGGGGCCCAATGGCTGGATTTCTCTGGCCAAAACCATTGAATATATTGGCCACCAACATTTTGTCATTGCGGATGCTAAACGCGGCGACATTGGGAATACCAGCAGGATGTATGCTGAAGCTTTTTTTCAGCGTATGAATTGTGATGCCGTTACGATCGCACCCTATATGGGAGAAGACAGCGTTGCGCCATTTTTAGGATTTCCGGGTAAATGGGCTATTGTTTTGGCTCTTACTTCCAATTTGGGCAGCCAGGATTTTCAACGGGAATGGCTTGAAGATTCCAGATTGTCCTTATGGGAAAAAGTGCTGGTAAAAACACAGGAATGGGGCTCTCCGGAGAATCTCATGTTTGTGGTTGGGGCCACACATCCGGAGGCCTTTATCCGTGTTCGGGAAATAGCGCCGGATCATTTTTTGTTGGTACCTGGAGTAGGTGCGCAAGGTGGTGATCTGGCCGGAATTTGTCAACACGGTTTGAATAAAGATTGTGGATTGCTTATCAATGCTTCCAGAAGCATTATTTATGCCTCTAATGGGGCTGATTTCGCCCTAAAGGCAGGAGAAGAAGCTAAAAGGTTGCAATCAGAGATGGAAAAAATATTGGCATCACTCCTTCATGGCGTCTGAGGTTTACATGCATCGATGCCTGGAATTAGCCCGATTGGGTGCAGGCATGGTATCTCCCAATCCAATGGTTGGCGCTGTCTTGGTTTGGAACAATCAGATTATTGGAGAAGGTTGGCATCAGCAATGGGGTGATGCTCATGCTGAAGTAAATTGCCTCAAAAATGTGCCCCCGGAACACCAAAACCTTATTTCAGAATCTACCCTGTATTGCAATCTGGAGCCCTGCTCACATCAGGGCAAGACGCCCCCATGTGCTGATTTAATTATTAAGCACAAAATCCCGAGGGTTGTGGTGGCCAACATAGATCCGAATCCATTAGTAGCCGGCAAAGGCATTCAAAAAATGCGATCAGCAGGTATTGATGTCAAAACGGGTCTTTTAGCATCAGAGGGAACCTGGTTAAACCGGAGCTTTTTCACCTGGATCCAATCGAAACGTCCATATATCATCCTGAAATGGGCACAAAGCGCTGACGGGTTCCTGGGCAAGTCTCAGGAGCGTGTTGTCATTTCAGGGCCGCTCACGCAAAGATTGGTGCATCGATGGCGCTCGGAATGCGACGCTATTCTGGTTGGTTCAAATACTGCCTGGGTAGATAATCCTCGTTTAGACAACAGGTTTTATCCAGGAAAAAAGCCAACCAGAATTGTGCTGGGAACCAACAGGCAAATTCCGGATCATTTCCACCTGCTGGATGAAACACAGGAAACCTGGTTTATCGGAAAAAAAGAAATCGCCCAGGGAAATCGCACCAAATTTCTATACCAAAGCGAGCCGGTTTCTCTTTCCTGGCTTATGGAAGAATTATTTCGCCAGAACAAAGCAATATTGTTGGTGGAAGGAGGCGCACAAGTGTTGCATCAATTTCTGCTTCAAGGTTTTTGGGACGAATTAAGGGTAATTGAAAATCCCATACGATTACAGGAAGGCATACCGGCTCCTGCTGTGCCTGAATCTGCCAAACTGAAAGAAACATGGTCCATTGGCGCTGATGATATTCATATTTTTGCACGACCATCCATGCAATGATGACAAAGATTACGAAACTTGGTTTACAACTGCCCACAGATCCGCGATGGGTAAATCTGGCAGAAATTTCACTTGAGGAAATTCTAACAGACCACGCATACTGCGAACAAAAAGCGGCAACATCCTGTATTTCTCTCATTCAGGCATATCCGGAACGCCTGGAGCTGGTTGAAGAAGTAGCGCCAGTAGTCACAGAGGAATGGGGCCACTTTCGAATGGTACTGGCTGAAATGAAAAAGAGGGGATTGCGGCTGGGCAAACAACGAAAAGATGAATATGTCAATCAATTATTCACTTTTCAACGAAAAGGCCAATCGAGAGAAGATGCCCTGCTGGACAAGTTATTGATTTGTGCCATGATTGAGGCTCGTAGCTGCGAACGGTTCCGGCTATTATCCTTGTACTGCTCAGAAGAAGATTTGCGCGGCTGGTATCACAAATTTATGGTGTCTGAGGCCGGACACTATCGGATGTTTCTGGATTTGGCAGAACTGTATTTTGGCAAAGAAATATGCTTGGCCAGATGGAGAGAATGCCTTGCCTTTGAGGCGGAAATTATGCAAAATCTCCGCCCTCGTGGCGATAGGATGCATTAATCTACGACCACCCTTTAATCTTATTGATCTTGCCCTGATCGCCAAAATGCTCTTTGGAAGCCTTGTTGTACGCTACAGCTGCCTCTTCAGCCGTATCAAACATACCTATATGTTTGGCTTTCCCTTCTATAGAGATTACCGCCCTGAATCGTCTATGTTCTCTGTAAACGCCGGTAAAGCCTGTATTGCTGCTGGTTTTACGCATTCTACTGGCGGTTGATCTTGACCGGTAAACAATGTTCTCCAGCCGGCAATCCAATTTATCGCCATTTTTGGCGCCAACCAGGCGTTGGGAGGCATTTTTTTCTTTTGCCAAAAACTTCTCGGCTATCAGCTTATGCAAATAGATGGTTTCTGTTTTGAATCCACCTTCTGCCTTTTTCCAGGTCTTTTGAAAAACAGCACAACCGCTTGAATGCAGGCGGAGGTTATTCAGAAGATCAATTTGGGTCAGGTATGGATCGTTGTTGATCCATTCATACACCTGATCGTCGATCAAAACGCTGGCGTCTGCGTTTTTGAGTTTAATTTTGTAAATCACGAAAAGATTGTTTTTACTGTTAAGGTCTTGGAGTTAGGGTAAAGCAAAATCGAAAATTTAACAAGAAGGATCCTGGACGTACACACTATTTCTACCCGTAGGCAGCGCCAGCTTGGATTAATGATATACAAATTCAGGTTCAAATTTCTACACTTGTTATTTCCTTCTAAAAGCGTTTTGCAAAATATTTTTTCCTAACAGCATATATACGCTAAACATTTCACTTTTTGTTGAAAATTCAACAAAACATTTGCAAAAAAGCACCCTTTTCTAAGCTTTTTTCAACTCGAATGGTCGGCAACAATAACCCATTTGCCCTTGATTTTCCGCCAAAGCAAGGTGTAATGTCCACTCAATAAATCCTGCTTTCTGGTCAGTTGCCATTTGCCTATGACGAAAGCCGATTTACCAGAAAGTAATTCAACGGAAAGGATCGTAAACTTCAAAGTACCCATGGCATCCGGATTGGGGTAACTCCTTTTATAGTTGTCCAGCGTATTCTGCCACCCAAAAGTTAGTCCTTTTGACCCAATGAACCGGAGACTATCGGAATGCCAATATCCTTCCATGAAACCTTCCAAATCGAATCGGTTCCATGCCAGCTCTTGTTTGGCCATGATCTGTCTGATTTTCTGTTCTTCGCGGGATTGAGCTAACAGCAATGTCAATTGCCCGCATAGAACCAAAGAAAGGAGTATTTTTTTACACATCCAATTTTCACAATTTGATTATGCCCCAATATTACTGGAAGTCTTCCGTTCTTTGAGCTTAATTTTACAAGCACAACTTTATGAAAGGACTACAATTGGCACTATTATACATTGTCCTCGCTGCTTTTTTACCAATTCAGGTAAATGCACAGCAGAAAGTAATCAATGCAACGGTATTAATGGGACAGAAAAAGGCGCCAGACAACCAGCAACTGATTAAATTACTTAAATCCCAGTGGAAAGTGCAGGTGGACTCTGTGACTATTTCCGACAAAACACTGGTATTTAACTCATTCGGTGGATGTACGGTAATGGTTGCCTACTTAGATTACCCGGCTGCCACAGATGAAACAGGCGCCGCTGCCCGGCTATCGTGGATGTGGCGAAATGGGGCTGAAATAGCAGCCAGACATCAGGCTCAGATTGTTATTTCTGTTATTGGTGCAACAGGCAAAACGCTTGATTTGTACAAGGTAATGACCCAAACAACTGCTGCCGTTCTGGAGCTCACACAGGCTCCGGCAGTGTTTCAACAAGCGCAATATTTGCTGCACGATTCCGGGTATTTCATCAACGCTGCCAGAAATATGATTACCAACCAATCACTGCCGGTGTATTGCTGGGTTTATTTTGGCCGCCCTGGTGAAGGCAATGGATTTACTTATGGTTTAACAGAATTTGGAATCCCGGAAATGGAGATTGTTGCGTCTTCTCATCCTGAATCTGAAGTGCATGCAACACTATTCGACGCAGTTCTGACTATTCTACAGTACAATACCAAACTTAATGATGGTCAGTCTTTTGTAACCGGGGAGGGCACAAAGCTGGTTGCGAAATTTGGAAAAAGTGCCTTTGTAAAGGACGATCAAACCGTGATTCAACTCGAATACTAAAAAACAAACCAATATGAGAGTCATAGGATACATTGAACATCCCATATTCAAGATTTCCATCTTCAAAAATGATGGCAGAACTTCCGTCAAGTTTGAGAACGAGCATTACGAGCAAACCTTCAAATTCGGGCAGGATGAGCGTTTTGCTACCATTGAAGGTATTCAACGCTGGGCAGATCAGTCCTTAATAGAAAAAGTAGCCGAAGGATTTCGGCACATGCACACCGCCGGACTTCAGGCCAGCGCGCGCGCTTTCCCTGTGGATGAGAACACGGTGTTTGAAGATATTATTTGAGCTACCAGTCTCCACCGGCGCCACCGCCACCAAAAGAGCCGCCACCAAAGGAGCCGCCGCCCCAGCTACTACCACCTCCACCACCCCAGCCACCACTACTGCCGCCTCCACCACCTATCCACCAGCCGCCACCTCCCCCCCAGGGATCGTTTCGGTTGCGTCCCGAACCGGAATGTGTAATCCATTTCCCTTTTTTGCTCACACTGTAAATGATGGAGCCCAAAATGATCAAAAACACCAGCAGGATAAAAAGGATAATCAAAATGGTTTTCCAATCGCTCACCTTCTCTCCATCCTGTTGCTTGAATTCACCAGATAACGCAGCAATGATTTCATCCAAGCCGGCATTTATACCTTCGTAATATTGGTTTTGCCGGAAAAAGGGCGCCATTGTATTCCGAATAATTCTTCCCGCCGTAATATCAGGAAGAGCACCTTCCGCACCATACCCGGTGGCGATAAATATACCACGTTCCGGCGGTTCGCTTTTAATGAGCATAACCACCCCGTTGTCTTTATCCTTCCTGCCTATTCCCCAGCGGTTACCCAGCTCAAAAGCATAACTGGCCTTATCATAATCCCCAATGTCAGGCCGGATCATCACTACAATCTGCGTGGATGTGGAATCCCAATAGGCACGTAATTTTTGTTCCAGTGCAGCCTTTTGTTGCGCACTCAGCCAACCGGAATAATCGTGTACATAAATGGCTGGTTCTGGTTTAGCAGGGAACAACTCCTGTTTCTGTGCAGAAACTGCTGTAGCTCCCAACAGTAGCAAGCTCACCAAACCGCAAACCTGAACAATTTTCAGGATAATGCCCTGGAGCGGTGTCCGGGCATCAACCATAAATGATTTCATCTGGCAATTCATTTTCATTGTGATCATCATCAGCCGGAAAATGCGTCCGCAGGCGGTCGCCTATGAGCCGGATAGCTTTGCAGAGGCCTTCTGCAGCCATATCTTGCTGAAAATGAGCTTTTAAAATCTTTTTTTCTTCTTCCCAAAACTGGAATCCAACCCGGTCGTGTATACCTGAATCGCCCCAGATAGCAAAATGGTGGCTCTTTTGGGCGAGATAAATCAACACCGCATTCCTGTCCTTGGTCTGGTACATGCCAAACAGTTGGAATAATTCAGCCGCTTGCTCAACGGGGTGATCTTTCAGGCAAAAGTCTTCTACATACAGTCGGATCTCTCCGCTGGTACCCTTTTCAGCCTCTTTAATAGCCGATACAATTTGGGCTTCTTCCGCTTTGGTGAAAAGCATATTGAATGGGTTGGAGAGACATTTATGGTAGTCCCCCGGTTCTGTTAGAATTTTACTTCCGGAGCCTTTTCCGAACCAGCTTGCGCCTGGAAATAACCTTTGGGTGAGAATCCAAATACGCCTACCAATAAGTTGGTGGGGAAACGACGAATGTAGGAATTAAAATCCTGCACAGATTCATTAAAGTTTTTCCGTTCCACGGTAATTCTGTTCTCAGTTCCTTCCAATTGCTTTTGCAAATCCAGGAAATTCTGGTTTGCCTTCAGGTCAGGATAATTTTCCGTAACCATCAATAATCGGCCCAATGCACCTGACAAACCTTGTTGTGCCTGTTCAAATCGCTGAATTGCTTCCGGTGTCAGGTTGTTTGGATCAATTTTCATTTGAGTTGCTGATGCGCGGGCCGAAACCACCGCCTCCAGCGTCTGCTGCTCAAAATTGGCGTATCCTTTAACGGTGTTCACCAAGTTTGGAATAAGGTCTGAACGACGTTGATATTGATTTTCTACCTGCGACCAGGCTGCTTTTACTTGTTCATCCTTTTTAACGGTGGTATTGTAAGAGCCGCACATGCTAAAAACAAGCACGGCTACCAGACCGAGCAGTATGATGGGCAGATATTTACGGATGTCAGTCATAATGGCAAATTTGAATTGGTGTGTAAATGGTTTTAAAATTTAACAGGGCGAAAGTAAACCCTTATGGTTAAAAATCAGGAGAAACCAGACCAGTAAATCATGCCCCGGAATTGAATGACCCAGTCTATCGACCAATGATAAGTTAGGTAGTTGGAATCATCGCTGCCAAAATGCCGGCAGCCACTGCTGCGTTCAGGGATTCCGCCTTTCCGTTGGGGTGTCTGGGGATACTAATTCGTGTTGTCAATTTGCAGTCATTTTCAGGCCTGATGCCGCCACCCTCATTTCCAATAACTAAAATACCGGTAGCGGGCAATTTTTGTTTGAAAACATCCACTCCGTCCATCACGGCGCCTAACACAGGAATATCCGGTTGAGCTGTTATCAATTGATCCAGGGTAGTTTTCCAGGATGGCACCCGAAAAGAAGCCCCCATGCTGGACTGTACCACTTTAGTGCTGTAAATATCCGCACAATCGGAAGAACAATAAACTGCGGGAATACCAAACCAATCAGCAATGCGCAAAATGGTTCCAACATTTCCAGGATCCTGAAGTCCATCAAGATAAAAACAAGTGCGCAGAGAGGGAAGCTGAGGCTGCAGCGGCACTACCGGAATTTTTGCCACTGCGATGACCATATTTGGCGTCACCAAAGCCGATATTCGTTCTAATTCGGCAGGCAATACCTGAGTAACCTGAAATCGGGCATTACGCAACCATTTTTCATGCCTGTTCAGCCATTCCTGAACCGCAAAAACCTGCTCAACTTCAGCTGGACATTGAGCAATAAGTTCCTGAACCATTTTATCTCCTTCCACTAAGTAAAGGCCTAGTTCATCTCTAAACTTCTTTTGGTGAAGCGACCGAATGTGTTTTGATTGGTTTTGCGACAACATGTGATGGAATTGCTTGGAGCAAATGTAATTGATTGACTGGCAGGGATGTGAAAAGAAGGTTAATATTGGCTCAAAATTTAATTCTTGCGGCTTTTTTGCGACTTTTGTGCCAGGTGTGTCTTCAAAAATGCAGCCTGATGCAATGATTTGGATTAAGCCATTCCAATTAACCTCCTTCCTTTATTGCCGCCAAAGAGCCGCAACAATTCCATTGAAATCAGGCGTTTCCGCTAAGTTATTTTGGCTTGTTTTTCTGGCATTTGCAGGCCTGGCACTTCCGTCATGCCAGGTAAACCGTTTACTCGATACTCAAAAGGGGGAGCGCCTGTTGGTCAAAAACACCCTGAATATCAAATCTGATAAAAAGCTGAGCTTCTCGGCCAAATCAAGCCTATCCTCTGAATTAACCCCATATTATCGTCAAAAACCCAACCGGAAGAACCTGCTCTTTTTTCATACCCGACTTTGGTTTTGGTATAAATACAAAAACAGAGATACTGATTTTGCCAAATGGATTAATAAAAGAATTGCAGAAGCGCCAGTGCTTTACGACTCCACTTTAGCCCAAAGGACTGCTTTGAATTTCAAAAATCAAATGCGTCAGCGGGGTTATTTTAAGGCAGAATGCAGCTATGTAGCAAAGCCAAATGGCCAATACAAGATATCTGCCATTTATACGCTTCAATTAGGTCCACGCTATCTGGTAGATCAGATGCGGTTTGTCAGTCGGGACTCCCAAATTTTAGCCATACTGAATGCCAATGCAGGAGAGTCACTGATCAAACAAAACACCCCGCTCGACATCAGAACCTTTGATGCCGAAAAACTGCGCATTACTAACTTATTGAAAAACAACGGGTATGCCTATTTTATACCACAGTTTATTCAATTTGGTGGCGACAGCACTGGAACTAAAGCTAACGTACACATTGAGGTCTTACCTTTTACTGATAGTTCTTTGCATCAGGTTTACACCATAAATAAGGTGGAAGTGCTTTCCGGAGTGGTGCCGAACTTAAACTCCTTGCGAAGGGATACCACTATACGGGGTGTCTATTTTGCTGCCGGGGAAGCCAAACTTTGGATTAAACCCAACCTTTTACGCAAAAAAATACTGCTAAACCCGGGTGATGTATTCAAACAATCAGCCTTTGATAAAACGCTGCGCAACCTGAACGCACTGGGCGTCTATCGATTTGTTTCGCTCCGGCCGGTTCAGGATAGCGTTGAGTCGGGGAAGATGAATGTGGCCATCAATTTATCCCCCAACAAACGGTTTCACGTGGATGGCGGACTTGATCTCAATTACTCCCGGAATTCTATCAGTAATGGATTGCTTGGCCTCTCTCCAATATTTACTGCTCAAAACCGTAATATGTTGTCGGGAGCTGAGCATATTCAGAGCTCCTTGAGTTATAATGTTGAGTTCGACATTTCCAATCCCAAACTGCTTTTTTCCCAGGAGTTTAAATTCCAGAACGAGCTATTATTTCCCCAGTTTTTCGATTATTTTGGCTTCTGGAAACTATCGAGAAAACTCAAAATTGGCCATTGGCGGCTGGTTCCCAAAAGTTTATACGAGCGCATCAGATCCGATGGCGAGGCTCGCTTGTCGCTTAACTTTAACTACTTGAATGTCACAGATTTTTACAATTACTATTTATCAAATGCGTCATTTGGCTATCGGGTTCGATCGCATCCTGAGCATCAATACAACTGGGATCATATAGGGTTGGACGTCTTGCGCCCAAAATTTGCAGCGTTATTGGTGCCGAGTGAATTTTTGCGCAAAAGCTTTGGCAATCAATTATTTACAGGTTTTATTCTTCGAAATTTCAATTACAACTTTGCCAATCGTGCAAATCGGTTTGGAGAACGTTACAACTACCGTTTCTCCTACGAGTTGAGTGGACTGGAAGTTTTCGCATTAAATCAGGCCTGGCCACTGATTTCTGGCAAAGAGGAACCTGTCTGGCGGGTTTCCGACCTTGAATTTGCCAAATATCTGCGGCTGGATCAGGAGGCTGTTTACACCCGTAATTTCAACGACAACCTGGCAGGTGCTGTGAGAATTGGCGCAGGGGTGGCGGTTCCTTTTGGAGACACCAAAGCCGTTCCATTTGTGAAGCAGTTTTTTGTAGGCGGCCCCTCCAGTCTTCGGGCTTGGAGAATTCGTGAAATCGGTCCTGGCGGGTACGTTAAACTAAATGACGATGGTGTTCCTGACGAGACCTTGCCCTTTTTCCAATCTGCTGATTTCCGATTTGAATTCGGTGGTGAGCTGCGTTTCCCATTATTCTTGTGGTTTAAAGGGGCTGTATTTGTGGATGGAGGAAATATCTGGACTTTAAAAAAAGAGAGCGAACGTCCTGGTTCCGAACTGAACTGGAATTCCTACAAAAACATGGCTATAGGCACCGGATTTGGGATTCGAATGGACGTAGATTATTTTGTGCTGCGTTTTGACCTTGGTTTGCCCATCAGACGGCCTTATGTATATCCAGGTAGCGATAGCTATTGGGTTAAAAATCTTTTTTCCAAGATGCAGCCGCGTGATTTCAATCCAAACCTGGCAGTAGGATACCCGTTCTGATTAGCGCATGTTAGCGACTTTTCAGTCGCCAAATGCGTTGCACCTGAGGTTTTCTGCCTTCATTGGCTGCAATCCAGGTTTTCGGATCCCATTGTGTAATCGATTCAAATTGCCTGGAAACGCCAAATTTAGGAAGTCGCCTCCACCTTTGTTTTCCCCGCAAAAATCGTGTTCCCTCGTAATCAGTAAAGTACATTACACTGGCTTTGGTATAGGGCCAAATTCCAAACCGTTTGCCCATAATATAGCCGGTTAGCGCAAGCGTTTTGCCATCCTGACTCAAGGCGGCACCAGTAACAACGCGATCATTCAGTTTGATACTATCACGAAGGATGGCTACCTGCTCGGCTCCTGGTTGTGCACACACGACATAGTGTTTACAATAAAAATTGCCTTTAAATACATTTTTGGAAAAAAGGTGCAAACTGTCCTGAAAATACACCATCGCTTCACAATTGAAATTCCACGTTGATGGGTTTGCCGGCGGAAATGCCTGCTGATCTGGATAGCGGAATGGAATGCTTTCTAACGCTCCTGTATTAGGATTATACCGAAAAATGCGCAGATTTTGGCGTTTGTTGTAGTTGTTTCCAAAATCACCGATATACAGGTTTCCTGCTGGATCATGGGTTAAATCTTCCCAATCATAATTTCTTGCATTCAAGTGGCGCACTTCCACTACTTTTTTCTGATTTGGATCAAACCGGAATAAATCTGCCGGGTTTTTCGAATCATTTAACAGCCATAAATCACCATTGGGCAGGCGGGTCATACCTGAAACTTCTTTTAATTCAGGAGGCAGTTTAATACTCCGGCTAAAAGTATTTTTTTGCGCATTTAACAAGGAACAGTAAAAAAGCAGAAGGGACAGCAGTTTGTAACTATATGGTAATTTGAGCATGGGAAAAAGGTAGAACACACGATCAACAGCCGTGTCGTTTGGATACAGACACAAAAAAAGAGGAAGCTTGACAAAATCCGGCAAAATGGTCTGCTTTTTAGAAAAACACTCTAATAATCAGGCCAATTCACACAATTTATGCCCAAGCTTCCTCTGGTATTTTAAGAAAAACCCACGGGTACTATTGCTTTATAAACCGCGTACTCCAGATTTTTCCTTCTTTTTCAAAACGCAGGAAATATACCCCTGGTTGGAAATTTGCCACTGATAAGCGGTATGTGTCAGCAACATTTTGAATGGTTTCAACAATTTGACCAAGTGGGTTAACCACCTGTATTTGATCAAAATTGGTAGCAACAGAAATTTGCAAAGCATCACTTACAGGATTAGGAGCCAATTGCACAAAAGGACTGAAATCAGCCTCCTTGGCGGCTACTTCACACAAAATATCATTGTTATACCGAGGTAAAATCTGGTATCCGGATGTGAACGGGTTTGATGGGTCAAATTGACCGCCAAGTCCAATGACCGTAAAGATCTGGCAAGGAGGTGGCGGTGCATTGTAATTCTCCACATCACGGTCAATACGAATGAGAATGGTATCTGCCGGGTTAGCAGCCGATACTGCCCGTACATTGAAACCACTGGAGCCTACGCCAGTGGTCCATTCCAAAGGATCAACCAGTTGCAAATTTGAAATGGCAACAAGCCTTGACTCAGTGCCTTCAGAAAGCGTACCTACCTGGATGGGAGAAAACACCGGATTATCAGCAGAAAGTTTGATGACTGTATCTGGTCTGATTTCAGTCATCCCATTAAATTGGCCAATGGTTCCACGCACTGTTACACGATCCTTTTCCTGAACGGTGTACCCAAAGTTTCCGCCTAAGGATGACACCGATATACCATTACCTGAATTGTCAATAATCGTGAAAAGCAAAGCTGGTTGGTTGTTGTTAATTGGGCGGTAATTAACACCATAAACTGTGCCCGTCAACTCGCAATTGACATTCAGTGAATCGGCTACGCCATTGGCATTTTCTGTGTTCACCGTACTAATGGTGTACTGTGGGTAACATTTAATCGTGAGTGATACCACTGCCTCATCACAGCCATCAGCATCGCAGATCTGGTAACTGAACTGGTCCGGACCACAATAGTTCCCGCTCGGGAAGTACAGAATTGTATTTCCGGTTACGGAAGCGGTTCCATGTGCTGGAGGAGTAGTAATCACAAAGGTGGTTAACTGATTGACAATCAAATCATTACTTTGAACATTCAAGGTTGTAAACTGACCGGTAGGAACGGCATAAGTATCATCAATGGCCGCAATCGTGTTGGTTCCGCTGCAATTAGATACTGCACCTGGATTGCCTTTTACTTCATTTCCGTTTACCACTATACCAGTGCCGGTAGTAGCAGCCTGCCAATTCGCAGGAAGTGAGTTATCAGAAGCGAAATCACAAAGTACTATAGATGGACCAAGTCCTGCAGCATCTGCCGGCCAGGGAAGTGCGTTCAAATAATTGACATAATCCTGCACATTACCGGAGGCGTCACGAAGTTCAATGTCTTCCCCACCATTTGTCAACGCATCATTGGATGCCCAAACAACATTTGGCGCAAATCCGAAGACCGTTTGGAAGGCGTTGGCATTCTTAGCCAGCACCAGATAGCCTCCCGCCTGCATAATGGTGCCTGCTGGGAAGGTATACGCAATTCCTTGCGTAAAATTCCAGCCTGAAATATCAACAGAAGAGCTTCCAAGGTTGTGTAATTCAAAGTACTCCAGAGAATCATTCCCGCTTTCCGGCGGGTTGTACATGATTTCGGTAATAACGACCTGCGCCATGGCTGTGCCTCCAAATAGGCAGGCAAAAACAAAGGAGAATAGTGCTTTTTTCATGTTAAAGAATTTAAAGTGGATTCAAATTGGGGGGCTGAGAACTGGGGCTGGAATACCCTGACAATATCAACCTGATAATGCTTTTTGAACCTCGGTTTGGATTTCGGCTCAAAATTAGACAAAACTCTAAGAGTACGACGAATGCGGCGCCCGTCCTTTTGCCAAAAAGAGGCAAAACTTAACCGGAGATTAACATGGCTGGCGTACATTCGCCCTCGGAATTTTTCACTTTAACCAATCCATTCTATTACGTATGAACCAATTTACACAACGGTTTAACGTGAGTAAGGTTCTGGCCGTTATGGCCCTCTTGCTCTGCGGGACCAGCCTGTTTGCGCAGGTAACCACTTCCACCATTTCCGGTGTGGTTTCTGACAAAAATGGCGAGGCTCTCATTGGCGCTACAGTTGTAGCTACCCATACCCCAACCAATACCCGTTATGGAACTGCCACAAATGCCTCCGGTCGCTATACGCTTCCGGCAGTACGTGTAGGTGGCCCTTACAGTGTGTCTGTAAGCTATACCGGTTATGAAACCCAAACCCAGAATGGTATTTACACCAGCCTGGGCACCGCTACAAACGTGGATTTTGCCATGGCTGAAAGTGGCACCGTATTGGAAGAAGTAACCATTGCTGCCAATCGAAACGACATTTTTAGCTCCGATCGTACTGGTGCTGCAACTACTTTTGATCGCAAGCAATTGGCTGCAATTCCAGTTACTGGCGCTCGTTCCATTAACAGTGTAACCAAGTACAATCCTAATGGTAATGGCAACTCTTTTGGTGGCCAGGACAGCCGCTTGAACAACTTTACCATAGATGGTTCTGTTTTCAACAACGGTTTTGGTTTGGGTACCGATGCGCAGGCAGGCGGCCGTACCGGCTCTACTGCTATTTCTCTGGATGCCATCGAAGAACTTCAGGTAAACGTAGCACCATTTGATGTTCGTCAAACAGGTTTTGTAGGTTCTGGTTTGAACGCAGTAACCCGTTCCGGTAAAAATGAGTTCTTCGGAACTGCATTTTTCAACTTCCGTAAATCTGACGACAGCGGTATTTTCAACGGAACCAAAATTGGCGATACCAAGCCAAATATTTCTGCCTTTGATGAAAAGGTTTTTGGTGTTTCATTCGGTGGTCCAATCATTAAGAACAAGCTGTTCTTCTTTGCCAACTACGAAAGTCAGCGCCAAACCACTCCTGCTACTACCTGGGTAGCCGACGGCAGCCCGCTTGATGTGCCAGGCGCCAACGTAACCCGCGTATTGGCAAGCGATCTGGACCAACTCAGCGCTTACCTGTTGGATAAATATCGCTACGAAACAGGCCCGTATGAGAATTACGACAACAAAACAGAGAGCGATAAATTTCTCGTTCGTTTAGACTGGAACCTGAACGACAAAAACAAATTGACCCTGCGTTATACGCACCACAACTCTGTTTCTGATCAGCTGATCAGCAATAGTAACTCCGCTGGCGCCGGTAACCGCCGTACGCTGTTTACGGCTATGTCGTACCAAAATGCAGGTTACCTGATTGGCGACAACACCCGCTCGGCTGTTGCAGAATTGAACACCCAAATCAGCAACACCGTACACAATACTTTCAGCGCCGGCTATGACAAACAGAACGAGGACCGTCAATACAAAGGCGATTTATTCCCTACGATCGACATCCTGAAGGACGGATCTACTTACATTTCTGTAGGTTTTGACCCATTTACGCCGAACAATCTGCTCGATTACAGCACGCTGCACTTTACCGATAACGTGTCTATCTACAAAGACAAGCACACGCTGACTTTTGGTGCTAACTTTGAACAGTATAACTCCAATAACCTGTTCTTCCCGGCATCCAATGGTGTGTATGTGTTTGACTCTTTGGCACAATTCTATGCTGCTTCAGAGTTTGGTCTGAACAATCCAAATGTTGATACAACTGCTGTATTGTACAACCGTTTCCAGTACCGTTATTCTGCTTTGGAAGGTGCAGCCCTGCCCTTGCAAAAGCTGAAAGTAAATCGTTACGATGTGTATGCACAGGATGAATTCCAGGTGAACAAACGTTTCAAATTGATTTACGGCATCCGTGCAGGCTTGATTGATTTCGACGATACAGGCTTGTCAAATGCTACTGTTGACGGTCAAGATTACACCGACGGTGAAGGGAATCGTGGATACAAAGTTAATACCGGTAAACTTCCAGATGCAAAAGTATTGTGGGAACCACGTGCCGGCTTCAACTGGGATGTGAAGGGCAATAAGAAAACCCAGGTGCGTGGCGGTACAGGTATCTTTACCGGTCGTCCACCATACGTGTGGGTGTCAAACACCATCGGTAACAATGGTGTGTTGACTGGCTTCATTGATGTTTCCGGCAATAAAACCAACAAATACAAATTCACGAATGAAACAGGTATTTTCACACCAGACGTACCTACCCTTCCTTCTACATTTGACATTGCCGCTACAGACGATGCATATCGTTTCCCACAAGTTTGGAAAAACAACCTGGCCATTGACCAAAAATTGCCTTACGGTTTGATCGCTTCTTTGGAATTGATGTACAACCGCAACATTAATGCTGTTCGTTACTTCGACGCCAACTTTGAAGACCCAACCGGTAATTTTGCCGGTCCGGACACCCGTCCACGTTTTGCAGGAAACGACAATGGTGTACGCATTAACGACAACGTTTCGCGTGCAGCAGTAATGACTACCACCAATCAGGGCGATTACAAAGCTGCAACCCTCAAGTTGGAGTATCCTAGCCAAAAAGGTTTCTATGGAATGGCAGCCTACACCATCAGCAAAGCAACCGATATCATGAGCGCTGGTTCAATCGCTGCCGGTTCCTGGACTGGCGCCAAATCTGTACGTGGCAACAACGACCTGGAACTTTCCTGGGCTGATCAGGATGCACCTGGTCGTACAGTTGGTCTGTTGGGCTACCGTTTTGAATACGGCGGCGACTTCGGTGGCGCAACTGCCATCACTCTGGGTTATGTAGGTGAGCGTCGTGGATTCAACGGCAACATCAACTCTGCCCGCTACTCATTTGTATATGGTGGCGACATGAACGGCGACCGTGTTAGCAACAACGACCTGTTGTTTGTACCAAACAGCGCAAGCGAGTTGAACTTCCGTGACCTGACCGTTTCATACAAGGATGCTGCCGGCGCAACCGTAAGCCGCACCTTCACTCCGGCTGAACAGGCTGCTGCTTTTGATGCGTTCATTGAACAGGACGACTACCTGAAAAACCGTCGCGGTCAGTATGCTGAGCGCAATGGCGTGCTGTTCCCGATCCTGCACCGTTTTGATGTTTCTGTAACGCAGGAATTTTACCTCAAAATAGGCGGAAAGCGCAACACCATTCAGCTTCGTGCAGACATCCTGAACGCTGCTAATTTGATCAACAGCGAGTGGGGACTTGGCAACAACTTCACTACCGACCGTCCGCTTGCAGCTGCCGGTACTACTGCAGATGGTGTGCCTCAGTTCCGCATGGCTACACAAACTATCAACGGAGTTCCTGAACTGCTTCAGGACACCTTCGTTAAGAGCAAAACGCAGTTTGATGTGTGGGTAGCTCAATTTGGCATCCGCTACATCTTCAACTAATTAGGGCAACTAATTAGTTCATTTTCAACGCCCTGTATCGCATTTTGTGGTACAGGGCGTTTTTGTTTGTACCAGAATGATCCCAGTCTGATAACTTTGCGCTCATGCGTTTTGATATTATTACAGTAGTTCCGGAATTATTGGAAAGTCCACTTAGCCATTCCAT
>JAEUUS010000247.1 GCA_016787545.1 Saprospiraceae bacterium
GAGGTCTATGATCTGAATTTTTTGCTCCACCCTTACGGCTGCCATATGGCCAAAAGAATCCAGCCGAACATTGTTTTCGTTATGGTTAAGTACCGGTAAAACGCGCCCCATCATCAAATGCGGGTTCGGAAGCTGAAGTCCAGAGCGAAACAGGCGAATGGTTTGGCCGTTTTTTTTACAGTTTATGGCCATGGTATTAGGCCAGAATGGCTCTACCTGGCCCTCAAACTCGGGAGCAAAAACGATTTTCCCGGCTTCGTCGGCAAATCCGTATTTGCCATTTTGGCTAAGGAAAGGCAGTAGTGTTTGCGCAGAAATTGTTTGGCAAAACAATGCCAGAAACAGTCCTGTCAAGTGGTTTTTCATTGTGAAATATTTGTGGCAAAGTAATATGACAAAGGCATGAACATGCTTTGAAACTCGTGAAAATATCTTTGGCGTTCAGAGCCCAACGGTCCACTTATGATCTATTCCTATTTACTCTCCCTGCATTCAATCATGCGATGGCTTGTACTTGCGAGTCTGCTTTACAGTTTGTTTCGGGCCTGGCGCGGCTGGAAGGGCAAACATCGTTTTACCCAAACCGATAATGCCACCCGGCATTGGACGGCTACTATTGCCCATATACAATTGTTTTTGGGTATATGGCTTTACAGCATCAGCCCCATCATTGCTTATTTTTTCGAATCGTTCAAAACGGCCGTACACAACCGGGATGTGCGTTTTTTCGGTATGGAGCACAGTATCATGATGGTTTTGGCTGTGGTGCTCATTACCATAGGTTCTATGAAAGCCAAGCAGAAAAAGGAGGATGAGCAAAAGTTCAAGACCATGTTTGTGTGGTTTGGTATTGCCTTGCTGGTTATTCTTTCCTCTATTCCCTGGTCGTTTTCGCCATTGGTGAGTCGCCCGCTTTGGCGCGGGTTTTAGGATTGGGTTTTTACATCAACGTGAGTTGTCATCCCGCGCAGCGGGGCCTACATATTCTTACTCTTAGCCATGGGATAAACACGTAATTTGGCTTGTGTAGGCCCCGATTCTCGGGGTGACAACCTACGTTGATAAAAAATGACCATCCAAATGACCTAAATGACCCCCAAATGACCCTAAATGACCATCCAAATGACCCTAAATGACCATCCAAATGACTCCCAAATGACCCCAAATGACCCCTAAATGGCCTCCAAAATGACTTCCAAATGACCCCAAATGCCCCCCAATGTCTCAAATCACCTCCACTTTCCCCACAAACCTGCCGGCCTGTACAATGTAAACTCCTTTGGACAAATGCCCGATGCGGAGCATATCTGATGCCTGATGGATGGTTTGTTGATACACGGGGCGTCCGGAGAGGTCGGAAATCTGCACCGGCATGGGAAACACAGGGGTTTGGGAGGCCGGGAAAATCAGTTGGAATGTGTGTCTGGCAGGGTTGGGAAAAACAGTGAGTGGCAGTTCTTCCGGCTGCTTCAAACCTGAGGCCGTATTGGCTTCAACGGCCCCTATTGAAGGGGGATTGGCAAAGGGTTGCTGTTGAAAATCAAGTGTTAGTCCGCTCAGGTACAGGCCATTGCCGGCTGCCGGACTGTTGGCAGGAATGGAAAAATCGTTGTTTCCCGGGTTGGTCAGTAATGGATCCTGATTGAGCAGCTGATTGGTTTCTGTGACGGGCAGGTTTGGTCCAATCCAGCTGGGATTATCTTTATTATACCAAAGGTTATTGGAAAAAGTAAACGTTTGCGGGGCGGTGTTCGGGCCTATACTGGGATTGGGGATATTGTTAACTGATAGATATACAATGTTATTGCGAAACCAGTTGTTGCCACAAGGCAGGAAGCGGTTGGGGTCTACGTTTTCCTGTAAAATCCGTAATACCCATAGATCCGGCATGTAAATGGTATTGTTGGCCACATCTACTTCCACGGAACCTGTGTAAACCACCGGCGCTATGGTGCCGATGATGATGTTGGCATAAACCTGCACCCGCGCAGCTTCAAAATGGGCGGTATCTGGCCTGAAAAGCGCGAGGTCAGTGTTACCGCCGATATTCAGGGTTGCCAGGCCACCGGAGGTTTGGAAATAATTACCCTCTATACGCAAGTATTCACTGCCGCCTTTGCATTGAATGGCGTTGGTGCCCAGGCGTTCAAAGTAACTGCTGATAATCTTGCCGTAATGACAACCCACCATATCTATGCCGCTGCCTCCGCCCGCGCCGTTTAGAAACGAACAATTCCGCACTTCGAAGGAGTCAAGTCCCGATAGTTTCAACAAGTCGTTGTCGCCACCAGCCGCTATATCGCGGAAGGTACATTGCTCAAAAATGACGTGGTGTGCGGGGGTGTCGTAAGTACCACCATCGTCTGTGTTTACGCCATTGCCTGTTTGATGCTGGAAAATCAGTCCTGAAATATGCAGGTAAGCCGGATCAATGAAATAAATGGCATTGCTGCCGCCTTCAAAAATGACGCTGGCGCCAGGGGCGTTTTTAATGGTAATCCATTGATTTTGTGTGCCTTTCAGGTTGGTTATGGTGAGTCCGCCCGCGTATACGCCCGCGTGCAGGAGCAGGGTGTCGCCGGGTTGGGCCACATTTACTGCCGACATCAAATCAGGGTAGGGTTGCCCGCTTCCGATGTGCAGGGTAGCGGCTTGCAGTGGGAGATATAGGAAAAGCAGGGGTAGGATACTGATGGTGTTTTTCATGGGATGAGTTTTGTGTTTAAATTATTGACGTTTTTTTAGAGCAAACACATCTTTCCGGACTTCTTTTTTCCAAGCCCTGCCATGTGTCTGGTTTAGGTGGTTAAATATAGCCTGGTTATAGGCTTTCAGGCAATAGTCGGCAGGCGATAAGCAGCCATAATAATAGTAAGTAACTCCGAATTTAGCTTCAAATTTTTCTTGTCCAACCTGAATACTTGGAGCATCGCCGCCTGCAATCAATAGTTTGGGCTGGCCATAGTGAATGTCATAAAAGGCCTTGTATTCGTTCACATCACAGTCAAAGTAAAGATGGTACGAGAAGTTTGGCAAGTCATGTTGTATGGTTAAGGTGGTGTCTTTGATCAGTGTATTCTGCCATAGATGAAACTGTAATGTATTCGGGCCTTCCCGGAGCTTGGTCAGAATGAAATGACCGTTGGAGTCGATGGCTGCTTTGGCGTCTGTTCCTTTCACTGTGACGTAGCTGTCATAGGTTTTTACGCCGGTCATAAAGAACGTAACCCTGATGTTGCCTGTTATCGTTTTGGTCAAAGCATTTTGGCCTGATGCGGCATTGATTAAGGATAGAAAAATCAGAGCGGTGAGCAGGCGTGGCATGGTTATCTGGTTGTGGTTTTTTGTGTAATTCTGGTGAATGCTGATTGTATAGTCTTCAGACCAATAAGGTTTCTAAAAAAAACTAGGGTATGTACACAAGTTAAATAGAGAATCAATTTCTGAGATTATCCCTACTTATAACATCTAGCATCTTGTAACCCGCTGTTTTAACGGCGGGCAAAAGCTTGCCCACCCACCACATCTAGCATCTTTACAAAACATCACATCTTCAAGAGGTTATGGATGCTGATGTTCTGCAAAGATGCTAGGTGCTGTGTTATTGTATAGTTCTTTGACAATTTAAGAATCATTACTTTTGCCTCCGAAGCAAGATCCATTTATGGACTCTATGCAGTGTAGGCAGGGCTTAGGCCTTGCCTATTTTTTTGAGTTTTGGAATAATCATGCAGCTTTTGAGGTGACCTCAAAGTTGGGCTCATAGGGTTCATTTTTTTTGTAGAGGGTGTAAATGAGGACTAATAATTTTCGCTGGACGGCAACAGCTCCGATCATTTTAACCCTCGGATTTTTCTCGAGAATTCGTTGGTAAATATTTTGGAGTTTGGGTTCGTACTTGGCCGCACAAAGGGCTGGGAAATAGAGTGCACTTCTGATATGGCTGTTTCCTTTTTTGGAGATTCGCGTTTTCCCTTTCAAGGAGATTCCACTTTGGTTTTCGACCACATCATATCCAGCGTAGGAGACAAGTTGGCTCTTATTTTCAATCAGGTCGAAGCCGTTTGTCTCCGCCACAACAGTTAGAGCAGTCATTATACCAATGCCTTTGATGGTACAGATATTGTCCAGTCTTTGCTTGATTTCAGGGTCATTGGCAGCGGATTGGTTAAGTTCAGCCTCAAGGCTTTTGATCTGCTTGTCCAAAAACTTGAGGTGTTGATGCATACCCTGGACAATACTTTTTTGAGGTGCATGGCCATGAGTATGCGCATGTAGTTGATTGGATACGCGTGTTCGCATCTGCTGTAACGCGGCTCGCTGTCGACTCAACTGTTTGATTTTCTGCATGTTATGACTCATGCCTTTCCACGTCGGCAGATTTCGCTCCAAACCCATACGGGCCAATAAAGCGGCATCTACGTTGTCGTTTTTTGTTTTGATATTGAGGCTCTTTGCAAAGTGCTTGGACTTATTGGGCAAAACGACATGAAGGGTGTAACCCTGAACTTTGAAGTGATAAGCGAAACCCTCATAATACACGCCCGTAGCCTCTACAACCAATACCAGAGGAACTTCGGCATTTTTACGAAAACGGGAGATCCAGGTTTCCAGACTTTTCCAGCCGCGAAGGTTGTTGCTGAACTTGCGGCTACCTTTGATCGTGATGCGTTGTTGTCCATCCGTTTGAGAAAAACAGACGGCCATTTCGTCTTTACTGATGTCAATACCTACACAATATTTGACAGGATTGAGACAGGTGTTCGCCATTGTGAAAAAATTATTTAAAAGATGAAAAAGCCAGGTACTCTCCTCGTCCGGTCTCGTGTTTTACGCTATCTTACCATGACTTGGACTCAGTGATCGAGACCAATGTTCGGTAGATTTAAGTGCTGTTCGGACTCTAAGAGAACCGGGAAAGGAAGGACTTTCTAGCTTACTGCATCGCCATTAGACGTGCTTAGATGTGATACCTCTTTCCTTTCCAGCGGCCCTGCAAATTTCTGATTCCTAAGTTGTCAATGAACTTTAATTGCAGCATCTAAACGTACAAGCATCTAAACGTACGAGATGTGATTAGTGTGGTATTCCTGGCCACTCGTTGAAACGAGTGGTTACAAGATGCTAGATGTGTTTTCAGATTGCCTTAAAATCCAAATATAACTTGTGTATATACCGTAGGTTTCTTAAAACTTTGTAAGTCTTAAGACTGTCCTACGGATGGGCTGATCACTCCAATTTTATAGCAAAAAGAAATACCCTTTGCCGTTTCTGCAGGGGTAAATTTTCCTGATAAAACACTTTGAAATCCTTTTCTCCATAATGCTGCTGATACTGCAACAGGCTGGAAACAGGCATTTTAATGGCCTGGGCAGTGCCAAGTCCGTAGGCCTGTGCAATTTGTCTGCTGCTTTTATCTTCAATAGTCAGGGTTGTTTCGCATTGGGCGCAGGGTGTATCCC
>JAEUUS010000337.1 GCA_016787545.1 Saprospiraceae bacterium
GTCTTCCGGACGCACCCAGGCGTCGAACTGCTCGGAGGTCATGTGTTTGAAATCCAGGCCCTGTAGTTCGTATTCGAGGGCGGATTCTTTGAGGGTAATACCTTTTTTGTGGGCATTTTGGGCAATGGCCGCAGCGTTGTAGTAGCCAATTTTGGTATTGAGTGCCGTCACCAGCATGAGTGAGTTGTTCACATGCTTGGCGATGTTGTCGTGCAGCGGCTCAATGCCTACGGCGCATTTATCGTTGAAACTTACGCAAGCTTCGCCGATAAGTCGGGCAGAATGCAGGAAATTATAAATCATGACCGGCTTGAACACATTCAGTTCAAAATGGCCGTTTGAGCCACCGATATTGATGGCTACGTCGTTGCCCATCACCTGTGCGGCTACCATAGTGAGCGCTTCGCATTGGGTTGGGTTCACCTTGCCTGGCATAATGCTGGAGCCCGGCTCGTTGTCGGGAATAAAGATTTCGCCGATGCCGGAGCGCGGACCAGAGGAAAGCATCCGGATGTCGTTGGCAATTTTCATCAGGCTCACGGCCACGGTTTTCAGGGCGCCATGGGCTTCCACGATACCATCATGTGCTGCTAATGATTCAAATTTATTGGGAGCCGTTACAAAAGGCAAACCGGTAAGTGCAGCGATATGGCGTGCTACATTTTCAGAATAACCTTTCGGGGTATTGATACCAGTACCTACTGCTGTGCCGCCGAGGGCCAGTTCCGACAAGTGCGCCAAGGAATTGCGAACGGCGCGCAAGCCATGATTGAGCTGCGCCACATATCCGGAGAACTCCTGACCCAGGGTAAGTGGCGTGGCATCCATGAAGTGCGTGCGACCAATTTTTACCACATCCATAAAGGCTTCAGATTTAGCCTGGAGGGTATCGCGTAGCTTTTCAATGCCCGGGATGGTTGTTTCCATCAGCATTTTATACGCAGCGATATGCATGGCCGTCGGGAAAGTATCGTTAGACGACTGGCTTTTGTTCACATCATCGTTTGGATGGATGAACTTTTGTTCATCGGTGAGTTGCCCGCCTTTGATCACATGAGCGCGGTAAGCCACCACCTCGTTCACGTTCATGTTGCTTTGTGTGCCAGATCCCGTTTGCCAAACCACGAGCGGAAACTGATCGTTGAGGGTTCCGGTCAGAATTTCGTCGCAAACCTGGCCAATCAGGTCGCATTTTTCTTTGGACAGAACACCTGCTTCAAAATTGGTGATAGCCGCTGCTTTTTTCAGGTATGCGAATGCACGGACGATCTCCACCGGCATCCGGTTGGTATCGCGTGCAATGTTAAAATTTTCGATAGAGCGCTGTGTTTGGGCGCCCCAATACACATGAGCCGGTACCTGTACCTTGCCCATTGTGTCTTTTTCAATACGAAAGTCCATGAGTTGAAGAAATGTTAATGCCTTCGGGTAAGTGGTTCACCGCGAAGTACGCAAAGAGCGCAAAAATGGTTGTTTCACCGCGAAGTACGCTAAGTGCGCAAAATGTTTTTTTCACTGCGAAGTACGCAAAGCGTTATAAAAATTAGCGCCTTTTGCGCACTTAGCGGTGAACCACCCGCAAAGGTAAAATTTGCCGCACTGCCTGTTCAGAATCGGCCGCTATTTAGTTCCTTTTCAATTTGGGCAAGTTGGGTTTCCAGCACTTGAAGTGCACTGGTATACCTTTCCATAGTGGCTTCGTTGAGGAAACGTATCTGCCAGATCATTTGTTGGAATGGCCGGTTTTGCAGGATTTTCTGCAATTCGGAGAAGGAGACTTCGCTGGCGCCGAGCGGCATGTTATGCACCAAATACGGCAGCAACATGTTGTTATACACTTCACTCAGGTGCATTTCGGAGGTTTGGATGGCCTCGTATTCCACGTCGTACAAGGTGGTAATGCCCAGTCGGAGGGAGTCGTTGGTAATGGTTTCCAATCCGCGGGATTTAAGGGTTTCATAGGCGGCAGTATTGGCCAGGAGGAAAGAATAACCGATTAGCTCCGAGATGCGATTAGCCAGGCTGTCGCGCGGTATTTGCGTTTGGCCGAGGTATTGAAGCAAGGTAACAGCATTGTACACCCGGTAATCGTAGCCCTGAATGGTTTCTTTCAGGTCTTTTCTATCCTGCATCAGTCCGGCTTTGATTTCGAGCAGGGTTTTTTGTTCAATTTCGCGCTTTTTACGGTTTTCGTCGAGGTTATTAATCCACAGGGCTAACAGGATGCTCAGGGTGGTAAAGCTAATTTTTTCTGCCGGGGATCTCAGCTTTTTCAGCAGCGGCATTATTTGCCACTGGGTTGTTTTTTTGCTTTTCG
>JAEUUS010000355.1 GCA_016787545.1 Saprospiraceae bacterium
AGGCAACAGCGAATACCAGTCTGTTTTGCTTGTTTTACATAAAGCCAGCTGCTCAAACTCTTTATTTTTGACTAAATCAGTTAAAAACTGCTCAAATTGCGCGTTGGTCGTTTCTATGGATGAAGCATACAAACGGTCGCCCACCTTTTTCATATTCTTTTCCAAAGATCGCGGACTCATCACAGACAACACAGGGCTTGCAGGCGATTCCGGGCCGAAAAAGGCACGAACTTCTTCCTCACGGCCACCTTCACGGGCTATTTTAAGCGCCAGGTTTTGCATCCGGTCTGCTTTGGTAAATTCTCCTGCCGTTCCATAATGCCGGTACAACATCAGCACAGCGGGCAAATAATTGAGGTTAACCCGCGCCACCGTGGCCGGGTCTTTTTCCGGTTCAAAGCTCAGTTCCAGATAATCGGTACGGAAACGATTTTCAAAATTATACCGCAGGTTTGCCAGGTTATCGAAAGGTACACCGCTGTATTTCAGCGCCAGGCCGGTCAGGTAAAGTTTATCCCGGTCTGTTTGCAATACTTCCTTATTGGTCATGCTGCCAAAATAAACCGGTTTAGGAGAGGTTTTTGGGGAAGGGTGCACCAATTTGTACAAAAACTCCTGCAGGGTACTGTTTGCAGGAATCCAGCTTAGTCCTTCGGTTTCCAGGGTTCTGGACCGATAATTCGGATCCTGCAGCCATTGAAAACTCAGTACGCTCACGTCCTGGCGCACGCCCAGGGCATATTGCAACAGGAGAGCAGGGTAAGTATCGGTTTCCTGTTGGGTAAATAGAATTGCGTTTTGCTCCACCGACATCAGGGCGTTAAAATTCCAGTTGAGCAGCCCGGGAGAAAAGGAACCGCTTGCGTACCATTCCTTACAAATAGCGGCAACTTCCTGTCGGTTGCCAGCCATTTCAGCGGCCTTGATCCGGTTTTCAAAATCACCGGAGAATGCCTGTAATGTCAAAGGCGAGGCAAACAAGCCAAATAGCAAACAAACGAAAAATGCTTTCATAAACTCAAGTTTGAAGTGTGGAAATATAGCGTTAATGTCAAATTCGGGAAAATTTCAAGTTTCTCACCCATTCATCACCCAGAATAAAACCGGAGGATGTGAATCGAATGACCACCCCGTCTTTGCGGATTTTAAACACCGTTGGGCTGATCTGCTCCAAAGGGTAGCGCATGAAAAACACAGGTTTGAGTACCAGTGAATTTCCTTTTTTCTTCACCCGGACTTTTTTAGGGTAAAAACTCGTTTTGTAGCGGCCGACCCATTGTCGGGCGGGCACAGGTGTTGCATCAAGTTTTTCAAACCACCTGTTACACCTGAAATAATCGGCGCCTTCCCAGAAAAACCCCTTTACACGTTTGTCGGGCGCAAGTTTGAAGGCCAACACAAAACCTGTGGTAGGGTCAAAGAAGCTCACAAGAGTATCTGAACTTTTGTGTGCCGCATATACCACCGGAATTTCCTTGCCAGTGGGAGATTCGTCCAAACGGACTTTCAGGGTATCTGCATCCACCCGGATTAATCTTATTTTGTTGTTGGATGCCAGGTATTTACCACACAAATTCGCTACCGGAATCCGTAAAGAATCCAATCGGGAGGATATGTTTTTGGGCATATAGTGGTAACTCAGGATATGATCTGAAATAGCATCTGCAATAGGAAACGGGCTGCTTTTCAGGTTATTACTCGCTACCAGTATGTTGAGGCCTTCCCCAGGAAAGCGCCTGGATTGAATCAAAAAACTGTTCCAGCCTCCTCCATGCTCAACCGTTTTTTTGCCTTTATACTGTTTTACTAACAATCCCCGTCCATAGTGTGTACGGGTATTATCATTGAGCAGGTACATCAACTCCA
>JAEUUS010000508.1 GCA_016787545.1 Saprospiraceae bacterium
GGCAAATCTGGAGGCCATGTTTCCGGCTTTCCGGGAAAAATATTTCCATCCGGAAGTTCGTGAATGGTGGTATCACGCCGTACCTATGCAAGCTGCGCATTTTGATCCTGATTATGGTTTTGGTGCAAACAAAAAACACATACTGGCGCTAGCGCTCATTGGCATTTTCCTGCTCATCACAGCCTGTGTAAACTTTGTGAATATGGCTACTGCGCAGGCGCTGAACCGGGCCAGGGAAGTGGGTGTACGCAAAACGATGGGTAGCACCCGCAATCAACTTTTTTGGCAATTTATAGCAGAAACGGGCTTGATTGTGGTTTTTTCTACGGTTATTGGTTTGGCATTGGCGCATATCGGATTGCCAAAGTTGAACAACCTTGCCGGGACAGCCCTTGCCTTCAACCTGGATACAGACATTATGATGTTCGGGTTTATTGCTGCCCTGATGGTTGTGATAACTTTTCTGGCAGGCGCGTATCCCGGATTGGCCTTGTCGGGCTTCCATCCGGCAGAAAGTTTGAAAAGCGGTTCAGGCAGTATGCAGCGGGCAGGTGGGTTTTCGCTGCGCCGGATTTTGGTAGGGACACAGTTTGCCATTTCGCAGGCCCTGATCATTGCCGCAGTGGTGGTAACAGCGCAAGTGGAATATTCGCAAAATACGGATCTGGGATTCCGCCGTGAGGGCATCGTCAATGTGGAATTACCCTCCTCTGAGTCAACCCAAAAATCAACGCTTAAACAGCAGTTGTCGGCCATTTCAGGGGTAGAGCAGGTGTCACTTTGTTTCCAGCCCCCTGCTTCAGAGGGCAATTGGCAAACGGGAGTACGAATGCAAGGTGCTGCTGAATACGAACCATTTCCAGTGAACTTCAAATTCATTGATGAACATTATCTGGAAACATTTGAGTTGCAACTCTTATATGGACGTAATGTGCAGCCTTCAGATACGATCCGGGAGTTTATTGTCAATGAAGCGCTGATGAAAAAACTGGGATTCAACAACCCTCAGGAGATTGTAGGCAAAATATTGGACGTAGACCACAGGGTCTTTCCGATTGTTGGCGTTGTAAAAGATTTCCACAACAGATCTTTCCATGAAGATATCAATCCGCAGGTTTTTGCAAGTTCGGTGGATAATTTCGATATAGCATCCATTCGTCTGAACACCAATAATACCGTTGCCACGCTTGCTGCTGTAGAAAAAACATGGTCGGGTATTTTTCCGGAGTATGTTTTTAAAAGTGAGTTTATGGAGGATCAAATTGCTCGTTTCTATGAACAGGAGTCTGTTATACTCACACTGGTACGTGGTTTTGCCGGCATAGCAGTATTGATTGGCTGTTTGGGATTGTATGGTTTGGCAGCCTTTATGGTGACCAAAAAAACAAAGGAAATTGGTATCCGGAAAACGCTTGGGGCAAGTATCCCGGGCATTCTGTGGTTGTTTGGGAAGGAATATTTCCGTCTGATTTTGTTGGCATTTGTCATTGCTTCTCCATTAGCCTGGTGGGCTATGAATGGCTGGCTGGAAGGGTATGCCTATCGGATTTCGCTGGGTATAGGAATCTTCCTGACTTCCTTATTGGCAACATTCGGAATTGCGGTAATAACGGTGGGCGTTCAAAGTGTGCGGGCGGCATTGGCCAATCCGGTGCAGTCCTTGCGGAGTGAGTAAAATGTCCGGTAGTAGGGTAAAAAAGGGTTTCACTGAAACTCTTTCCGACTGCTTTGCGTTTGATGGCTGTCTCATAAGCAGAAATTCATGTTATGCAGTTGACCATTACCGGCTATTCTACCGCACTTTTTTCCACCTGGTATTTTATTGAAGAACTCGGACTTTTGCTGGATTGCGGCGATGGACTTATGGCAGGCCTGTTGCAAAAAAGCAGAAAAATAACGCACGCTTTCCTCACACATCCCGACCGCGATCACCTGACCGGACTGTTGCAGTTCAATCAGCTGAATGCCCGTGCCGGATTTCCCATTATTTATTATCCAAAAGATTGTGGATCAATCAGGGCGCTGGAATTATTCTCCAAACAATTCGATCCCCACGTCTCCGGAACGGTCTGGAATCCCATTATTGACCGCGAAAAAGTGTGGATCCGAAAAGATATTTATGTTCAGGCGATCAAAAACAGCCATGTGACCTGCACACCGGATGTAAATAAGAGTTTGGGCTATAAAGTAGTGCAGGTTCGACAAAAACTGAAGCCGGAATACCTCCATTTGCCGCCTTTGGAGATCAAAAAAATGATTGAGTCTGTAGGGAAAGAAAATGCCTATTGGGAGCAGGAAACGATATTATTAGCATACAGTGGCGATTCTCCCGTTGAAAATTTTGACCAATGGGAAGGCGCCAAAGTATTGATTCATGAAGCAACGTTCATTGGTGCGGATCAGGACACTGCTTCTATTCCTCATGCCAATCGCCATAGTATCCTGGAGCAAGTGCTGGAAGCGGTATCAAAAATCAGGGTTGAAAACTTAGTGCTGGGGCATTTTTCCTCGCGCTATTCGGATAGTCAGATAGATGAGGCTATCCGGAGTGGATGCCAGAAGTTTGGCTTGACTATTCCTGTTCGCCGTGTATTGCCAGGCAGAATGGTGAAAAATGTATTGGATGAAAGTTGTGGTATTCAATAGTTGGAACAGATCAACAAACAGATGAAAATCAAAACGTTATTATCATTAGGGGTTTTACTGCTACTGGGTCTGCCGGCAAACACTCAGGAGGATTATTCATTATTAGCCACAGACACCTTAAATTTAGCTGAAAAGGAATTAGATAAAATACCTCGCTACGTTTGGGGTAAATCCGTTTTAAAATACCTAAGCCTATCCAATAATCATCTGAAAAAGGTTCCTCGGAAAGTTAAAAAATTGTCATCTCTTGAGCATCTGGATTTGAGCATCAATGAGATCAAGTCCTTACCACCAGAACTTTGGTGCTTAAATAAATTGAAAACACTAGATCTGGGATATAATGAAATAAGTGTTTTGCCTCCTGAAATCCAATATTTGCGAAATCTGGAAAATTTGACTATTCGGGCAAACAGACTTACATACCTTCCACCTGAAATGGGGAAATTGACAGCCCTGACCACCTTATCTATTAGTGAAAACCAATTAACTTGTTTGCCGCCTGAGCTATTTACGCTTTCTAATTTAAGAGCTTTTCAGTTATGGAATAATCCGCTTTCCATACAGTTTAAATATTTCGAACAATTACCTGATTTAGAGGAACTTGGATTGAGTGGATTGCAATTAGATACTTTGTCTGGCGATATAGGCAAGTTGAATAAATTGACTTATTTGAACCTGTCGCATAACAATTTGAAATCATTGCCTGTGCATTTTGGCATGTTGAAACAACTGACCTGGCTGGAATTGTGGGATAATAAATTAACCTCCTTGGATAGTAGTATTGGAGAGGCTTCCCAATTGGAGTTTTTGCATTTGGGCAAAAACCAACTTACTATGATACCACCTGAGATCTCCAAACTGACCAACCTTACGCTGTTGTTTTTAAATAACAACCAATTGACCAGTTTGCCTAATGGAATCTCCAATTTAACCAATCTCAGTGGGTTGTTTTTGCAAGGCAATCCAATTCCGGAACAGGAACAAACAAAGATAAAAGCACTACTTCCTAACTGTACCATTCATTTTTAGGGTGCGGTTTCCATTTCGGGGAGATTTTA
>JAEUUS010000449.1 GCA_016787545.1 Saprospiraceae bacterium
GAGATATTTGAGCAACCAACCACCATTGCAGAATGTATGCGCGGTAGAATGGATGCTGAGCAGGGATGGGTGCGACTGGGCGGCATGGATGAGCACATGAAGCGAATCATTAATGCTAAAAGAATGATTATTTTAGGCTGCGGCACCTCCTGGCATGCAGGCATGATCGCTGAATACCTGATTGAAGATTTGGCCCGACTTCCGGTAGAAGTTGAATATGCCTCCGAATTCAGGTATCGAAATCCTGTGGTCAGAGAAGACGATATTGTATTGGCAATAAGTCAATCCGGTGAAACAGCTGATACATTTGCAGCACTTGAATTAGCCAAAGAACGAGGCGCCTTAACTTATGGTATTGTAAATGTGGTGGGGTCTTCCATTGCCAGGCTCACCCATAGCGGTTCCTACATCCACGTTGGCCCGGAAATTGGTGTTGCCTCAACTAAAGCATTTACCGGACAGGTAACCATGCTTAGTATGATGGCCTTAATACTGGGCTACGAACGGGGATACCTGCCCAAATCACAATATCAAAAACTGGTGCAGGAATTGTCGCTCATTCCACAAAAAGTGGAAGAATTGCTGGAAAAATGTCAAAAACAGGTGGAATATATTGCCGGTGAATTCAAAGATGCCAATAATGCGCTTTACCTTGGACGCGGATATAATTTTCCGGTTGCCCTTGAAGGAGCACTAAAGCTGAAAGAAATCAGTTATATCCATGCTGAAGGATATCCGGCAGCCGAGATGAAGCATGGCCCAATTGCATTGATTGATGAAAATATGCCTGTTTTTGTCATTGCCACCAACAAAAGTGCCTATGAAAAGGTTGTAAGCAATATTCAGGAAGTAAAAGCACGGAAAGGTGTTGTAGTAGCTGTAGTTACAGAAGGTGAAGAAACCATTAAAAACCTGGCCGACCACACCATAGAAATTCCGGAAACAGAAGAACCCTTTACCCCATTGCTCTCTGTTATCCCACTTCAACTGCTGGCTTATCATATCGCTGTCCTTCGCGGCTGTGATGTAGATCAACCCAGAAACCTGGCTAAGTCAGTAACGGTTGAATAAACTCTTTCCCATCTACAAACAACCAAAACACTAACCCACCAAAACACCAAAACACTAACCCAGCAGAATATGAATACCCTCGATATAGAATACAATACGGAACGGCCCAATATCCGGTTTCCGGAATATGGCCGCTCCATTCAGGAAATGATCCAGCACGCCATTACGCTGGAGTCGCCTCAAAAGCGCCAAAAAACAGTAGAATCCATCATAGGTTTGATGATTCAATTAGGCCCCCAAGGCAATCGAAACATGGATGATTACAGAGAAAAACTCTGGAATCATGTGTTTGCACTGGCTAATTATGAGCTGGATGTAACCCCCCCTCCGGGTATTGTGATCCGCAAAGAAGAAGACCGGCCCAAGCCTGAACCCTTGGGATATCTCAAGTCAGCTACCAGAATGCGCCACTACGGCAATAGCGTTCATGCTTTAATCCAAAAGGCCATTGAAATGCCGGACGGACCCAAAAAAGAAGGTTTTGTTGAAGTAATTGCTTCTTACATGAAACTGGCCTATAAAACCTGGAACAAGGAACATTATGTAAGTGATGACATTGTTAAGGAAGACCTTGAAATCCTTTCTGACGGCAAATTGTCCCTGCACGAAGGACACGATTCATTAGATAAGTTGGCAGCAGGAGCAGGTAAACTGGATAATCGAAATCGCAGCAATAACAATAGCAATGGTGGCGGTGGACGCAGACGTGGCGGGCGCAATCGTGGAGGCGGCGGTGGAGGTGGACGAGGAGGTGGAAACAATAATTCCGGCAACAACTCTGGACGGAGACGGAAGCGTTAACGGCTTTAAAATGGGAAACATGGTTCTTTTTTTCAATTTATTTGCAAAAAAATGTGAAAAAAATTAAGTAAAATCCCATTGTCTTTACGAAAAGGAATATACCTTTGCACCAAACAAATATCCCAAATTGCCCTCACTTAGACAGATAAGCCGTCTGGCTTTACGATAAAGGTTTAAAATGAAGCGTGTTTTGATGACGTCCTTCTCCGAAAACGTTCGGAGGGGGACTTTTTTTTACCCCAATGCTAACCCCTAATTCCTCCCTCCTATGCACCCAATTCTCGTTCGCATAGTTGCACAAAGTCTCCAGCAAATATTTCTGGAAAACAAGCACGCCGACAAAGTCATTGAGCACGCACTCCGATCCCAGCCTAAAGCCGGCAGTCGGGACCGGGCTTTTATTGCTGAAACAACCTATGAAGTACTCAGGTATTTTCGGCTCTACCAGGAAATTTTAGGAAAAACACCTGCTCAGGAATGGGATTTTTGGCAGCTTGCTGGCATTCATTTTGCTTTAAAAAACACAGATTTACCGCCCTGGCGCGAGTTTGAAGCATTAAAAACCCCTGCATTTGTTGAAAAGCTGCAACACTGGCGAAACATGCTGGCTCAGGACCAGGAAATACCCAGGTCTGTTCGGGAAAGCATCCCGGAATGGCTTGATCAAATTGGGCAACAGGAACTTCCCGATTCCTGGACACAAACCTTGCACGCACTGAATCAACCTGCTTCAGTGGTTCTTCGGGCTAACCGCTTACGAACTACGCCCGAAAACCTTCAAAAAACATTACACGCAGAATCCATTGAGTGTCGCCCAATGGCAAACTCGGATGCTCTGGTGCTCCGGGTTCGGAAAAATGTATTCCAAAGCTCGGTTTTCAAAAAAGGCTGGTTTGAAGTACAGGATTTCAGCAGCCAGAAAGTAGCGCCCTTTTTAGCGCCGGAACCAGGCATGCGGGTGGTTGACGCCTGTGCCGGTGGCGGCGGTAAAACACTGCACCTTGCTGCAATGATGCAAAATAAAGGCGTTATTATTGCTATGGATACTCATGCCTGGAAACTGGAGGAACTCCGAAAAAGAGCCAAAAGGGCCGGAGCATCCAATATCGAAACGCGCGTAATTGAAAGCAAAAAAACCATCAAACGACTGTATAATTCTGCCGACAGGTTATTGCTGGATGTTCCCTGCAGCGGACTTGGTGTACTCCGGCGCAATCCTGATGCAAAATGGAAACTGCAACCGGAACAAATAGACCACCTTCGGCAAACCCAACAGGATATTTTGCAATCTTATGCCCCTATTACCAAACCTGGCGGACGCATGGTGTATGCAACTTGCAGTATATTACCATCCGAAAATCAGGATCAAATTAAAACCTTCCTCTCCAGTGAAGTTGGTAAACAATTTCAGCTAATCACCGACAATAAAATACTGCCCCAGGACGAAGGTTTCGATGGGTTTTATATGGCATTGCTGGAACGAAAAAAAGACTGATTCATTCACTTATTCACTCATTTTATGACGCTCGAGTCACTTCTCAAAGACTATACAGCCTATAATCTGTGGGCCAACGAAAGAATTATTCATTGGCTAAAAACAAAGCCTGTTGAAAAATTATCACGCTATGTCGCCTCTAGCTTCCCAAGCCTGAGATCCACCTTATTACATATATGGGCAGCTGAAGACATTTGGTTACACCGGTTGCAACAAATATCGCCTACTGAATTCCTGTCTGAAACTTTTCAGGGAACGGATGGTGAATTATTGGAACGTTTATTACAAAATTCCGAGTCTTTCAAAAACTTTGTACATCGCCAAAGTGCCGAATTTTTTGACCAAACCATCGCATATAAACACACCAGCGGTAAATCCTATGAACAATACAGCGCAGAAATCATTCAGCACTGTATGCAACACAGCACTTTTCACCGTGGACAAATAGTAACCATTGCCCGAAACCTGGAGATTACAGATCCTCCTAAAACGGATTTTATCGAATATGTCAGACTAAAGCAAAGTAACATGCTCTAAACCAATCTTTTACATGCGTATCCTCCATTTTTCCGACACCCACCTCGGTTTTCAGGCATTTGATCGGGTCAATGACGCCGGGGTGAATACCCGCGAACAGGATGTGTATGACGCCTTTGAAAAAGTAGTCCGCAGAATCCTGGAGGTAAAGCCCGATCTGGTCATTCATTCCGGCGATTTTTTCCATCGTCCAAGTCCGTCCAATCGTGCCCTGACTTTTGGATTGGAACAATTGCGCATCATTGGAAATGCCGGAATTCCAATGGTAATCATTGCCGGGAACCACGAAACACCCAAAACCATTTATAATTCGCCCATTTTGCGGGCATTGAACACGCTTGATCTTGTGTTTCCGGTGTTTGGGGAAAGCTGGGAAAAACAGTCATTTGGAGAGGTGGTTGTTCACGGTGTGCCACATATAAATGACCAACGCATCTTGTTCCAGGAACTCGAAAAATTACACCCGGAGCCTGGAAAATTCAATATACTAATGCTCCATACTTCCCTTGGAAAGCGATTTTTGATGGAGGAATATGGTGAACAAATATTCCCGCCGGCCTTTGAAACCAAATTGGCCGGTTTTCAATATATAGCGCTCGGCCATTGGCATAATATGCAGGCCGTACAGTTGCATTCAAATGCCTGGTATTCAGGAAGCATTGAGCGACTAAGCGATACCGAAATCGACTCAGAAAAGGGCTTTTTATGGCTGGATATTTCTCCGGATCACTCCTGCAAGGTGCATTTCGAAGCAATTTCTACACGCCCCTGGCTTCGCTGGGAACAATCCAATTGTAGCGATCTTTCTGTAGCTGAGCTGGAAACCTCCCTGCTTCAATTTCAGGAAACGCAAAGCACATTGGATGCAATTCTTTCCATTACCTTTAACGATATCCGCCCGGAACAAACCCTTGAATTAGGCAATATCAAACTTCGGCAATTGTTTCCCGAAGCCTTCCAGATTATCCCAAAACGGAAAACGGCTTCCGACAGAACCTTTGTGCAAGGCATTGAGAGTCACCAGTTTGACCGTCTCGACAAAGTTTTTGCAGATTACCTTCAAAGTAAATTC
>JAEUUS010000473.1 GCA_016787545.1 Saprospiraceae bacterium
ATCCTTCAATAACTGGGTGATTTTGCCAATGGTTCCGTTTACAAACTGACGTTCTTCTACATCATTCCGTACAAACATTACCTGCGCGCCTTTGCGCAGGCGCAAGGAAAATTCGGTTGGATACAAGGCAGGATCAAATTGACCTTTTACCTCTGCAGTAAACGTAAACTCCGGATTGTCCAGCAACGACAATTCCTTTTGATTAATCCTGTCCGCAGTAGCATTTCGGGCGCATAGCGTGATAAATCCTTCAGTTTCAGAAAATTTTGGCTCGTGCCGTTCATTCAAGTCTTCCAGATCGTCATAATCCAGCTGATTTACCCGAACAGCTTCTAATAACCGCAAGAAATGCCGCGACTCTTGTCGGTACACTTTTCGCAATTCAAGCGTCTCGAGGGCAAAATCTTCGTCCTGAAACAACTTTGCACTGAAAAAATAAGGTGATTCGTAGTAATCGCTGAAATAAGATGCCTCCACCGGATCTCGAGTAACCACCGGCGGCAATTGAAATAAATCTCCGAAAAACACCACCTGAACGCCGCCAAATGGCCGGAAATTTTCCCGGTTTATACGCAAAAACTTATCCATCCCATCCAGCATATCCGCCCGAACCATAGAAATTTCATCAATGATTAGTACTTGCAGGTTCTTGTACACCCGGAGTAAATCTTTCCTGGTCACTTTCCGCGATGCCTCTGCAGGCGTAATAATACGTGGCGGAAACCCGAAAAAAGAATGAATCGTTTGTCCCTGCACATTCAGGGCTGCCACGCCGGTTGGCGCCAAAACGGCTATCTTTTTACGGGAAGTATTCCGAAACAACTGCAACAGGGTACTCTTACCTGTTCCTGCCTTGCCTGTTATGAACAGGTTGGTGTCGGTTTTTTCCAGCATATCCAGCGCATACCGGAAATCATCGTTCAATTGTAATAAAGGCAGTTGACTCATCTCGGGGCAAAGATGCACAGAACCCGTCAATGAGTTCCTGTCTGTAATCGCTCGTCGGTAAAAATAGTTGACATTGGTCATCAGGACTATCTTTGCAATAGATCTAACTCTCTCAATATTATGCGTTTACCTGTTCTGCTATTCCTTACCATCGCCTGTCTGCAAGCCTGTCAAAACAACCCCTCAAACCCTTCAAACGCTTCAAACCCTTCAAACCCCTCAAACCCCTCAAACGCTATTGACTCCCTTTTTGCCACTTACCACCGGGAACGCGCCCCATTTTATCCTTTGGAAAGCACCTTTGCCGGGGAACGCAAGTATAACGACCTTTTGCCCAACACCAACACACAGGAGTATCGTAGGCAACTGCGCACTTTTTATCAAAAATACCAAACACTGCTTAAAGCTTATAAGCCTGCTTCCCTCACGCCAAATCAGCGCATGAGTTATGATATTTTGTTTTGGGAATGTGAGGTCAACCTGCACCAATTGGAGTTTCCAACGGAATTGATGCCGATCAACCAATTTGATTGTATTCCCTTAATGATGGGCCAACTGGCAGGAGGCACTTCCGGCCAACCTTTTAAAACAGTGGAGGATTATGATCTATGGCTCCGACGAGTGGATCAGTTTGTGATCTGGTGCGATACCGCAATAGCAAATATGCGCCGGGGCATGGATGCCGGTTATGTTTTGCCCAAAACGCTTACAGAAAAAATGATTCCACAATGGCAAAGTTTTGCCCATGGCCGCGCCGAAAAGCATCATTATTATGGCCCTATTACATTAATGCCCGAAGACTTCCCGGCTACAGAACAACAACGCATAAAAGAAACCTATCTTGCCATGATAACAGAGAAGATCATTCCTGTTTACCATCGGATGCATCAATTTCTCGTGAAAGAATACCTGCCGGCTTCCAAGGCAAGCTCCGGCATTGCAGATATTCCAGATGGTAAAGCCTATTACGATCATCAA
Organism: Saprospiraceae bacterium; assembly: GCA_016787545.1. Taxonomy (GTDB): domain Bacteria; phylum Bacteroidota; class Bacteroidia; order Chitinophagales; family Saprospiraceae; genus M3007. The sequence continues at coordinate 1,927 of JAEUUS010000473.1, forward strand.
ATCCGGATTTATACCACCACGACTATGAGTGCTGACGATATTTTTACCCTTGGTGAAAAGGAAGTTGCACGATTGTCGGCAGAAATGGAAAAAGTGAAAGTTGCGGTTGGTTTTACCGGTGATTTGAAAAGCTTTTTTGATCATGTCCGCACCAGAAAAGAATTAATGCCCTTCACCCAGCCGCAACAGGTGATCGATCATTTTAATCAGGTTCATGATCGAATGAAGCCTCAGCTGAGTAAACTATTTGATTTAACACCGAAAACGCCTTTTGTGGTCAAACGTACGGAAGCCTTCCGTGAAGCGACGGCAGCGCCGGAATATGTACAGGGTACACTGGATGGGTCCCGTCCCGGAACCTTTTATGTTCCAATTCCTAAAGCACGCGAGTATAATATGTTTGCAGATGAAGATTTATTTCTGCACGAAGCTATTCCCGGGCATCATTACCAGATTTCACTTCAGCAGGAAAACACACAATTACCTGATTTCCGCCGCACACTCTGGTATAGTGCCTATGGAGAAGGTTGGGCTTTATACACGGAATCGCTTGGAAAGGAATTGGGCTTATAC
>JAEUUS010000499.1 GCA_016787545.1 Saprospiraceae bacterium
TGTTCAACCGCCCATTGGACGAACAGCCCAAGGGAATTGTGGATATGGGCTGTGGCAACGGCGCTTTTTTACAACACATTTTCGAAGTAATCACCCTGCGCACCCTTCGAGGCGAAATGCTGGAGGAATACCCGCTTTTCCTCGTTGGCGCTGATTTCAATGAGGTGGCCTTGCGGGTTACCCGTGCCAACCTGACCAAGGCCGACATCTGGGCCAAGGTCATCTGGGGCGATATTGGCCGACCGGATTTGCTGGCCCGCGACCTGCGAGAAGACTATGGAATTGCGCTCGAAGACCTGCTCAATGTGCGCACTTTTCTCGACCACAACCGCATGTGGGAGGCGCCGGAGCGGTCGCTCGATGGTCGAATCTCTCAATCTACCGGCGCCTATTGCTACAGAGGTAAACGATTGAATAATAACGAGGTAGAGGCAAGCCTGCTGCAACATTTGCAGCGATGGGCGCCCTATGTGCGTCGTTTCGGGTTGTTGGTAATAGAGTTGCACACCACCCCGCCCCAACTTTCTGCCCTACACCTCGGCAACACATCTTCCACCGCCTACGATGCCACCCATGGCTTTTCCGATCAGTACATTTTGGAAGTAGATATTTTCAACCAAATTGCCGCCGAGGCTGGCTTGTACCCCGATCCGGCGCATTTCTCGCGCTTTCCGGATTCGGAATTGGCTACCGTAAGTATTAATTTGTTGAAGGGTAGGTAAGTGCCGCCACATTCCAGTACCATCCAGCCTTACAAGGGGAGGGCTGAATATCTTGCAATGAATGCTTGCAACTCATCTACCATAGCTGGTGAGCCTATCGCGATGGTGCAGCGTTGGTGCAGCTCTTGCGGTGTGAGGTCAAGGATACGCTTCATGCTGGTATTGAGTGCTTTACCGCCTGCCTGTTCTATGAGCATGGCCAGTGGGTTACATTCATACAGCAAACGAAGTTTTCCTTTGGGGTATTTTCGGGTACTTGGATACAGGAAAATACCGCCCTGAATCAAAATGCGGTGCACATCACTCACCATGCTGCCAATGTACCGCAAACCATAGTTCAAATCTGAACAATGGTCAATGTAGCGCCTCATTTCCAGGTCAAATTTGGAATAATAGCCCTGGTTAACAGAATAAGTCTGACTATTTTCCGGAATGCGCATATTGCGGTGACTCAGGCAAAATTCGCCAATACTTGGATCCAGTGTGAAGCCGTTCACCCCGCTGCCAGTGGTGTACACCAGCATGGTGGAGGTGCCATAAAGCACATATCCTGCGGCAACTTGTTTGGTGCCTGTTTGTAAAAAATCATTCATGGTAGCAGGACCATCCGGGGCGCTTTTGCGACGATAAATAGCGAAAATGGTGCCTACCGACATGTTTACATCAATGTTGGAGGATCCGTCGAGCGGGTCGAACATCACCACGTAGTGACTTTGTTTGGAACCAACAGGAGGCACGTGAATGATGTCGTCGTTTTCCTCTGAAGCCATTGCACAACATTCGCCGGAATTTTGGAGGCACTCAATCAGGCGGTCGTTGGCGTACACATCCAACTTTTGCTGGGTGTCGCCACTTTGATTTTCAGAGCCATCAGCAACACCCAGAATATTCACCAGGCCGGCTTTATTTACCTCCCGGTTGATAATTTTAGCTGCTACGCCAATATCGCGCAGCAAGCCGGTCAGTTCGCCTGTTGCGTAATCAAAATCCTTTTCAGAACGCAGGATAAACTCGTCGAGCGTAACAATACGGTTGGTAGGAATGGTGCTCAGGTCGGAAGTTTTGAGCGCCGGATGCTGTGGGACTTTTTTTGTGGTGGATGCCATAGGTTGGTAATAGCTAAGTGGTTAAAAGGCGGGTCAAAAGTAAGACAAATAAGTGTTTGAGTATCTAAGTGTTTGTGTGTTTGAGTTGGCGTTAGGCTGGGCATTGTCGTTTTAAGTCCAAATATTTCAACTAATTTCCCGTAAATTGCGTTTTCAATAAGCGCTCACATAGACTACTGTTGCCGAACTCAAAAACCCAAACACTCAAACACCCAGATACTCAAACACCCAGACACTCAAATACTCATGAACCGAACACTGTTACTTCTGCTCCTGCTCAGCTTTTTACAATGTCGACCAGAGATTCCTGAAACGGTTCCATTGCCTACCAAGATATGCGTGCGAACCCAGCATCATACAATACCCATTCCTCATGCCATTGTGCATCTGAAATATAATACGGATACATTCCCGGGATACGATCAGGAAATTTCCTATTACGATGCCTCCTTCCAAACGGGTGCAGATGGTTATGGTTGTATCGAATCGGTGCCGGAAGGCAAACATTGGCTGGTTGCTTTTGGATACGACAGTCTCTATTTCCCGCACTATGTGTATGGAAGCCTGCGTACAGAGATCTCGTTGAAATACAAGCCTGTGCTGGATACTGTTCTGTATATCAGTGAGTAAAATCCATCATGCACTGATTCCAATCGCGCTCATGCCTCGTCCGGTTCGGCCGCCGCTGTGCCGATGAGAAAAGAAATCCTGAGCATTGACCAGGGTGCAGAAGGGCGATATTTCGATTTGTGCTTGCGGCACGCCGAAATCCAGCAATTGGGCGGTATTGGCTTTTTTCAGGTTTACAAAAAATTTACCGCGATCGGGATTCCAGCGTTTGAAGGTGTTGGAAAATTGTTCGGCTACTTCCGGGCCCACTTCAAAAGAACATTCGTCTATGCAGGCGCCGATATAGGCATAACAATCTGTGCCGCGGGTTCCATAGGTATTGGCCATAAGTGCCAGAGACCTGGTCACTATTTGTGCCACGGTGCCTTTCCAACCGGCATGAATGGCGGCAATCGCCCGGTTCGCATGGTCGTACACCAGAATCGACGCGCAATCGGCCACGGAAACAGCCAGCAATATGCCGGGTACATTGGTAATCAAGGCATCGTACCCTTCCGAGCCGCCGGGTGCATCCACAATGCTGATCTGATCGCTGTGTACTTGTTTGGACCAGGCCATTTGTTCGGGGGTAAATCCCAGTGCCGCGCTATACCGTTTACGGTTTTCTGCTACATCAGTCGGATCATCTTCCGTACTTTTGCCCAGGTTCAGGGTATCGTACGGCGACTTGCTCACCCCTCCATGCCGGGTGCTTTGACCGGCAGACAAATGCGAAAAGGTAGAGAAAATGGATGGATAAATGATGGGTGTTGACGTCATTTAGGGGTCTTTAAGGGTCATTTAAGGGACATTAGGGGTCATTTAGGGGACATTAGGGGTCATTTAGTAGGCATTTGGAGTGGGCAAAATACGGGAAATAAACCTTATACAGTCTATGCCGGATACCGTCTACTCCGAAACCATTTAACCAGATTACTGAACGTTTTGACATTAGACGCTGGACATGCACTCTAAAGCCTTGAAAATCATTCATTTGCTGGACGGCGTCAAATGTTCAATAACCAGTAGTCAGCCATTTAACCACCACCATGCCACCCAAACCAACCGACGTTTCTACTTACATGCAAACCCTGGATCACCCGCTTAAAGCTGAAATAGAACAACTGCGGGAAATCCTGAAAAGTGCCGACGAACGCTTGTCGGAGCGTATCAAATGGAATGCACCCAGTTATCACCTTGATGAGGTGGATATTGTAACTTTTGGACCATTATTGCGCAAAAAAGACGAGATTTTACTTGTGTTTCACCATCCTAAAGTTGTGGAGGTAAGCTCTCCCCTGCTCGAAGGCCAGTTTAAAGACCGGCGCCTGATTACTTTTCACAATCAGGCCGACATAGACGCAAATGCTGAAGAACTACAGCGCATCGTGCGAGAAATGCTGGTTTTGATAAATTGATGATTGAGTACAATAATGTGAGCAGCATTGGGTTAATTTTGTTCGCACAAAAGCCTATACCTTATGTACAAACCCAAATACCTGCTCTATTTCCTTATTTGTATCTCCGATAGCCTTTTTGCCCAAAAAATACCACTTTCAGAATGGGGTGTTGTACCATCGGAAGACCTGACCCTGACACATTGTATGCAGGACAGCACTGCTACTGCCTATGTACTTCAGGATGCCGGTATGATCAAACTGGTACTCACGGAACGAGGACCGGAAGTGATTTTTAACCGGCATAAAAGAGTGAAGATTTTTGACCCTGTTGCTTTTGATCAGGGTAATTTGCGTATTTATTATCGTTCCAATCGGAGTGAAGAAAAATTCGAAGACCTGGAAGTGCAAACCATTGCGCCTGACGGAACTAAGAAAAAGGTCAAATCCGACAACGTATTTACGGAAACGATCACGGATCAATTCAACGCGAAAAAGGTATTCATTCCCAATTTGCAGAAAGGAACCATTATAGAATACCGCTATAAACTGCGGTCCAGTGATTATTTCACCCTGTACGACTGGTATTTTCAGGAAGACATACCGGTTCGGTGGAGTCAGGTAGAAGTTTCATTGCCGGAGTATTCCCGATATACTACCTTTTCCAGAGAACCCAGGCCATATGATTTATTGGAAACCCGCAAAGAGAAGCCTGAATTCTTCTCTAATGCCCAATACAATCGAAATGTAACTACTTATGGCTATAAACATATGCCCGCATTGAAAGATGATGAACCCTTTGTCCGAAATGCAAACGATTACAGAACACGAATCTGGTTTCAGCG
>JAEUUS010000521.1 GCA_016787545.1 Saprospiraceae bacterium
ACACCTGAGCAAATCATAGGACAGAAAGTGGAGTGCAATTTGGGCGACAACGCCTATGTGGTGGGCGTGGTGGAAGATTTCCATTCCCAGTCTTTGCATCAACCCATTACGGCGTATGCCTTCCACAATGCCGAAACCGAAACACGCCGGTATTTGCTGGTAAAACTGGATACCCGCGACATCCGGCAATCTATGGCACAACTGGAAAGCGCGTTCAAACAAGTAATGCCCCATTCAGCTTTTCAGTATCAGTTTGTGGATGATTACCTGCAAAAAATGTATCAAACAGAGGCCCGTACAGCGGCTGTGGTGAATGTCTTTTCCCTGCTATCGATCCTGGTTTCCTGTTTGGGATTATTTGGGCTAGCGGCCTTTGCCGCTGAGCAGCGGGTGAAAGAAATCGGCATCCGCAAGGTATTGGGCGCGAGCATCATGGGCATAACCGGACTGCTGGCACGCGATTTTCTGAAATGGGTACTGCTGGCAGTCATCATTGCTTCGCCCATTGCCTGGTACCTGACAGACCGGTGGTTGTCGGACTTTGCCTTCCGGATTGAGCTGCAATGGTGGTGGTTTGTGCTGGCAGGTGTGGTGGCCCTGACTGTGGCCTTGCTCACGGTGAGTTTTCAGAGTATCCGCGCGGCACTGGAGAATCCGGTGAAGTCCTTGGGGCGGGAGTGAGGGTGTAGGTATACATTTCAGTATATATTTGCCTGATAATGTATACCAGCAAAGTATGAAAAACCAGCTCCCTCGAATTAGCCTTTTTGTCTGTTTATGCCTGTTTTTATACACAGATTGTCTTGCACAACGCTCCATGATAGGAGTGGGCATAAGTCTGGTGGATGCAAATGCCGGCCAGCCCGACAACTATCCGTGGATTAAACGGGTAATGGCGCGCTCACCTGCTGAAGAGGCTGGTTTCAAGCCCGGAGATATTATCTGGTCTATTGATGGTGAAGACCTGAACGGGTGGGCTGCCAAAAAAGTCTCCAGTCTAATTGCGGGCGACTCAGGCGTGGTGCGCACTTTTGTGTTAGGCGCCGATAAGCGCAAGGTGGCTGTAGCGCTCAGGCAAATTACCGGGAACTGCATAGAAGGCGATTGTCAGAATGGAACGGGCAGGATGGAAGAAGTTAACGGTTGTATTTATCAGGGAAGCTTTTTTAATGGCAAATTTGATGGAAATGGGGAATATTGGCATGTAGAACAGGATAAGGTAAACTTCTACTACAAAGGACAGATGGTGGAAGGAAAATTTGAAGGTGTGGGAAAATTAGTAAGCTTGCAGAATGATTACCGGTACGAGGGCTTTTTCAGAGGCGGTACTGTTTCCGGGAAAGCTCGGGTAACCTATGTAAAGATTAAGACCTTTTATGAGGGGTATTTTTTTCAGGGCAATCCACTTGGCCCCGGTACTATGACTTATCCAACGGGAGAAACCAGGCAAATCAATCCTAAGTCTTGGGTGGACTTACGTAAAGCCACAGGTCAGGAGAAAAAGTCCGACCATGCTCAGCGAAAATCATGGACTGAGTTTAACCATCAAATGCAGGAAACGGAAGCAGTCTTGCTTGAACTGGCAGAGAAATACAAACAATTCCATCAAAAACACCAGGAGGCGACACAAAAATTTAGCAGTGCCTATGTGATAGAAACATATACTTCAGGCAGCTTTCAACAATATATCCAAACCCTTGATAAGGCAGATACCCTGTTTGATGCGTGCCATCAGGCCTTTTTCGACACCAATTTCACCACCCAACAAGTGGCTGGCGCAGAAAGCTGGCTGGAAATATTAACCCCGGTTATGGCAGCCATCACCGCCAAAGAAAGCAACGGATTGAGGTCTATGTCAACCGTGGTTTTGCAGCATAATGGTACAGAATGGCTGCAGGAAAGTGTTTTGAAGGCGAGAGGGGTTAGGAGGATGTGAGGCTCTTAGCGAGGACGTGAAGTTTAGGAGCTAATCGATCGAAGCTAATTACACACCATTTTATTATATTTGGAAATATTCCTTTAACGTTTTTAATGTTTTTGGCCCAACTCCTGGAATTGCTATTAATAATTTTTCTGTCAATTTTCCATTTTTCACACGACTTATTATTATTTCTTTTGCTGTTTTTCTTTTTAATTTTCCAAGGGCCTCCAATTCATCAATAGATGCTTTATTAATATCTATTTTGCCATTCTTTGGTTTTTGGATTTCAATATCCAAAAAATCCAGTAAATCTGCAAAAAGTAAATACAGATGAAAAATTGTCTTTACAGATTCAATCTGAGTAATATCAGAATGAACACCCTTATTAGTTGCCTTATGAATAGATTCTAAATAATTGCCCAGGAATTCCAGATGGCTATGTGATAAAGCTTTATTAGAGTTACTATCAATTGCTATATCTATAAAGGCCCATATCCTATTTATATATTGAGGTTTTCCGACCTTTCTTCCTTTAAAAAGTTCTTCTCTTGGGGGAAACACTATGTCAGCAAATCTTTCGATAACTCGCCGACAGGTTGTCAAGGAGTGAGATAGCTCCTCCTTATTGTTACTAACGGCAGACTTAAAAGCCACCATTAGTTGCTCAGCTAATTCAGGGTTTAAATCCAAAAGTCTATTATCTACTACTACTTTCAGATAGTCAAAACTAGTTTTAGGGGCATCTTTAAAAGCAATTTTGTTATATAAATATGTAGCTTTTTTATGTCCGTTTGACCTGATTAAATTCAGATGACTATTAAGATTTGTTTTGTAATATACACCGTCATTTCCTCGTTTAGTCCTTACGAGGTCACTATATTTTTCCTCAATAAATCCTATTCCTTCAAATCCACCAGATGAAGTATTTACTTTTTGATTAATCTCAACGTCCATTTCTCCAAGCGAACTTGTATCATCAAATTTAAAACCCAAATTTTTGAGCTTTTTCAATTGGCTTGCAATTGCTAACAGTTTTTCTTCACTTTTATCAAGGTTATAATCATTAATAGATTTGACATAGCCCTTTGCCAAATTTATACATTCCGGATTACCTAACTGTAGGTTACACCAAGCCACTATATCCTTGTGCTCAGACAATTCAGCAGCTCGCTTTAGTTTCTTGATTGCACTATCTAAACTGCCTTTTGAAGACTCAAATTCTTTTAAGCTATCTTCAATTAAACTTAGAGTTTTTTCTTCGATTGAATCTGTCATTTTTCCAATTTGTTTGTAACTTCCGTTCCCATACTCTCCAATTCCACCAACCCACCCAGCCAATAAGATCCATCTCCAAAAGGTCACGGCTTTCATTTCATCCTTTTACAAGCAAAGTACGGCAATTCCCTCCCAAACCCAGCAGCTACCCACCAATTAATTTCTCCAAACTCAAAATCCGCCAAGCCCCCCAACTAAAACACTAAAACACCCACACACCCAAACACCAAAACCCCTTATCTTTGCCTTCCCGCAGGCGCCGTATTTTCTGCACCGGCTCGAACACTTTACTTTATAATGGGGCACTCCCCGGTTCAAGGAAAGTTGTTGCCGTTGACTTGTCCGGCTACTAGCAACTACGCCCGACCTCCGTAAGGTCTGTCCCGGCTTACACTTTAGCGAAGCCATGGTTTTGCACAACGCGGCGTCTGTGGGTTACAAAAATGTTACCGCTACGCGGTTTTTTGGGGCGGTTAACCCGCCTACGTCGTTCATCGTCCATCGTTCCATCGTCCTAAATCCATGTCCGACCAAATTCGCCAACTCGCCCCTAGCCTCCCCTGGAGCCTTTTCGCTGATCTGAATGCCGTACCTCGTCCTTCCAAAAAAGAAGAACGTATTGCCCAATGGGTACTGGATTTTGCCAAAAAACACGGCCTGGAATCGCAGCGCGATGCTTTTGGCAACATCATTGTGCGCAAACCTGCCTCTCCCGGCCGGGAAAAACGCCCCGTTACCATTCTGCAAGGGCACCTGGATATGGTGCACTCCAAAAATGCCGGCGTAAACTTCGACTTTGAAAAGCAGGGCATTGACATGTATGTAGACGGCGATTGGGTGTGTGCGCACGGAACAACCCTGGGCGCAGACAATGGCCTGGGCGTTGCCGCTATTCTGGCCGTTTTGGCCTCCAAAGACATTGTGCACCCACCTCTGGAAGCCCTGTTTACCCTGGATGAGGAGCAAGGACTCGGCGGCGCCAAAAACCTGGGTCGCGGATTGCTCAAAGGCAAGGTGCTGCTCAATCTGGATACCGAGGAAGACCACGTGCTCACCATCGGTTGCGCCGGCGGCATTGATACCCTCATAGATTGGGATTACAAACAGGATAAAGCGCCGGAAAACCATACAGCCTACACCATTACCGTAAACCAGTTGCTGGGCGGACACAGTGGTATGGACATCAACCGGGGTCGCGGTAACGCCAATAAACTCCTCACGCGTGTGCTCATGGCCTGCGCACCTGCGGGCGTACGCCTGGCTGCTTTCGACGGCGGCAACCTGCGCAACGAGATCCCGCGCGAAGCCCGTGCTGTAGTATTGGTGAAAAACGACAAACGTTTCCACAAGCTGCTTCATGCGGCCGCAAAAGAACTCCGCACCGAGTTCCAAACCGCCGAACCCAAACTTAATATTCAGGCAGATCCGGCCACGGCGCCTGTGCAGGTGATGCGCAAAGGCGATCAGGCCAAATTCCTCAACGCCCTGCGCGCCGTACACAACGGTGTGTTCCGTATGAGCCCGGAAATTCCGGGACTGGTGGAAGCCTCCAGCAACCTGGCCAAAATCACGCTCAAAGACGGTCACCTCAGCATCGGATCCCTGCAGCGCAGCTCCGTGGAATCCAGCAAAGCCGATGTGGCAGCGGCTTTCCGCGCACCGTTCGACCTGCTGGGCGCTAAAGTGCAAACAGCCAATGCCTACCCCGGCTGGAAACCCAACCCGAGCTCCAAAGTGGTGCAAAAAATGGCCACACTCTACGAAAAAATGTTCGGCCACGCG
>JAEUUS010000555.1 GCA_016787545.1 Saprospiraceae bacterium
AAAGCGACTACCGACATGAATTCATCCACCAAATTGTCTTTGTGCTGGTTGCTGAGGTGTATGGAGGTGATGACAAACAGACAAAACCCCAGCAGATTGGCAGCAGTATTAAGGATATGCGGTGAAGTGTTATTGGCCATCGGCTGCTTTAAAACGTTTTAACAGAAAGAAATTCAATCCTATGGCTGAAAGCTTGGGAAATAACAGCATGAAAAAATAAGCGGCATAGGAAACGGTAACTTCGGGAGGTACGCCCTGCATGATGAACACATGCTCATTTCCTGCAGACCCTGGAAAAATGAACTGCTCGGTGAGATTCCAGCCAAAATGTATGGCAATGGGCATCCAGATAGTACGGGTTTGTACAAAACTATAGGCCAGTACGAGTCCCATCAAAAAGGTGTATAAAAACACTATGACCATTTGCACCAGATTGCCCCAAACGCCTCCGTTCAGCCAATGCAACACACCGAATAATACAGAGGTAAGGATAATGGCGCGTCGGTTGCCCCATTTAGTCATGAGCAGGTATAGTAATGCACCGCGCAACAACAATTCTTCGGTGAGTACGCCCCGCAGCACCTCCCAGATCTTAAGCCCTGCCTGCGAGAGATTAAGCTGAGCGTTGAGCACATACGATTCCTGCGCTATGGCCATTTTTAACCAATAGGCCGAGGCGCCGCAAAGCGCTGTAAGTATGAATAGCACAACAGCCAATCCAGCCATAGGAAGTGTTGGCGCCGGACCAAGTACACGCAGGGAATGCCGGCCCAAAAACCAAAGAGCCAGGCCGGAAAGCAAGAGGAGGCCAATAATTTGAAGCATAAGGGTTCAGGAAAAGTTATAAATCACCCAGTTGTGGTCGCAAAATCAGCTCTTCCACTACAGCAGCATCACTCATATTGTAGCAGCCCCAAATGGCTTTGGCCACATCAGAAGCCTGCATGAGTCGTTCATAGGGTAAATTCACCCCAGCCCAGGAGTCAGACCAGGCTGCGCCGGGCATAACAGAGGTAACCTTGAGTCCGAACGGTTTCATTTCCTCGCGCAAAACTTTGGAAAAGCCCAATAAGGCAAATTTGCTGATGCTATAAGAGCCGCCGTTGGGATAGGCCATAAAGCTGGCTATGCTGCACATATTGAAAATATGCCCGCGACCTTGTGATTTCATGACTGGCAACAATGCCCGAGTGAGATGATAGGCGCTAAAGAGGTTGGTTTCCATCTGGGTTTCCAGTGTGCCTTCCTGTTCTTCAGAAATACGGCCGGGTAAAAACACTCCTGCATTGTTGATTAGCACGTCAATGTGCGCAAAAACGCTTCTGACAAATTGTCCAAACTCCAGTACTTCCGGCTTTTTACTCACATCCGCAGCAAAAATATGGAGTTTTTGTTGTGGAAACTGTCGGCTCCAATCTTCCAGCATGTCATCCAGGTCAACCTGTGTACGCGCGCATACACACAAGTCGAAGCCATTTTCGGCAAATATTTCAGCAATGGCTCGCCCAAGCCCTTTGGTTGCGCCCGAGATAACAGCAGTTTTGTGTTGCATGTACAAAGTGGATGTTTCCGGCAAAGGTATGTGGATTACATAATTGGAGAGTACATGAGTACATGATTGAAGATTACATGAGTACATGATTGAAGAGGGAGGCGCCCGGCATGGCATCCCTACCAATCCCAGACTCGGAGCTCTCCCTCTTCAATCATGTACTCATGTACTCGTCAATCATGTAATCCCTAATTATGTAATCATATACCCGTTTTAAATTCAAATTAGGCCATACCTTGCCCGGGAGAATTAATTACTTAAGTACATGATTGACGAGTACATGATTACATGATTGAAGAGGGAGGCGTTCGGCATGGCATCCGTACAAATCCCAGACTCGGAGCTTCCCCTCTTCAATCATGTACTCATGTAATTGTCAATCATGTACTCTTCAATCATGTACTCGTCAATCATGTAATTCGCACTCACTATGAAGAAGCCTCTCGATCCCTGGCCCGATCGTCTACGCAACCTGGCTACCGTGATGGTGATTTGCATCCATGCCGCGGCGCCTATTGCGCATTCCGCCGGACAGGATTACAACAGTCACTGGTGGTGGGCTGGTAATTTCTGGAATTCGCTGACTCGTCCGGCGGTACCCTTGTTTGTGATGCTGAGTGGGTATTTGTTGTTGAGCAAGGATTATCCGCTGTCCGATTTTTTAAAGCGCCGTTTTACACGCGTAATGATTCCGGCCATTTTCTGGATGCTCATTTACAGTTTCTACAACTACCTGGCGCATGGCAGTCCGGCTACCGTTGTAGAAACCCTCAAAGGTCTGGTTACCGGACCGGTGCATTACCACTTATGGTTTATTTACCTGATTATTGGTTTGTACCTGGCTTATCCGTTTCTGCGCGGCTGGATCAGAGGCGCTACCAAACAGGAGTTTTGGTTCTTTTTCATCATGTGCAATTTCTGCACCTGGGGCTATAAAATGATGGCCATGTGGCTTAACATGCCCATGGGAATCTATTTTGAGCTGTTTACCAACAACGCCGGGTACTTCGTAGGCGGGTATTATCTGGGCAATTTTGCCATATTTCGGAAGGATGAACCATTGGATGGGTATAAGTTCTTTGTGCCCGGATATTTGCCCTGGCTGCTCATATTCCTGGGTACCTTTAGCACCATGACGGCCTCTTACATCATCAATACCTTCTTCTGGAAAGGTCAGCCGGATGTGTATTTTTACGATTATCTCACTCCGAACGTGGCCATGGGCGCGGTAGGCTGGTTCCTCCTGGCCAAACGATCGTTCAATGGCAGTCCGCTGCTGGATATTGAGCGCGATTTTTCAGCCGCCAGCTTCGGTATTTATTTCGCGCACGTGCTGGTGATGGATTATTTCGGCCAACTCGGATTCTGGCACAGTATGGCCCATCCGTTTTTTGTATCGCCTATACTTACGGCCATGATTGCCTGCATGACCTTTTTGGCGGTGGCAATTATCCGGGTGCTACCCGGCGGAGATAAAATTACATGATTGAAGATTACATGAGTACATGATTGAAGAGGGGGAGACGCTCGGCATAGCATCCCTGCGTATCCCAAACTCGAAGCCATCCCTCTTCAATCATGTACTCATGTAATCTTCAATCATGTACTCATTTAAAATTTATATAAAGCCCCGGATCAACCGCCCGGCCTTTATGCCAAAGTTCAAAGTGAAGGTGTGGCCCGGAGCTGTTTTCGCCTGAATTACCGATAATGGCAATGGCCTCACCGGCTTTTACCAGATCTCCTTCCCTACGAAGCAAAACGGAATTGTGCTTATAAATTGTCACCACATTGTTAGGGTGCTGAACAGCAATGCTATATCCTGTTTCCACCGTATACCCTGCTGAGATAACGGAGCCATCTGAAACTACCTTAACGGCAGTATTCTTTGGAGCAGAAACATCCAAACCGAAGTGATTTTTTTTCAAATCGTATTTGGCGGTAATATCTCCACTCACAGGTGGAATGAAGAATAATTGTTCCAAGGGAATATCCCGTCCTAAACTACTCAATGGTGCTTGCGACAATTTGGGATCGGCAGTAAAAGTGCCTGTGGCTACCGCTGAACGCAATTGTTCGTCTTCAGGAATTTTATCCACATCGTGCGGAAGGGTATCGGCCGGATTTTCTGGTTGCCCTTGTTTTTTCACGTCCTCTTCCGTCATCCCTTGTACATCGCCGGTCAGCATTTTGCGGAAGGTTTCGTTGTACAAACGGTGCGCTTCAATTTCATTTTCAAGGTCGGAAACCTTGCCAGTTAATTCAGCAATTTCAGAATCGCGGGTAAAATCTCCATAACCAGGAATGTAACGCTTCAATGGCGTCCAGATAATGAGCATGGTTACCAGAATGGCCGTGCCAACAATGAGAGAACTAACAGCAATATATACGGAAAGTGGGGTAAGTTTGAGCGAAGTCACTTCTTCAAAAGTGTCGTCGTTCATAATCACCAACCGGTATTTATCACGCAATTTCTCCATCAAGCTCCGGTCATCATCACCATGCCTGCGGAAGAATTGAATAAATTGCTTAATAAAAGTGAAAAATTTCTGCATTTGAACGCTGATTTGTTGGAACGCGGATTCGATTTGGAACGCGGATGCCGCGGGTTTTTTGGAACGCGGATGCCGCGGATGACGCGGATTTTTATGCTGCCTTCGGCAGCCGGGTTAGGAAAATTTGAAAGTATTTATCTTTTCAGCTACAAAATTGTCGAAGGCAATTTTCAAAATTCGCGTCATCTGCGTCATCCGCGTTCCCAATAAAAAATTCGCGTCATCTGCGTCAACCGCGTTCCCAATAAAAAATTCGCGTCATCTGCGTCATTTGCGTTCCCAATAAAAAATCCGCGTCATCTGCGTCATCCGCGTTCTCATTAAAAAATCCGCGTCATCTGCGTCATCCGCGTTCCCATTAAAAAATCCGCGTCATCTGCGTCATCCGCGTTCCCATTAAAAAATCCGCGTCACCCGAGTCATCCACGTTCCAAAAAAATCTGCGTTCCAAGCGCAAATTTCGGATAATTTCCGGGCTTTTGCCCCAGTTTTTTGCCGATTACAGTTTTTGCCCTGTTTCTGGTCTATCTTTCCTGTATTCTCATGCCAAGGCTGTAATTATGTGCGCTTTAAACGCAAATTTTACCGACCTAATTTTTACTACAACATGAACCGTAGCTCTCTTTTTACCCTTTTGCTGCTCTCTGCCTTGTCGCTTCAGGCACAAGACAAACCCAAGTGGGACGTTTCAAATCCCACAGCCGGCGCGGTGCCTTATCGCGAAGTTTCCTTTTCCACCACGGAAGGCACCTGGATGTGTCTCGACATTAGCCCGGACGGCAATACCATTGTTTTCGACCTCCTGGGCGATATCTATACCATGCCCGCCGCCGGCGGAACAGCCACCTGCATCCGCTCCGGATTAGCCTGGGAAGTGCAGCCGCGCTTTTCCCCCGATGGCAAAAAGATTTCCTTCACTTCCGATGCCGGTGGTGGCGACAATATCTGGTACATGAACGCCGATGGCACTGGCGCCAAACAAATCACTAAAGAAAATTTCCGCCTGCTCAATAATGCAGAATGGATTGATAATGAATATATTGTAGCGCGCAAACACTTCACCAGCTCCCGTTCTCTGGGCGCCGGTGAAATGTGGATGTACCACCTCACCGGCGGAGAAGGCATCCAGCTTACCAAGCGCAAAAACGACCAGCAGGACGTAAACGAACCTTGTGTAAGCCCGGATGGACGCTACATTTATTTCAGTGAAGACATGTACGGCGGCGGATTTTTCCAGTACAATAAAAACCCCAATACCCAGATTTTCATCATCCGCCGGTACGACAGGCAGGAAGGTAAGATAGAAGATATTTCCGGTGGCGCAGGCGGCGCTTGCAGACCACAGCTGAGTCCAAATGGTCGCTGGCTCTCTTTCGTTCGCCGCGATGGGGTTAAATCAGTGCTCTGCCTGCGCAATCTTGCTACCGGAGAAGAATATCCGCTGTACGATGGACTCGATAAAGACCAACAGGAAGCCTGGACGGTGTTCGGGTGCTACCCAGGCTACACGTTTTTGAACGCTGGACCGGAAAAAGGCGCCATCCTCATCTGGGCAGGTGGCAAAATCAAGCGCATTAACTTCGGTTTTGATGAAAAAAACAACCAGATCGTGCGCGAATCCGTAACGGATGTGCCATTTACCTGCAATGTGAAAACCAAACTCGCCGAAACCCTGAAATTTGAAAACAAGGTGTATGAAGACGAGTTTGCTGCCCGGGCCATTCGTCATGCTGTAACCAGCCCCGACGGGAAAACCCTCGTGTTCAATGCGGCCGGTTATCTCTATCGCAAAAATCTGCCCGATGGCAAACCGGAACTCCTCTCTGGCGATGCCAATTCCCTGGCTTTCGAACCAGGCTTTTCTCCTGATGGACAAACCATTGCCTACGTTACCTGGAGCGATGAAAACCGCGGCAGTATCCAGTTTTCCGGCTCAAAACCCACGCTCCGCGGCCTGAAAAAACACATCTACCGCACCCCTTCATTTTCTCCCGACGGCAAATCCATTGTTTTTAAAATTCAGGACGGCGATGACGAGATGGGCCCGGCCTTGACGGATAAGCCCGGTATCTACCTGGCTGATCTGAACGGCCTGGATTTCCCCCGGTTCATTTGTGAAGGCGGCGATAATCCTCGCTTTTCTCCGGATGGCAAACGCATTTTGGTGCAAACCGGCGGTTCTTTGTTTGGCTCATTGGATAAAAGCCTGAAATCTTACGACCTCAACGGCAAAGACGAAAAAGTGCACGTGAAATCCAAATATGCACATTCCTTTACCTTGTCACCAGATGGTAAGTGGCTGGCATTCATTGAGTTGCACAAAACCTACATTTGCGCATTCCCGGAAACAGGCAAAACCCTCGACCTGAGTGCCGACACCAAAGCTGTACCGGCCACCTGTGTAAGTCGCGACGCCGGCTACAACCTGCACTGGAGCGGCGATTCCCGGAAATTGCACTACACCCTGGGCGACGAATATTTCACCATTGATCTGAAGGATCGTTTTGCTTATCTGCCCGGAGCGCCAGATTCCCTGCCAGGATTGCCGGAGGCCGGACTGAAAATTGGCCTTACGCTGAAAGCCGACAAGCCCAAGGGTAAAGTGATCTTTGAAAATGCCCGCATCATTACCATGGAGGGCGATCAGGTGATTGAAAATGGTGAGCTTGAAGTTACTGACAACAAAATCACTTACGTGGGTAAACCCCGCGCCAAAACCGATGGCAGCGCCGCGCGCATTAATTGCAAAGGCAAAACCATTATGCCCGGCATGGTGGATGTACACGCCCACCCGGGCAATTTCCGCTACGGCCTCAACCCGCAAAAACAA
>JAEUUS010000570.1 GCA_016787545.1 Saprospiraceae bacterium
TTCCCCACATTCCCCACATTCCCCACATTCCCCACATTCCCCACATTCCCCACATTCCCCACATTCCCCACATTCCCCACATTCCCCACATTCCCCTACAATTTAGCCAGGGCAGCCTGCACCGTTTCCTTATCTTCCGGGTAAGTAACCCCGTACCACTGGCTATGACTATGCAACACGCGCAATTTGATCTTATCCGCTTCTATCAGGTTGTTCACTACAGTAGGGATATAAAATTCTGCTCTTGGGTTGCCTGTGTTTTGGATAACAAAAGAATGAAACTGTTCTTCAATTTCCTGCATAATACTTTGATGAAACCCCCAAAGATTCATGGACACTGGTGTTTGATCGGCCAAATGATGTCGTCCGGATTCATCGGTATAAAAAATGCCCTCAGGGTATCGCTCTATTTTTGTTCGCTCTGTTACATTGGTTAAAAAACCGTCTGCACTTACAGAACAAACACCCCGCGACACGGCTCCGTTTTCAGAAAGGGTATTACCCAATTGATAGGCCACCATTCCATACACTTCCGGAGAACATTCCTGTTGCAAAAAGGCGCCCAGATGTTGAAAAGCATCCGCGCCGTAGAAATCATCTGCATTGACCGTTGCAAAAGGGGTTTTAATCAGGTTTTTTGCAGACAAAATAGCGTGTCCGGTTCCCCAGGGCTTTTCCCGATGGGGTTTTTCCGAAAGCCACTCTAAGCAGGAATCATATTCCTGAAAAGCGTATGCTGTTTCCACACGTGCCTCTACCCGTTTGCCCACCTTCTCCCGAAAAGCCTCCTCTATGTCTTTTCTGATCACAAAAACCACCTTCCCGAAACCGGCCTGAATGGCATATTGAACAGAATACTCTAAAATGGCTTCCCCTCCCGGCCCCATGCCGTCTACTTGTTTAAGCCCGCCGTAGCGTGATCCAATGCCTGCAGCCAGGATCAATAAAGTTGGTTTGTTGTGCATGATAAATAACTTGTAGACCTTTTTCGTGGTCCTTTTCCTGGCGCAAAATTCGCAAAGCCGGACAGATTTTAAGCTTGTTTGATAAAAATCCCGAACAAACGCCAAGTTCTCTATTTTTGCCCAAAATTTTCTTCCATGACGAATAAAATCGCGCAATTTGTTGCTTTAGTCGCACTGTTCATCCAATGCGGAACTTCTGTATATGCCCAAAAAACTTCCGCAAAAAACATCGACACCCGGGTTGCAGCTCTTTTGGCTAAAATGACCCTCGAGGAAAAAATCGGTCAGCTAAACCAGGTGCCTGGCGATATCAGTACTGGAACGGATGTGGCCAAAGACGATTTGTTGACGCAGATTCGCAGTGGAAAAATAGGCTCTTTACTCTCGCACACAAACTTTCAGAATAAAATCACCATGCAACGGGTAGCCGTCAGTGAAACCCGACTTGGCATTCCACTGATTTTTGGATTTGATGTTATTCATGGCTATAAAACGATATTCCCCATTCCATTGGCACAAGCGGCCAGCTGGGATATGGGCATCGTTGAAAAAATAGAACGCATTGCGGCAGAAGAAGCCAGCGCCGATGGTCAGAACTGGACTTTTGCACCTATGGTAGATGTATCCCGCGAACCTCGCTGGGGCAGGGTAATGGAAGGAGCCGGTGAAGATCCGTTCCTGGGCAGCAGGGTAGCCGAAGCACGCGTGCGTGGCATCCAGGGTAACGACCTGGCGGCTAACAACACCCTGGCAGCTTGTGTAAAACACTATGCCGGATATGGCTTTAGCGAGGGCGGCCGCGATTACAATACCGTAGATATGAGCGAACAGCGCTTGCGGGAAATGGTACTTCCTCCGTTTAAAGCCGCCGCCGATGCCGGCGCAGCTACTTTTATGAACGCTTTCAATACCCTGAACGGCGTTCCGGCAAGTATGAATAAATTCCTGCTCGAAAATATCCTGCGTGGCGAATGGATGTGGAAAGGAATGGTAGTGAGCGACTGGAATTCTTTCGGCGAAACCATCGTACACGGAGCGGCTGCCGATGATGTAGATGCCTCCGCCAAATGTCTGAACGCTGGCAGTGATATGGATATGGCTGGCGGCACTTTCCAGCGCGGTTTGAAACGTGCGCTGGAAAGCGGCCGGGTTACCCAGGCACAAATAGACGAAGCGGTAAAAAGGGTATTGCACCTCAAATTTGCATTGGGATTGTTTGATGATCCCTTCCGGTATCTGGATCCAAAGCGACGCAATGAAACCCTCGAAAAACCGGATTACCGAACTTTTGCCCGTGAAGCAGCAGCAAAAAGTATGGTATTGTTGAAAAACGATGGAGGCCTGTTGCCTCTGACCGAAGGAAGTCGATTCAAAAAAATTGCCATCATTGGCCCTTATGCCGACAGTAAAGGGAATAAGGATTATATGAGTTTCTGGACGCTTGGCCTTGGTATGCGGGAATATGATTCCACCAAAGTAGTTCGACCGGCCCAGGCTCTGAAGCCGGCGCTGGAAGCCATGGGGTATCAGGTAACCATTACAGAAATATGTATTGACGCCATGTGTACGGAAAAAGACTATTCCGCAGCCATCAATGCCACTCGAGAAGCTGATCTGGTAATTGCCTGTCTGGGCGAACGCGGATTGGATTGTGGTGAAAGTCGCTGTGTCAGCAGCCTGAATTTGCCCAGGGATCAGGAACGTATCCTGAGTATTACCGGTCGATTGAATAAACCTATTGTTGCTGTATTATTCAACAGCCGACCTCTGGTATTCGATTGGGCCACACAAAATATTCCCGCCATACTGGTAGCCTGGCAACCGGGTTTTGAAACCGGAAATGCGCTGGCGGATGTATTGACCGGGAAAGTAAACCCATCCGGCAAACTGCCCGTTACTTTCCCTAAAAACCTTGGTCAGGTGCCACTTTATTATAATCATCTGAACACCGGCCGCCCACAGCAACAACAAGGCCAAATGTGGACCAGTGGCTATCTGGATAGCCCGGTTACGCCAGCTTATCCATTTGGATTCGGATTGAGCTATAGTCAATTCAACTACTCCAATATGAAATTGACCAAACCCCAATATAAAATGAACGAAACTATAGAGGTTTCTATTACGGTTACCAATTCCGGTAAAGTAGCCGGCGAAGAAGTGGTTCAATTGTATATCAGGGATATTTCAGCTGATATTGCTCGTCCGGTTAAAGAATTGAAAGGATTTGAAAAGATTAATATTGGCGCCGGAGAGAGTAGGGTAGTGACTTTCCGATTGACAGAGAAAGACTTATCTTATTGGAATAATGAAGCAAAATTCAAAGCGGATCCAGGAAAATTCAAGGTGTTTATCGGAGGAAATTCGAGGGATGTAAATGAACTTGATTTTGAATTAATAAAATAAAATAGCCTTATTCTATGGTTATTTCCTGAAAACCCTATTCCTTTGTTGGATGAATTCGCAAGAAGCGATTGAACATTTGCGGCAAGACGCCAGCATCAGGCCATTGCTATCTGTCATTGAAGTGCCTGATTTTACACCTTCCGGGCGTATTTACTATGATTTGCTGGAATCTATAGTGTCTCAGCAATTGAGTGTAAAGGTTGCAGATGTTATTTTTAAGCGCTTTATTTCGCTATTCCCGGATCAGTATCCCCATCCTGAACAATTGATAGGCATAGATTTTGATAAACTTCGAAGTGTGGGGTTATCCAATCAAAAGGCAAACTATTTGCAAAACGTAGCCCGCTTTACCATAGAACATGACCTGGAATCCGTTGACTGGCGCCAGAAAAGCGATGCAGAAATCATTTCCCTGCTTACACAGATTAAAGGAGTTGGCACCTGGACGGTGCAAATGCTTCTAATGTTTTCCATGGGTCGACCAGATATTTTTCCGGTCGATGATCTGGGTATTCAGCAAGCCATGCAGCGATTGTTTAAAATAGAAGCGCAAAATCCACGTTTGTTAAAAAAACAAATGGAAGTTTTCGCCGAACCATGGCGCCCTTACAGAACTTACGCATGCCGTTATTTATGGCGTTGGAAGGATCAGTAAGGATTATTCTTGAATTTCTGAGCAGTAGTGAAAGCACGATTGCTCTATTGTCAATAAACAGCATTAAATACACCATCGTTATGAAAGAGGTTACCGATCGCCGATATCCCATTGGCAGGTTTGAATACAGCAAAAACTACTCTTTGGAAGACACGCGCAAACAGATTAAAGACATTGCGCGATTGCCCAAAGAGCTGAAAAAAGCAGTTAAAAAACTGAAAGATGGGGCACTCGACAAACCCTATCGTCAAGGAGGCTGGACTGCCCGCCAGGTGATACACCATTTAGCCGACAGCCACATGAACGCCTACGTACGGTTTAAACTGGCAGTAACAGAAACGGCGCCTATAATCAAACCCTATGAAGAACAACTTTGGGCAGAAACGGAAGATGCCAAACACGGATCTGCCAAAACATCCATAAAATTATTGTCGGCGCTCCACAACCGTTGGGTAGATTTTCTGGTATCATTGTCTGAAGACGATCTTGATAAAGGTTATTTCCATCCGGCTACCAAACGCACCGTAGCGCTTCGCGAAGCGATTGCACTTTATGCATGGCATTGCCGCCACCACCTGGCACATGTTAAGTTGGTAGCTGATGGCGGTCCGGATACCAAAAAAGAAGATTCCAAAAAGAAAGAATCAACCCTTAAACCAGCCGCCCGTGCCGCTGCACCAAAAGCTGCCGCTGCACCTGCGGGCGACAAGCCAAAACGTGGTCGCCGCCCAAGCGCTGAAGTAGCTGCTGCCAAAGCCGCCAAAGCTGCCGCACCAAAACTGACCCGCGCTGAAATTTTGGCTAAAGCCCGCGCCGCTCGTGCTGCCGCCAAACCTGCCACTGCGCCAAAAGCTGCCGCCGCATCTGCTGGCGATAAACCAAAACGTGGTCGCCGCCCAAGCACTGAAGTTGCTGCTGCCAAAGCCGCCAAAGCTGCCGCACCAAAACTGACCCGCGCTGAAATTTTGGCTAAAGCCCGCGCTGCCCGTGCCGCCGCTAAACCAGCCGCAGCACCAAAAGCTGCCGCCGCATCTGCTGGCGATAAGCCAAAACGTGGTCGCCGCCCAAGCGCTGAAGTAGCTGCTGCCAAAGCCGCTAAAGCTGCCGCACCAAAACTGACTCGCGCTGAAATTTTGGCTAAAGCCCGCGCTGCCCGTGCCGCCAACAAGCCGGCTGCAGCGAAGGTTGAAAAACCCGCTAAAGCTGCAAAAGCAGCTAAACCAGTAGCTGCTGCCAAACCAGCCAAAGCGCCAAAAGCTGCCAAGCCAGCCAAAGCCGACGGACCAAAACTTAGTCGCGCTGAAATTCTGGAAAAGGCCCGCGCTGCCCGTGCCGCCAACAAACCGGCTGCAGCAAAGGTTGAAAAACCCGCTAAAGCAGCCAAACCAGTAGCTGCTGCCAAACCAGCCAAAGTGGCTAAAGCAGCCAAGCCTGCTACTCCAAAAGTTGAGAAGGTGGTTAAAGCGCCTAAAGCTGCCAAGTCGGCCGCGGCGGCGCCGAAAGCCAAACCGGCATCACCTAAAAAGAAAGGCTAACCAATATCAAATCAATCAGTTATGCGAACGGCTTCCGGTTTCCCGGAAGCCGTTTTTTTATTGTCCAATCAAAATAGGTGCAGATTTTCCTGCACCCATCACCACTACTTTGGCATTTGCAGAGGTAGCTAATTCGCGTTGGGCTTTAATTTGCTCGTATTGGAGAAGTTTATCGGTTAGCGTTGACGTGAGGATCCGCTGGTAATCGGCGATACCCTGCGCCTCTACCCGTTTGCGCTCTGCCTCTTGCCGCTCTTTGTCGAGTACAAAACGCATTTTTTGTGATTCCTGCTCCGCATTGATTTTGGATTCGATGGTGAGTTTGACGGATTCCGGGAGTGATATATTCCGGATCAGGATGTTTTCCAGTACAATACCTCTGGAAGTAAAATCTTTTTCAATGTTTTGAAAAATCTTTTGCTGAAACTCATCCCGTTTGGTAGAGTAAAGCGCTATAGCGTCGTAATACACCGCATTGTCGCGAATTTTGGTACGGGCCATAGGTCGGATGATTTTATCAGTAATGACCTCGCGTCCGCCAATATTGCGCAAAATTTCCGGCGCTCTATCCGGAACGATATGGTACAAAACCGATAGATCGATCACCACTTCCAGGCCATCGGCAGTAAGGACCCGAATGGCATCGTCTCCCACTTTGGCGCCTTCATCGTGCACGCCCGACATGGTATAGTTTTGGGTGCGCACATCGAAGCGTTTGACTTCTACCAGCGGATTGATGAAGTTGAGGCCTTCTGTCAGAATGCCTGACTGAATCTGGCCGAACAAAGTTTTAACGCCAACTTCGCCAGGTTGAATTTGAACAAAGCAGGAGGTAGATAAACCTGCCAGGATGATAAACACCCCGATATAACGGGCTATCTTTCCAAAATTAGCGAGATTGGGGTTTGCTTTGGCAACGGATGCGCCTATAACGATGGCAAAAATGCCGAGAAAAAGAAAGAACATGGTTGGTTATTGTTTTGAAACACTTTGGTAGATGTAATAAATGGTGAGACCGAGAATGAGAACCGGCAGGATCAATAGACCTGTTCCCAAACCGGTAGCGCTTCCACCGGCGATTTGAATAGTACGCCAGGTGATAAACGTAAAAATCGCGATGGCAAGCATTTTCATGAAACGCACCATACGTGTGGCCATGGTGTACTGGCGTTCTGCGTTTTCCGGTGTGATATTCACCATATAGTTGAAATGGTACGGAAAACGACCGAGAAGCGTCATCAAACCATAAATGATCACACCCAAAACGGGAAGGAACCAGAGGGTTGTTTTAGATCCGGTTTGATCAGGTTGCCCATTGGCGCCGAAATGTGTTGGAATCGTATCAGGTAGGTCGTTGTAGTGGTACGCAGACAGGCCGATCATCAGGATCAGACTCAGCAATCCAAGGGCCTCCAGTGCATAGTCGAATGGTTGGAGCGGAATGGACAGCTTGGGGCGGCCTGATTTCGTGAAGGTAGTCATAGGAGTAAAGTTTGAATTGGGTTATCGAACGGATCAAATGTGCAGTATCTCACCGACCAATCCACCTTTTTTTTCGAGCAAAATCCGGCAGAACTCGGCAGGATGGCCCAAAAACACCTTTAGAGCATGTTGGGGATTTTCTTGCCGGGCCAAAAACTGTTCTTTTTTCGCCATTTTTCACCTTTTTTCAGTCACGTAACTCAGGCTATGCTTCTTCAAAAACGCAAAAACTGACGAAAAAAGCTCAAATTTTTGACTCCGTCAGAAAATCCCCAACATGCTCTTAATGTATAACTATTCCTTTGCGTTAGCAGGTACTTCAAATACAATTTCCACCACGTCTTCTACTTTCAATCCCAGCAGGGTGGCTGCTTTGCCCATATTGACTGCAATTTCTAAAAATCCGGCTGAATTAAACAAGCAGAGTTGTTCGCCCACCGTTACATCACAATAGTTGGCAGACAATTGCACGATAGGGTCATTTCTTTTAAAATATAGCGAAAATGGCCGGCCTTTAGCTACCTGTTCAAATACTTCACGTCGGATATTCACCACTACATTTTCAAAATTATCTATATGAATTACCGTACCCCGAATCTGCATAGGTGTGATAACCGGCTGGATACTGATGCGCTCCAGCAATGGCGCAGCGTGGTCGCCTAACAGATCAAAGTCGTGTCCGGAAACAAGGTACTCAACTGCTGAGGCAAATATGTTTTTAACGGCAAAGTGTTCCGAAGTATCTGCCGGAAGGTTGCGTAAATCTGTTGGAGCAATCTGAGGAAAAAGCAATGAGATCAATCCGTTATCCGGCGCTATAAAAAAATGCCCCTCCATTCGGGCTGCCACAAACCGGTATTCCGGCTGATACACACAATTCACGCCAATCAGGTGAATACTGCCCTCCGGAAATTCACGCCATACATTAGCTACCACAAAAGCTGCCCGCACGATATCAAAAGGAGCAATGTGGTGGGTAATATCCACCACTTGCAAACCGGGAACGCGTCGTAATATGGCTCCTTTTAAAGCGCCTGCGTAAAAATCCTGCGTGCCAAAATCGGTAGTGAGGGTGATCATTGGTGAATGAGTGATTGGGTATGATGGAAAGGTATTCCGTCGGTTGCGTATAAAAAGAGCAGGTTAATTTTTTTAGAAAAGAAACTCTGAAGGTCTTTTTTATGTTTCAGATTATGCCTGCAATTCCTTAGTTTTGTGGGCATAAACGAACTGATTTTTTCTAAAAGGCATGGAGCCGCCGGGTTTATTGGCTTAAAACCCTGATTATCTCCCGCTGCCGCTAAATTTGAGCTATACAATTTGAGCGAAATCATTCTAACGATTGAGGGACTTGACCCTCTTGAGCTATTCGGCGAAAACAACGCAAAGTTAAACCTTTTGCGAAAAGCATTCCCTGATGCCACCATTACTTCTCGTGGTAACAGCCTGAAAATCACAGGAGAAAAAAAAGACTCGCAGGCCGCCAAGGGCAAGTTCGAAATGATGGCCCGCTATCTCCGCGAACACAATGAACTTCCCCTTCAAACCGTGGAGGATCTGTTGGGCGGCGAAAACCCCTTTGAAGTTCGTATTCCTGTAAATGGCGACGGATCCGGCAATAATGTGATTTTGTTTGGTCGCGACGGTCGGCCAATCAAAGCCAAAACCAGGAATCAAAAACTGATGGTGGAGGTGTGCGATACCAACGACATCCTCTTTGCACTCGGACCTGCGGGTACGGGTAAAACCTATACCGCTGTAGCCTTGGCTGTTCGGGCGTTGAAAAACAAATTGGTCAAAAAAATTGTGCTCACCCGCCCGGCCGTTGAAGCCGGCGAAAATCTGGGTTTTCTGCCCGGGGATCTGAAGGAAAAAGTTGATCCTTACCTGCGCCCCTTGTACGATGCGCTGGATGATATGCTTCCGATGGATAAGCTCAATTTTTTTATGGAAAACAGGGTTATTGAGATCGCTCCGCTCGCGTTCATGCGCGGACGCACGCTCGACAATGCCTTTATTATCCTCGATGAAGCGCAAAATGCCACACCGCTCCAGATCAAAATGTTTCTGACGCGTCTCGGCCCATCTGCCAAATGCATCATTACGGGCGATATGAGCCAGATCGACCTCCCGCATCACCAAAAAAGCGGCTTGAAACAGGCTATTGAAATTCTATCAGGTGTAGATGGAATCGCTACCCTGCACCTCACGGCAGAAGATGTGGTACGCCACCGACTGGTTAAAGAAATCATCAAAGCCTATGATAAACTTGATGCAGAAGAACGCGCCAGACGGGAACGAAAGAAGGCGGAAAGCAACGAAAATGCCCCTGCAGAAGCGCCGGCTACAACGTGAGTAACAAATTCACCGCAGAGACGGAGAGGCGCGGAGTTTTTTTCACCGCAGAGGCGGAGAGACGAGGAGAGGAGAAGTTGCTTAGCAAACGCCCCTCCGCGCCTCTCCGCCTCTGCGGTAAAATTAAAATTTACTTTTGAGACACCCTCCCCTCTGTGCCTCTGTGGTTCAATTTAAGGTTTATCCTCTTAGGTTCATTATTTTGTTTGCCAACCAACAAAGTGGTTGGTTAAACGCACTTTACCATCCTCTAATTCAGGGTCTTCGAACGGGTTATTCTTAATGAGCCAGCACCCGTCAATATCGGCATAATCACACAAGGGCGCCAAAGTTGCAGCCGCCATGATCCCACAGGAAGTTTCGGTCATGCAACCTACCATCAATTTTAATCCCATTGCCCTGGCCATCGCCGCCATGCAGAACCCTTCGCTTAAACCAGTACATTTCATCAACTTGATGTTCACACCATGAAAGGCATGGGCCAACCCGGCTAAATCTACCTGCCTTTGACAACTTTCATCAGCAAAAACAGGTAATTGTGAGCGCTCACTCAACCATTGTGAAGAGGCTAAATCATCCTTTTTAAACGGTTGTTCGATGATTTTTACCCCATTTTCTGCCAACCAACCCACCAAATCAAGCGCCTGATCCCGGTCTGTCCAACCCTGATTAGCATCCACATAAATGGGTTTATCAGTTAACTCCCGAACCGTGCGTATGATATCGCGATCATGATCAGTACCCAGTTTTACCTTAATAATGGAAAATGGCTCAGCATCTTTCATCTTTTCACGAAGTACTTCAGGCGTATCTATTCCGAGGGTAAAACTGGTTGGCGGCATTTTAGCCGGATCAACGCCGAGCAATTGCCATAAAGGTTTGCGCTCCATAGCCGCCCACAAATGGTGCAATGCAATATCTACCGAAGCCTTTGCCGCATGATTTCCAGGAGCAATGGCATCTACTTCTGCCATAATACCCGCAATGGTTTCCCGGTTCAATTGGGGCGAGTGTGGGCGCAAAAAATCAGCCGCTTTTTGTAAAAATGCCCCAGCCGTTTGGTGGTTTTCCCCATAATATGGAGGCATAGCAGCTTCTCCTATACCCCTGAGACCCTGTAGTTCAAGGGTAGTCAGCATCGCATTGGTATGCGTTCTCATGCCGGTTGCTAACCGAAAAGGATGTTTCAGTTCAAGGAGTAATGGTTGAAACGTGCAAAGCATCTGTAAGAATTTGTACAAAATTGGATCAGGAAACGCATTTATCCTAATTTTGCAGGATCATGGAAAAAAAAGAACCATTCAATATTTCCGTCAACAGTGGTCAGCATGAATTTTCTTTCATGCCTGACGACGCCAAGAATCTGGATATTGTGCCCGATGGGGCTGGCAAATATCAGATTATCTACCAGGAACGTTCCTACAAAGCGGAATTGCTGGAAGCTGATTATCAGAAACGCTTGTTCGTTTTGCGGATCGATGGCGTGCCCTACACGTTGCATATTGCCGACCATTACGAACGACTGGTTAAACAGTTAGGCCTGCACTCCGGGGGTGGAGCGAAACAAAATACCATCAAAGCTCCTATGCCCGGATTAGTCCTCAATATTATGGTAGCGCCGGGCCAGGTGGTAAATAAAGGCGATGCCCTTCTGATTCTGGAAGCCATGAAAATGGAAAACGTCATCAAAGCGGCCAATGAAGGTACTGTTAAATCCATTGCTGTGCAAAAAGGCGCAGCCGTAGATAAAGGACAGCTTTTATTGGAGATGGAGTAGGGGCTTATGATTTACGATTTGCGATTTGCGATTTGCGATTTGTGATTTGCGTAGGATTAAAATGCTGATTATGAAACCAATAAATCGAGAGTTGGGCATTCTGTTGGTTCTGCTGTTGGCCTTGTGCACGGGTGTCTGCGCGCAGGGGGTGCAATTACAGGAAGAGCCCGGGGTTTCCGGTGTGGTACAGAACTGGGTAGCCGCTAACCGCTCTAATCCCAAAGTGGAAGGATGGCGGGTACAGATAATGGCCTCTACAGACCGACGACAAGTGGACGACGCTCGCACGCGTTTTCGTGTAGCTTATCCGGAAGTAGCCGCTACAGTAGTACAAGAACAACCATACTATAAATTAAGGGTTGGCGCCTTTCGCAGCCGGCAGGAAGCCCTGGTCTTTATCCGAATGTTGGAAGGATGGCCAGGAGCCTATCCGGCTATAGACAACAGTATCCATCCCAGAGATTTTCTTGAACAATAAAATAGATTTTTGATAGAATAATATAATGTTTCTATCAAATTAAATCCCCAAACTGATTTCACAAACTGACATGTCAACCTCCTCCAATTCCCTTCCAATTTTTGGCTTTGACCGGCTTACACTAGGGTTGTATGCCGCACTGGTGGCCATTGGGTGGTTGATGATTTTTGCCGTAAACTACAA
>JAEUUS010000609.1 GCA_016787545.1 Saprospiraceae bacterium
TCGTGTACCAACACGCGCAATCCATTGGATAAAGTACGACGGGAAAATTCAACCATAGTATGTTTGCAGTAAGCTGGGGCAAAGGTCTGAAAAGTATTGGAAGTGGGTGTTTGTTTCCTGCTGTTTCCTACTGACGGGGTGACTGGCAGTCACCCCGTCAGTAGGAAACAAGCCAAAACAATCCGTCTCTTTGCTTTTGTATAACAACCAACACATTTCTAAAAACCGGATTAATCCGCATCTTTGCGGCCGTTTACTATCAACGTATTACCAAAGCATGAAGAAACTTCTGATTCTCCCCCTGTTTTTGTGCGTGGCCTATCTGGCACAGGCACAAGCCAAATTCACTGTTGCAGATCAAAAATTTGTTGCTCCGGTAGAAGTAACCTTTACCAATACCACACCAACCTCCAAAAAGCCAGTAACCTTTGCCTGGGATTTCGGCGATGGCGCTACTTCTACGGAAGCAAGTCCAAAGCACCGTTATACTCATTCCGGCAATTATACTGTTACCCTTACCGCCACCAAAGGCAAAAAAGTTACCAAGTTTAAAAAGATGATTCAAGTAACTGCACCGGAACGTTGTCTGGTTGAAATCGAAACCGACTTCGGTACCATGACCGTGGAACTGTACAACTCCACGCCAAAACACCGCGATAATTTCATCAAGCTGGCCGAAGAAGGCTACTACGATGGCACCCTCTTCCACCGTGTGATTCAGGGTTTTATGATCCAGGGTGGCGATCCTGATTCCAAAAATGCACCAGCAGGCAAAATGCTGGGCATGGGCGGACCAAGCTACCAGATTCCGGCCGAATTTGTAGACTCACTGTGCCATATCAAAGGCGCACTTGCTGCTGCCCGCACCAACAACCCGGAGAAAAAATCTTCCGGTTCACAGTTCTACATCGTTCAGGGTGCTCCTGTTCAGGAATCAAGCCTGAACCAGGTAGAATCCATGCGCCGCTTCCACTACACCCCGGAACAACGCGCTGCTTACCTCGAGCGCGGAGGCACCCCTCACCTCGACCGCGAATACACGGTGTTCGGCCAAGTGATCAAAGGTTATGAAGTGATCGACAAGATCGCAGCGGTTGAAAAAGCGCCTGGCGACCGTCCGAAAACTGATGTGAAGATGAAAATCAAGGTTATTAAGTAAGCTTGATTCCACATCAATAAAATAAGAGAGTTGCGCATTATATATTTCAAACCTATAAGGTTTTTAGAAACCTTATAGGTTTGAAATATATAATGCGCAACTCTCTTATTTTAAAGACTTTACTTCTTGTACAAAGCCTTGTACGCTTCCCGATCGCAGGTGGTAAATCCGTAGTAAAAATCACCTTCAGCCGACATTACGGATTCTGGGTCCGGATTGTTTTTGCAGGAGGTGCTCACATTGGTGATCAGAGAACCATCACCGCTATCTGTATGGCGAATACCAATGGTGTGACCAATCTCATGCGCAATCACCCCAGTTTTGCTATTTGGAGAAAGAATATTGTTGAAATAGGGATTGATAAATAAATCAGACCCTGGGTAGCCATTACTGGTTGGATAATATGCTTTGGCATAATCCTCGTTCGACATGGTTTTCATAGAAACATTTACCACCCCAAATTTAGGACTGCTGGCGTATTGGATGGAGAAAGTGAGTCCTCCGCCTAACGCATTCCAGTCAATAACCGCTTGCGTGATAGCATTTTTCCAAACTGTTGGCACACCCGGCAGTATGCGGATGGTCACATTTTTAGTTTTGGTAACCAGGTAAGACCATCGATAGTGTTTGCGATCAGCAGCTAATTCATCAGATCCTGCTTCTGGCACGGAAAACTCTCCGTCTGCACCGGAACTGTAGTGATTCCAGAAATCCTCTTTATGGAAACACTGATCCCCTTCTGCTACAAAACAGTGGTCGTGTTCCACAATACTTTCCGGCAAGAATCCATAAGTGGTAGCCAGGAATTGTTTCATCAATTGTGATTCTTCAGGGGTGGAATCCTGTACGTTTTCATTTTTTTGGCATGCAAAGGCCAGGAGTGAAATACCCGCCAGTGCGAACATGAGCAACTTTTTCATTGTTTAGAATTAAGGTTAAACTTTAGGTTTCAAATTTTACCTCAGGCCGTTTGCCTGATTGATGACACAAAGGTGAGGGTCGCTCAAGGAGTAAAGGATTAATGGAATTTCAACAAGGATTAATAAAGGTGAAAATTGCCATATTCCTATCCCTGGTTCATTCAAACTTATTGGCGCACTTTGCGTTCTTTGCGAGGACTTTCGCCGCAACGTGTGCAAAGCGACCTTTCCACCCTATTCCAAAAACCAGTCAAATACTCCAGCTCAGGCATGCAATCTATTCTCCGTCTATCTATCCTTTTTTGGCTAATTTATTCAGCCACCCCTTCCATTGCTCAAAAACCCGCTAAGCCCAGTGCCGCCGATCTTCATCTGGCTATTAAGAAGCTGAATGTTCTTGGCACAGTGCTCTACGTAGCGGCACACCCCGATGATGAAAACACCCGCATGATCAGTTACCTGCGGAATGCCAAACATTACGATGTGACCTATCTGTCGCTCACGCGCGGGGATGGCGGGCAAAATCTGATTGGCCCGGAAATGCGCGAATTATTGGGCGTTTTGCGCACCGAGGAATTGCTCATGGCTCGTTCCGTTGATGGCGGCAAACAAATGTTCAGTCGCGCTAATGACTTTGGTTTTTCCAAGAGCCCGGATGAAACCCTGCTTTTTTGGGACAAAGACGCCGTGTTGTCTGATGTGGTTTGGGCTTACCGGAAAGTGAAGCCGGACGTGGTGATCAATCGTTTTTACCACGATAAAAAATACGACACTCACGGGCATCACACCGCATCGGCCATGCTTTCCGTAGAAGCTTTTGATCTGGCTGGCAAATCCGATATTTATCCGGAACAACTGAATAATACAGAACCCTGGCAGGCCCGGCGTCAATTTTTCAACACGTCGTGGTTCTTCTATGGCAGT
>JAEUUS010000642.1 GCA_016787545.1 Saprospiraceae bacterium
TGAAGTACGTGCACTCAACGCGAAGGTGACGGATGTCAAACTCCGTTTACCTGGCGACTACAAAGAAAAAGAAATTGAACTACGTAAACTGGTCACGGATCATGCCGAGCGTGGAAAAATTGATGTTTTACTGGAGGTTCAGAATGCTGATGGCGCCGCTACAGTTACGTTGAACGAAGCTTTATTCAGGGGGTATCACCGCGAGCTTTCCAGGTTAAGCGCGGAATTGAATATTCCCAGTGGCGAAATGCTCACGGCCCTGCTGAGAATTCCCAACGTGATCAACGCTGCGTCCGGTGAATTGGACGAAGAAGAATGGCTTGTGGTGTGCGAAACGGTTAACCTCGCCATGAACCACCTTAAAACATTCCGTAGACAGGAAGGAAAAGTACTTGAAGCCGATGTCAGGTTACGGGTCACAACCATCATGCTATTACTCAGCGAAGTTATTCCTTACGAGCAGGAACGCTTTACCCGCATGCGCGAGCGCATCCGAAATAATATGGAGGAAGGTATCGGCAAAGAAAATCTGGACCCCAATCGCTTTGAGCAGGAATTGTTGTTTTACCTCGAAAAAATGGATATGTCGGAAGAAAAAATCCGGCTCGAACAACACTGTAAGTACTTTCTCGAACAACTGGACGGCAAACAGGAATCCATTGGACGAACGCTGAATTTTATCTCTCAGGAAATCGGAAGAGAAATCAACACTTTAGGCGCAAAAGCCTATGATGCTGATATTCAACGCATTGTGGTTCAAATGAAAGATGAACTGGAAAAGATGAAGGAGCAGATAGCGAATGTGTTGTAAAGTCATTTGGGGGTCATTTAAGGGTCATTTAGGGGTCATTTAGGGGTCATTTAGGGTCATTTAGGGGGGGGTGAGGCAATATGCGTTATGAATTAGAATAACAGCACCTATTGCCCCAATTCCCCCTAAATGACTAACAAATGACCCCTAAATGACTCATAAATGACCCCTAAATGACCTATTTAATGACCCAATTACCCATCAAATACTCTCCAGCAATTTGCTCATATCAACGCGCTGGCCTACAATGGCTGCTACTTCGCTGATTTTTACGCGTTGCTGTTGCATGGAATCGCGCTCGCGGATGGTGACGGTGTCGTTTTCCAGTGTTTCGAAATCGATGGTCACGCAATAGGGTGTGCCAATGGCATCCTGGCGACGGTAGCGACGACCTACAGCATCCTTCTCATCGTATTGGCAGAGGAAGTGGAATTTGAGCTTGTCGTACACTTCCCGGGCTTTGTCTACCAGTTCTTCCTTGTTTTTCAGAAGCGGCAGCACAGCGCACTTCACAGGCGCCAGCGCTGGGTGTACTTTTAATACCGTACGGGTGCTGTCTTCGCCCTGTGCATCCGGCACTGTTTCTTCCCTCAAACCATTGGAAAGAACGGAGAGGAACATACGGTCGCAGCCCACGGAGGTTTCTACTACGTATGGAATGTAGTGCTCGTTGAGTTCAGGATCAAAGAACTGCAGTTTGCGGCCCGACAGCTCTGAATGGCTCTTCAGGTCGAAGTCGGTACGGGAGTGAATGCCTTCCAGCTCCTTGAAGCCAAACGGGAATTCAAACTGAATATCCACCGCAGCGTTGGCGTAGTGCGCCAGGTTATCGTGGTCTTTAAACTTGAGCTTATCCACAGGCGTTATGGCGCGGTGCCAGGCCATACGGCGCTCCTTCCAGGTGTTGTACCAGTCCATTTCGGTGCCAGGGCGCACGAAGAACTGCATTTCCATCTGCTCGAATTCGCGCATACGAAAAATGAACTGGCGTGCCACGATTTCGTTACGGAACGCTTTACCAATTTGGGCAATGCCAAACGGAATTTTCTGGCGGGTGGTTTTTTGTACGTTCTGGAAATTGACAAAAATACCCTGTGCCGTTTCCGGACGGAGATACAGTTTACCATCGTCGCCGGAGATGTTAGACATCTGGGTGGAGAACATCAGGTTGAACTGACGCACCTCGGTCCAGTTGCGGGAACCGGAATCCGGATCGGCAATTTCCAGCTCTTCAATGATGGCTTTCAAATCGGCCATATCATTGGCTTTCATGGCATTAGCCAGCCTTTTTTCAATGGCATCCGCTTTCTGGATGTATTCCAGTACACGGGGGTTGGTTTCGCGGTACAGCTTTTCGTCGAATGACTCACCGAAACGTTTGGCGGCTTTTTCTACTTCTTTATCCGCTTTGGCCGTTAGTTTGTCAATCTCTGTTTCAATCAGCACATCGGCACGGAAGCGCTTTTTGGAGTCTTTGTTATCCACCAGCGGATCGTTGAAGGCGTCTACGTGACCGCTGGCCTTCCAGATAAGCGGGTGCATAAAGATTGCAGAGTCAATACCTGTGATGTTCTCATGCATTTGCACCATGGCTCTCCACCAATAGTCCTTGATGTTATTTTTGAGTTCCACGCCCATCGGACCGTAATCATACACGCCATTGAGGCCGTCGTACACTTCTGAGGATGGATAAATGAAACCGTATTCTTTACAGTGCGATACAATGCGCTTAAACAGATCTTCT
>JAEUUS010000665.1 GCA_016787545.1 Saprospiraceae bacterium
ACTCTGCGGCCTCTCAAATCCAAATGTCCGCCAAAATCCATTTTCTCTACACTGGTAAGTAAAGGCACCACATCCACGCCAAGATACACATTGAAATGACGGTTAGCCTTGCGCGCAGCCCGGCGCTGTTCTGCTTCTTGTCGACGTTTATCGTCTTCTCTTTTTTTGATGCAGGCATTAAATTTATTTTCGAGTTCTGCGCCTTTGCCAGCCATTCCCAGCGCTTGATAATCAGAGGCATATTGCTTGAATTTTTCGCAATCAGAAGGGCTTGTTTTCGCTGTGAGGGCAGTAAGCGCGTTCACGCCCAGCGTTTGGCAGCCAGGTCTTGAGGTAGCATTTCCAGCAATGAATTGTTCTTTTGCCAACTGAAGGGCCGACTGGTGAAAAGCATCTGACCCGGGATAATTGTTGCGGTAGCAATAGGCAAACATATCCATTGCAAAACCTTTGGTATTGTCATACTGAGCGGCAATGGGCGCCGCAGTAGCTACACGGGTATGGTTGGCAGGATTATTCTCTGTTTCAAATTCCTGTTTGATAATGGAGGAACCTTTTAATGCCGTAGGGTAATTATTATCCTTTACCGTTTGTTTTTCCGGGATATCCAATGCATCGTACAGTTGAATGGATTGCAGGGCATAATCCAGATACTCTGTTTTAGAAATGACGGTTTTGTCTTTGGCGTATGCCTCCAGGATTTTATTAACGGCGATATATTTCAGAAAGGTTGACACACCGGAATGACTGATGGCTAACTTTGAAAATTTGACGGCATCCTGGATTTTACCCAAATTATAACAAATTTCACCGATCCCGGTGAGGTATTCTGCCTGAGTTGCATTGAAATTTTCCCATTTTATACTGAATTTTTTTTCAAAATAATCATAGGACATCGGGAAATCTGACGCAGTGTATTTCAGTATATCTGCCTCAAAAACCTTGTTTACTTCATATGCTTCTGCATTTTTTCCCTTCATGCCCAGGGTGAAAAAATAAGCATATCTGAAATTGGTTTTGAAATACCTGGCCACCTTGATTTGATCGGCATTACCCTCCAGCATCACTTTGTCTAATAGCGCTAACCCTTGGTCCATTCTGGATTTAATGGTTGCTAAATCACTGTCAGTCATGGTTTTAGGGTTCAGTCCCTCTTGAAAAGTGCGGGTACCATTGTAATTTTCTACGGCTTTTTCCAGATTTTCTTTCGGTGTTTGGGCGTGTAGCAGCGTTAATTGTAGTAGCGCTGCAAAAGCAAAAAGGATCTTTCGTTTCATATGTGAATCAGTTTATGTCGGAATTGCAAATTGTCTGCCAAAACTATCCAGGATTCAGGAAGTGAAAAGATTAATTCAACATTTACCTTCGCCCCGCAAGCGTTTCTTTTGCACCACCCCATCCTGCCGCAAAATTTCTCCAATATGTCTAAATTCAATACTTCCAGACGCGATTTTTTAAAAACAGGCACGATCCTCACCGGAGGGGCCATGCTGAGCGGGCTGCCGCTTGCCCAGGCTGCACAGAGTTTAGTTGACGACACCATCAAAATTGCCCTTGTGGGCTGTGGTGGAAGGGGCACCGGTGCAGCTGTCCAGGCTTTGCTGACCCAACACAATGTCAAACTGGTGGCCATGGCCGATGCTTTCCGGTCAAAAATTGATGAAGCCTACAAAAACATTACAGCGGATGACCTTCAGGATATTATTGGCGTTGAAGGCACTGTTAAACACAAAGTGGATGTACCGGAGGATCACAAGTTTGCCGGTTTTGATGCCTATAAAAAAGCAATTGCATTAGCCGATGTAGTGATTCTGACCACCCCTCCCGGTTTCCGGCCTGTTCACTTTGAAGAAGCGGTGAAGCGTGGCAAGCAGATTTTTATGGAAAAACCGGTTGCTGTGGATGGACCCGGCATTCGGAGGGTGCTGGCTGCTGCTGAAGAGGCTAAACGCAAAAAACTGAATGTGGTGGTAGGCTTGCAACGGCACTACCAGAATGTTTACCGCCAATGGATTGACAGGCTTCAGCATGGCGCCATAGGTGAAATTATAACCTCCAGGGTGTACTGGAACATGGGCGCTCTTTGGATTCATCCGCGCAAAAAAGGACAAACTGAAATGGAATATCAGATGGATAACTGGTACTATTTCAACTGGTTATGCGGAGATCATATCGTTGAACAACATGTACATAACCTCGATGTGAGCAACTGGGCCAAACAGGCATATCCGGTTAAAGCCTATGGATCTGGTGGCCGTCAGGTGCGGATCGGTCCGGAAACTGGTGAGATTTACGATCACCATACCGTAGAGTTTGAATATGCAGATGGCACACGTATGTTCAGTCAGTGTCGGCAAATTCCTGGTACAAAAGACAGCGTAACAGAGGGGTTCCACGGCACCAAAGGGGTTGCGCCATCTCCTGGATTGATCCTCAAAAAGGGCAAGGAAATCATGAATTACCAGTCGAAGAATGATCCCAATCCTTACCAGGTAGAACACGATGAACTATTTGCCGCTATAGCCAAAGGGGAGTACAAGTTTGCTGATGCTGAAAACGCAGCCAAAAGCACACTCACGGCCATTATGGGTAGGATGGCAACCTATTCAGGCCAAATCGTTGATTGGAATGTAGCCCTGAATTCGCAGGTAAGCCTAATGCCTGAGATGCTGGACTGGAATGCCAATCCGAAGGT
>JAEUUS010000705.1 GCA_016787545.1 Saprospiraceae bacterium
TGCCGGAGGGAACTGCACCAATACGGCCGTTTTTTCCATAACGAACGACCTGCCCAGCCCGCAAATGACGCCCAATATCACTGCCGGATTTTGCGGTCAAAACATTGGCAGTATAGATTTGAGCGTAACCGGAGCGCCACAGCCCTATACCTTCCTTTGGACAGGTGGCGCCACCACGGAAGACCTCAGTAACCTGCTTTCCGGAGTGTATACGGTTGTGGTTATAGCAGACAACGGATGCAGCGCATCGAGCAGTTTTACCGTTCCGGAAAACACCATCACTCCTCAGGTAAGCGGGACACCGGTGGCGGATAACTCCTGCGTTGCCATCAACGGGGCTGTAGATTTGTCGGTAAGTCCTGCCCTGGGTTACACCTATCTTTGGTCGAACAATGCCACTACAGAAGACCTGAATGGCATTCCAGCCGGCGCCTATGCTGTAACCGTAAATGGTGGCGGGGCTTGCACCTCCACGGCTGTTTTTGTGGTGGCCGACGCTACCACCCAGCCACAAACCAACATCCAGGCGTCAACCACAACACTAAACTGTGGTATTTCAAGCATTGAACTAACGGGAACCATTAGCGGAACACCCAATGCGGGCAGTTACCAATGGCTGTCAAACGGAAATCCGCTCGGTTCTGGTAATGTATTGATTATCAATATGCCAGGACAATATACGCTGGTGGTGCAAGACGATGTAACGTTCTGTACGGCATCTGCCAGCATCAATATCAACCAGGATTTAGTCGTTCCCGCCATAACTATTGCTCAACCGGCAGTGCTTACCTGTGCCCAACCTAACCAAATACTGCTGGGCACCGCTGCTAATGGCGTGCAGCTGACCTGGGCAACTATCAGCGGACAGGATACTACCCTGTTGTCGAACGGCGCCAACCTGCCGGTTAGCACAGCAGGTGTTTATTATTTGTTTGCCATCAACCCGCAAAACCAATGCGCCAATGCCGTTTCGGTGAATGTGGTAGCTGATCAGGTTGTGCCAACTGCCCTGGCGGGTACGCCCATTACCCTGGATTGCGCAGGCGCGCCCGGAATACTTACGGGCAGTGCCAGTGGCGGTTCCGGACTTCAGTTTGCCTGGAGTACCACGGATGGGCATCTTGTTTCGGGAGTAAATACAGCATCGGCGGTGGTAAACCAACCGGGCATTTACCAGCTTCTGGTGACCAATTTGAATAATGGTTGCACCGATTCGGATCTGGTGGCGGTGGATGCAGGTACGCCACAGATTACGCTTGCCCTGACCCAACCCTCGTGTCTGGTGGAAACCGGAACCATCCTGGTGGATGGGTTGACCGGGATTAGCGCTCCGGTGAGTTATGTACTGAATCAGATGGCGCCAGTGGCTCAAAATCAGTTTGCCGGCCTGGCACCAGGTGCTTACGATATTCAGGTGACAGGCGCCAACGGCTGTACTGCCACGGCTGGTGCGGTATTGGAGCCGCCTACCCTGCTCGAAATTACCCTGGAGCCCCAGGCAACTGTGGTACTTGGATACGAATACCAGCTGGATGCACAACTGAATATTCCGGCTTCGGATATTGCTTCCGTACAATGGACGCCGGAAGCCGATCTGGATTGCGCTACTTGCCTTAACCCATTGGCTTCACCTTTGACCAATACGGAATACCGCCTCCTAGTGGTTTCTAATCAGGGCTGTACGGCAGAGGCTGCCTTGCAATTGCGGGTGGATAAAACACGGCACATTTATGCACCCAATATCTTTTCGCCCAACGAAGACGGTGAGAATGATTTGTTCCGAATTTTTGGAGATCCGGTAAATGTGGTGCGCATCAGATCCCTGCAGGTTTTCTCGCGTTGGGGCGAACAGGTGTATCAACTGGATGAGGCCTTGCCGGCCGACACCGAAACGGGATGGAATGGCACCCTGCGTGGACAACCCATGAATCCGGGCGTTTTTGTCTGGCAGGCTGTGGTGGAATACATTGACGGGCTATCCGTGTTTTTTAGCGGAGATGTTACGTTGATGCGGTAAGGCAGAAGATGAAAAGTTGATTAATATCATCAATTTGGATGACAAATCTTGCCATGGTTAAAACAACTTAGGGGTTGGGTAAAATGTTTTAGTCCAACATTTTATCAACATTCACATTCAAAATGAAGAAGCATCTTTTTCAACTCCTGGGCCTGGTTGCCCTGGCCCTTCTTACCCAAACCGCACAAGCACAAAACACCGCGCAAAAAGCGCCATGGAAAGAAATGAAAGAATTCCATGAAGTAATGAGTGTTACATTTCACTCCGCAGAAGAGAAAAACTTTGCACCGCTGAAGGAGAAATCCGGCTTGCTGGTGGAGCGCGCAATGGCCTGGAAGAAATCAACAATTCCGGCAGGCTTTAAACCCGAACTTACAGCTCAGGTACTCAAAAGATTGGTGAAGGAGTGTAAAAAAGTGGACAAAATGGTGAAAAAAGGCAAGTCTGATGAAGAATTGATGAAAGGTATCAATGCCGCTCACGATGTATTTCATGAGATTGTAGGGAAATGCCGGGAGTAGGGTGTAGTTAAGGGTTTGTTCCACATACCCTTTTTATCGCAGAGAGGCGCGGAGGTACTTAAACTGAGCGTCTCACTTGGAGTGAGACGCTCAGTTTAAGTACCTCC
>JAEUUS010000537.1 GCA_016787545.1 Saprospiraceae bacterium
ACAAAGACTTCTTTGATATTGATTTTCAATCCAAAACCGGTGTACTTGGTGTTTCCAACTGGCATCCCATTCGCAAAAATGCCTGGCTGAAAACCACACTGGCTGCATCTGCCCAGCAATCGGAGCGGAGCGCAAAATCCCCGGTTTATATGGAGGATAACAGCGCTGATGACATTCGGGAGTCCAGACTTTCCGGCGCTATTACTTACTATCAACGACTGCAGAGGCAATGGAAATTACTGGCCGGATTGAACCTCACCCATCAAAAATACCAGGCTGAATCCGGGCAAAACGAAGAGATCACCCTGTCAAAAGATCACCAGTATTTGCAAGTTCAACCCTGGATCAGCCTGCAATGGTTGAGTCGGCAGGAAAAAACCCAGGTGCAGGTTGGGTTTCATGGAAACGGATACCGGAATCCGTATGAATCCATCACTTTTCCAAGCACATATAATTTCGCGCCGGAACCCCGATTGAGCGTTACCCAAATTCTCGCACCCGGTCACCGGATTTCTGCGGCAGCCGGTTTATACAGTCAGTTGCCGGCACAGTGGCTGATAGATGAAGAAATCAACTTCCAACGGGCATCAAAATACAGTTTGGCTTACCAGTGGTCGCCAAATACACTTTGGAATGTGAAGGTGGAAGGTTTCCTACAAAATACCTATCGGGATTTTTATTCAACTAACCTTGACCAACTGGGTATCAGCCCGTTGAATATTTCTGAATTTACACCATTTGCTATTGGAAATTATTTCCCTACAGTGATTGGATTAACTCAAGGAGTTGAAGTGAGTGCAGAAAAACGGCTTGCAAACGGATGGTTTATGCTGGTCAATGCTACCTTCTTGGACAGTAAATACACTTATGGAGGGGAAATACTGGATCTTGACGCACGTTGGGATCTTGGAAAAATAGCCAATTTGGTCATTGGCAAAGAATGGCAGAAAGAAAAACGGCCTGGTAAAGAGCGCACTTTTGGATTAAACGGTCGCGTACTTTGGATGGGCGGTGTGCGGGAACCTGTGATTAATCTTGAATCATCCCAGAACAAACAAACAACTTTCTACGATTATTACTTTGGTTTTTCTGAGCAAGCGCCCGATTATTTTCGCGCCGATTTTCGGGTGTACTGGCGCAAAAATCTGGGCAACCGCCGCAACTCAACGTTTGCTCTGGACATCCAGAACCTGACGGCACAGGAAAATGTGGCGTATCATTTTTATGATCTGTACACGGGTCAGATTGAAACCAAATTTCAACTCACCACCATCCCCAATTTCAGCTGGCGCCTCGAGTTTTGAGTTGGAACGCGGATTGGAACGCGGATTGGAACGCGGATTTTATTTGGAACGCGGGTTGGAACGCGGATTTTATTTGGAACGCGGATGACGCAGATGACGCGGATTTTTCTGCTGCCTTCGGCAGCCCTTTTAGGAGAATTTGAAATTTCATCTTCTGTTAATCACAAAATTGCCGCAGGCAATTTTCAAAATCCGCGTCATCTGCGTTCCAAAAAATCCGCGTCATCCGCGTCATCCGCGTTCCAAATAAAATCCGCGTCACCTGCGTCATCCGCGTTCCAAAAAAAATCCGCGTCACCCGCGTCATCCGCGTTCCAAAAAAATCCGCGTTCCAACCCGCGTTCTTAAAACAGTTCGGGCCAGGAAAAACACACCGGGAACCCGCGTTCCCTGAACCATTGTTTTGTATCATCTGCGGTCATCCCGCTGGTAGCCAATACAAAATCACCACCCCAGGCGCCGAGACTTTTGATTTCGCCCGGGTAGTCCGGGAAATAAAGGTCTTTGGCACGGGGTAATTCCAGCGTTCGGGCAATTAACTGTTCGTGTTCACGGATCAGGGATTCCCATTTTTCCAGGGTAGTGGCCAACAAAAATTGGCGGGTTAAATCGGATACCGCTGTTATCAGTTCCGGGCTTTGCTGTACCCGCTCGCGATAACGGGCAATACCATCACGGCTATTTTGTTTTTTACCCAGGAAAACGAAAAACAAATGCTCCGTCGGGCCATTAAGTACAGACTCTTGTATGCATGGTTTTTGGGCTTGTAACTGGTATAGGATGGGCCCATCCGCATAAGCACAGGCAATATCGTATCCGGAGCCTCCCATGGTTTCAAACAATACCTGATACGGATCAACACCAGCCCACTGCGACAATGCCGCTATCAGGGTACTACTGGTTCCTAATCCCCATTCCCGGGGAAAATCGTTTTGAGTAGTAACGATATACGATTGATTTTCAATAAAAAAGGCAGGATTCTGCCGCTTGCATGCACGAAGGATGTCGGCGAGAGTGTTGGCCGTTTTATCGTCAGAAGCATATAACACCTGAAAATCAGGCCAACAAAACGTTGCTTCAAACCAAACGGAATCGTCCGGGTTCCGGCTTTGCCAATGGATTTTACCTATGTCTTCTCCAACGGATACCTGAAGTGTTTGTCCAAAACGCACGGGAATGGCCAAAGCTTCTGCTCCATCCAGCACAAAGTATTCGCCGGTGAGCAACAGTTTACCTTTTGCGTGGGTAAAGAACATCGCGAAAATAATTGGTTGTTACATGTGAAACCGGATACACGCCCTACACTGCCAGCGCCTTCAACGCCAGTTTGATCAAGTCTTCCACCTTGCTCACATTAGGTTGATCACGCACTACGCCATTGAGTGCCTTTTGTACCGCTATACGATTGAACCCAAGCGCCATCAGGGCAGAAAGTGCTTCCTCCCTCACGGTATTATCCACCATACTTGGCAACAACGTGAGAGCATCCGGCGCTTCTTTGGAAAGTTTGGCTTTCAGATCCAGAATGATCTGTTTGGCTGTTTTGGCGCCAATACCCTTTACCCGCTGTAATACATGCGCCTGCTCTCCGATCACCGCCGCACGAACCTCATCCACCGTCATAGACGATAAAATTAATTGTGCCGTAGTGGCGCCCACACCGGTTACACCAATCAGGTTGACAAACATACTGCGCTCCACCTGAGTGGCAAACCCAAACAGCGTATGGGAATCTTCCTTGACAATCAGGTGCGTATACACCGTAGCCCGCTCCTGACCCTGCAGCGCCGTATATGTACTCAACGGAATATTCACATGAAAACCAATGCCATTGACCTCCAGCGTAAGAAATGCAGGACTGCGAAAGGTGATTTCTCCTTTTAAATAAGCGTACATGATTTACGATTTACGATGTTTCGTTTTAGTGAGAGTCTCACTTAAAGTGAGACTCTCACTATGCACCCCCTATCTCTTTTTCTCCGTTTTTTCAACCAATAAACCTACCCCTTTAATCCCCGACAAAGCATCTTTCCGGCCAAATTGTTCCAGCGTAATGACATATTCACCGGCTTTTTCGAAAAAGGCATTTTGCTGAATCGGAATATTGGTGCTGCAGGTCCCACCAGAGCATTTACCGGCAGGTTTACCCTCCGGATCAAACAAATCAAAGGATAAAGGCTTGCTCAAACGCTTCCCATTCGGAAACTTTGTGTAGAACTTGATATATACATTCTGATTCGGAAAGGTATCGGCGTAAGTGAAGGTTACGCTCAGGTTGTACAAAGCAGTAGTGTCTGAAATGGAAAACCGATAATCCAGCGTATCAGCATACATCCATTGCGTATTGGCAATGGCTTTTTCTTCTTCAAAGAGGTAATCAGGTCCACAAGCTGTAAAAACAACTATTGAAGCCAAAAAGAGGAAATATTTCATTTATGAGTGTTTGAGTGCCTGAGTTTTGGAGTGTTTGAGTGCCTGAGTTTTCGAGTGTTTGAGTTGGCGTTCGGCTTGGCTGCATGCCGGAATGTTATTCCGGCCACTGTTAGCCACCGGAAGGCTACGCCCAATCGCAAATCGCAAATCGTATATCGCAAATCGCAAATCGTAAGTCGCCTACCCTCGAATATAGCCGGCAAGATCCGGATACTTTTTCAAAAGGGCTACAGCTTCTGCTTTTGGGAGTCGGATGCCATTGATATAGGCAATTACCTTGGCTTCTGTAAAACCTTGATTAACAAGGTCTTTTCGCATAATTGCAGCCTCGTTGTATTGCTTAAAAACACCTGCCGTGTATTGATAGGAGCCCAAACCAGGCTGAGTTTCAATCATCAGATCGCCAAACATGGAAATCACATCGTTGGTCAGGATTTGTCGGGTAATGGCTGCCTCTACACGATAGGTAAGTCCGTTGGTTTGTTCCTCTAATCGTTGTGCGCCTGGAGCAGCCAT
The DNA here is from genome assembly GCA_016787545.1 of Saprospiraceae bacterium. Lineage (GTDB taxonomy): Bacteria > Bacteroidota > Bacteroidia > Chitinophagales > Saprospiraceae > M3007. The sequence continues at coordinate 4,254 of JAEUUS010000537.1, forward strand.
AAATTCCGATACAAGCGGGCGTTCTATGGTTTGTCGTAAAGGGAGGTTTTCTACTGCCACTAAGCTCATCTCCATTCGTCGGTTCAAGGCCGGAGCAGCAGGATTGTGTTGCGCATCCAGCACTTCCCGGGCAATCGGATATCCGGAGCCAACACAACGCAGCAATACCCGATTGGCAGGTATTCCGCGATCCACCATTGCCTTGCCCAGTATTTCGGCCCGTTTGATGCCATTGTATAAATCAAATTTGGGTTGTGCCCCGGCATCTGTGTGCACCGTAACCAGTAAGGTGGCTTGAGGGTAGTTCCGAACCAGCGCCGCTACCTGCTCCACTACTTTCACATTGTCGGCCGATAATACATCACGGTCGCTGGAATAAGATAAGGTAGGGATGGTCACCTCCCGAATTTCCTGCGATTCCATATTGTTCTGATCTGCTCGTGCAAAAACAGCATTTTCAACAGAAGAAGATTGTTCCGGCTGATTTTCCTGATAATACGCGATGTACAGATCCCTTTGCCCATGCCCCCCAAGCCGGTCGGAAGCAAAAAAAGCAGCATGGCCGCTGGTTGATAGCCTGAAATAAACATCGTCGTCCGGCGAGTTTACAGGAGTCCCCATGCTCGTTGGACTTGTCCAAATACGTTTTTTTGCATCGTACATGCTCCTGAACACATCCATTCCACCCATGCTTTCCAAACGGTTACTGCTGAAATACAAGGTAGCGCCATCCTTTGACAGGAAAGGCATGTCTTCATCATATGCCGAATTGACTTCGGGTCCCAGATTTTGCGGCTCCGTCCAGACACTATCTGTTCGAATCGTCCACCATAAATCCAGGCCACCCAGTCCGCCGGGCCTGCGACTGGCAAAAAGGATGGTATGATCGTTAAAAAACAATGGGTTGCAATCGCCGTCTTCCGCTTTCACCGGACTCAAAAAAGCCGGCAGCTGCATAGAATATTCATCTTTCCTTGCAGCTGTGTCGGCAAAAATTTCTCCACTGTAAAGACTGTACCCTCGGAAAAAATACAGGATTTGTCCGCTCTGATTAAAACCCAGCGGCACTTCAAAGCGCGAAGTATTCAGCAGGCCACCCAAGCTGCCCTGCATTTCCCAGCCGCTGTTGAGCAATCGGGCTGCGTACATATCGCTGCACCAGTGACCGCGCTGCTCATCCACAAATCCGTCGTCGTTACGTTCGCCACCGGAACTGCCCTGCCGGGCTGCGGCAAAGTAAATCCGGTCGGCATGGTTGACGGAAGGAATCGGCGCAAATTCGTCGCCGGAGGTATTGACCCGGTCACCCAGGTTTTCCACCAGCGCAATTTGCGGATTGGCGGCGGCTTGTATGCCCGTTACGCAACGCTTGATGTTATCCGTCACGTGCGCGCGCAGGGGGTGACGGTCGCCACTCACCCTTAAATATTGCTTGTAGGCAATTATG
>JAEUUS010000724.1 GCA_016787545.1 Saprospiraceae bacterium
GCGCTTTGCAACAGGGTATTGGTGAAAAATGCCGGTGTGCCGGTTGAAGGGGTAGAAAGAACCGCATTGCTCCCTTTTGGCATTGCAGGTTTACGCTGTTGTTTGGACATAGCGGAAAATTTGGTCGGCGAAAGAACGGGAATTTTTCCTTTTTTCTTTTACTATCCGTTTAGGGCGCCTCCGGCCTTTCGGAATGCCTTGTAGGCGCCCTTCCCGAATTTGGAGCCGTTGAATACCATGCCGGGTGCTTGCTGTTTTTGGGTTTCTGCTGGTAAAGCGTTGAAATCCATGCATTTATCTGAGCAACAACCTGCATGTATTTTACTACATTCCTCGCATTGAATGAAGAGGATATGGCAATAAATATTGGCACAATTGGTATGTGTATCGGCTGGCTTTCCGCATTGGTGGCAATGAGCAATAATATCCGGACTGATACGCTCGCCGAGGCGTTCATCAAAAACAAAGTTTTTACCTATAAACTTGTTTTCCAATCCTTTGGCCTTAACTTGTCTGTCGTATTCAATGATGCCGCCTTCCAGTTGAAAGACATTTTCAAAGCCTTTATACTTCATGTAGGCACTGGCTTTTTCGCAACGAATACCTCCCGTACAATACATGAGGATCTTCCTATCCTTGTTTTCAGAGAGCATATCTGCCACCAGTGGTAACTCATCCCGGAAAGTGGTTACATCTGGAGTGATGGCGTTTTCAAAGTGTCCCACTTCACTTTCGTAATGATTCCGCATGTCTACAATGACCACATCGGGATCTTCACTTGCTTTATTCCAGGCTTCAGCATTAAGATGCACTCCTGTTTTAGAAGGATCAAAGGTTGGGTCTGTTATTCCGTCTGCAACAATTTTATCTTTTACCTTGATGGTTAAGGCAAAAAAGGATTTCCCTTCAGCCTCAACGGCAACGTTCAAGCGCATTCCCTTGAACAGCTCATAGGTGTTCATCAAGGTTTTGAATTGTTCAAAGTTGGCTTCCGGTACTGAAATTTGGGCATTAATGCCTTCATGTGCCATATAGGTCCGGCCTAACACACCCAAAGCATCCCACCAACGGTAGAGTTCATTGCGGAAGGCATGTGGATCTGCAATCTGGGAATACTTGTAAAAGGAGAGCGTAACCCTTTTAACGGGGTCATTTTTCATCCGTTCTTTTAATTCCCTACGATTCACCCGGTTATGCAAGGCTTTTTTACCGCGTGGGAGTGGAGCGGTTTGCTGACCAGTTTCTGTTATTTGTTGCTCTATCATAGTTTGAAAAACGGGGCAAAAATCCGGCAAAAACAGCAAAATCCCAAGTTATTCTATTTGATTTTCAAAAGTGGGAACTTTAAATGCCTGAAACAAGGTTTTACCAAACAATCTGTTCATGGCGCATTAAGCGGTTATTAATTTTGAAAATCTGCGAAGTTTTTTCGAAAAAATTCTGCACTTTTGGCAAATGAAATTAGGGGTGTGCCAAGGCACGTAAAAGAAAAAGTGTGTTAGAATGGCTTTTTAGGAATACACCATTTTGTGCCCGTTTAAACCCCCAAACACTCAAATACACAAAATCTCATGCATTGGAGAAGACTCAACGGACAGCGTATCGAAAAACCGCTTCAGGAGGCTGTGGAGGAAACCATTCGCAGGGAAGCTGAAGCAGGTTACAGGTTAAAAGTATGCATTGGTACCGATTCCCAGGTGATAGGTGAAGAGGTACATTTTGCGACTGTAATTGTCTTTTTGCGCGAAAAACGAGGTGGTTTTATGTTTATCTCCAACGAGAAACACATCAGAAAAATGTCACTCCGGGAGCGGATGATTCTGGAGGTGGGAAGATCGGTGGAGGTAGCTTATGCGCTTTGTGAACTGTTGGATCGGTATGATGTGGCCCTTGAGGTTCATGCAGATATCAACACCGACCCGGCATTTGAAAGCAATACAGCCTTGAAAGAAGCTATGGGTTATATTTTGAGTATGGGTTTTGTGTTTAAAGCAAAACCGGATGCGTTTGCCTCATCGTCCTGCGCTGATAAATTCGTATAACAAGGCACGAGGTGGTCGGAGGACACGAAGGTGCGTGGGTGGGACACAAAGGTGCTAGGACACGAAGGCACAAAGACACTAGGACACGAAGGCGTTAGGACACGAAGACACGAAGGTTTTGAGTGGGCAGCTGCGCTGCGTGGGAAGAAGAGAGTGTCTCAAAAGTAAATTTTACCGCGGAGACGGGGAGGAGTAAACAATTGGTTATCAAACCTCTGCGTCTCTCCGTCTCTGCGGTAAAAATAAAAAAGCGACTTATAAGTCAGCCTCTTCCTTTTTATCTTTGCGTCTTCGTGTCTTTGCGTCTTCGTGTCACCCCTTTGTGTCTTTCAACCGCCTCGCGCCTTATTTTGCGAGTCGGAAGGTAGCTGAGCCGAGCAAGCCTTTTTCACAGTAAATGGCTACAACGTAATTGCCTGATTTGAGTCGCTCATCAAATTTATGGGAGAATGAAATGCGTTGAACGGCGCTTAGGTTCACGTCTTTGGTTTCCTGTGCCGTGATATCAACAGGACCAGCAGGAGCATTTATCGTGGTTTTTACCGGTGTTTTGCTCATGACTGGAACCCCTTTCTCATCAGTCATGGCCATATAGAGTTTTTGTTGACCCTGATAGGATTGAGGCACATCGGCCAGGTCGAAGCTGACGAAGATTTCCCTTGCTTTTTTAGCACGGGTGGTCAGTTTGTCGCCCCTGCGTTCGCATTGTACGGAAAAGGCAGACGCCTTAAAAGTAGCAGACTGAGTTTTGCGTATCTGCGCCTCCAATTGTTTGGCGAGATCCTTTACCTGCCCTGTAAGTTCAGAATTGGCTCCTTTTAACTGGGCATTATCCGAGGAAAGTTGTTCCACCTGTGCACGCAACTGTTCGTTTTCCAGTCGAAGGCCGGTAATAATTGTTTCCAGCTCGATTTTTGTTTTTTTCAAGGCTTCAACCTGAGCACGAAGGCTTTCTATGTCCTTGGAGGTTGACGCTTTTATTTCGCGGATAACGGTTTCTTTTTGTTGGACCTGTTGTGCAGATGCTGCAACCCTTCCGGCAAGACTTTCATTTTCTGTTCTGAGACTGGAATAGGCGTTGGTCATACTGTCCAGTGAATTGGTAATTTGCGCCTTTTCAACTTCAAGGGTATTTCGTTCTTGTTCCAGTTTTTGGTTTTCGGCGAGATAATTTTTGGATTTCTGCCAGAAGAAAAAGCCAAGTCCTGCGGCAAGCAGAAGAAGGATAGTGACGGCGATGGCGTAGGTACGGGAGTTCTGATTTTCGCTCATGGTGGAAAGGCTGGTTGAATAATAGATGATTGATTCTCATTTAGGTAGGCTTAGCATGAGAATGCGATTTGAGCCTTTTGTCACACAAAGGACAAAAAGTTTTTTCACATTTTCCGACTAAATATACAGTAATATTTGTTTGGTTTAAAATATTCATAATCAGGTTGTTAAGTGTTAGCCTTGATTTTTGGATCAATTTTCATGAAAAGTTGGCTGTGCTCTGCTGGAGTATTGCCAACTTTGCCCTGAAATACAGTTATGCAAACCGAGGAATTACTCCAAAGATTAGGTGATCAGGATCGGGTAGCCCAAAAGTGGCTGTATGAACGGTATTCACCTTTGATGTTTAGTGTTTGCAAGCGTTATCTCAAGCGAAGGGAGGATGCAGAAGAAGCGCTAATCAGTGGTTTTTTTAAGGTTTTCTCGCAAATAAGCGCTTATTCCGGGGCTGGGAGTTTTGAAGGTTGGATCAGGCGGATCATGGTCAATGAATGTTTGATGATGTTGAGGAAAGTGCAGCCACTTGTTTTTCCTGGGGATGAGCAAGAGGTGTCAGAGCAGCCAGATTCCTTTAGTATTGAATCAGAAATTTCGGCAAAGGAAATTCTGGAAGTGTTGGATTTATTACCTCCAGGTTATCGAACGGTGTTCAACTTGTATGTGTTGGAAGGATTCAAGCACATTGAAATTGCAGATATGCTTGGCATTAGTATCAATACCAGCAAAAGCCAATTAATTCTTGCAAAAGAAAAACTTAGAAGTCTTTTGAAAAGGTACCAGGAGTAATCAATTCCTGGCTACTTTTAACCATAGAAAATGCCCGATATTTTTGATTTTTTTAGGCAAAATGAGCAAAAACTCCATGAACGGCCACCAGATCAGGTTTGGCAAAAACTGGAGCAAAAGCTGGATAGGAGTCCCAGGCGCAAGCCCCGGAGGGGTATTCGCTTTCTGCAACTTTGGGTAGTGGCATTAATTTTATTAATCCTCATCCTGACTTCTGTTGCCCTTTGGCATTACACGAAAATCAAACAATAACCACATTAACCACATTCTCCACATTCTCCACATTAACCACATTCTCCACATTAACCACATTCTCCACATTATATCATATGCTTTCTGAACGCGTTCTGAATCTTGCTGAATCCGAAACACTTAAAATGGCTCGTATGGCCCGCGAATTGCGTGCAATTGGACATGATGTAATCAGCCTTAGCCTGGGCGAACCTGATTTCGATACGCCGGATCATATCAAGGAGGCCGCCTACCAGGCTTTAAAGGAAGGGTACACAAAATACACTCCAGTTGCCGGGCTTCCAGAATTGACCAAAGCCATCAGCGAAAAATTCAAACGCGACAATCAACTGGATTATCGGCCTGAGCAAATCGTGGTAAGCAACGGGGCCAAACAAACCATCTATAATCTTTGTCAGGCTTTGTTAAATCCCGGTGATGAAGTCATCTTGTTCGCACCCTATTGGGTTTCTTACCTTGAAATCGTCAAGTTATCAGGGGGCACCCCCGTGTGTGTATATGCTGGCGTAGCGCATGATTTTAAACCAACACCACAACAATTGTCGGATGCTATTACGTCCAAAACAAAATTTGTGCTGTTTTCATCCCCTTGCAACCCAACCGGAACTGTATTTACCCGTGAGGAGTTAGAAGCCTATGCAAACGTTTTGGCTCAGCACGAACATGTTTTGGTGGTAAGCGACGAAATTTATGAGTTCATCAACTTTACACATGAGCACGTAAGCATAGGTTCTTTCCCTCAGGTGAAAGACCGCACGATTACAGTGAACGGGTTTGCAAAAGGGTTTTCGATGACAGGCTGGCGCCTTGGGTATATGGGAGCCCCCAAATATATAGCAGATGCCTGTACTAAAATTCAGGGACAGGTAACCAGCGGAGCAGCCTCCTTCAGTCAAAAAGCGGGTGCTGTGGCCCTCATGAGCGATCTTGCGCCTACTTTTGCTATGCGCGAGGCATTTCGGGAACGACGGGATATTGTGCTTTCGATGCTTGAAGAAGTGCCCGGTATTCGGGCAAACCATCCTGACGGCGCTTTTTATGTATTCCCGGATGTGAGTAGCTATTTTGGGAAAACCGATGGACATGTAACCATCCAGAACGCTGATGATTTTTGTGATTATGTGATGTCCAATGCATATGTTGGATTGGTTTCAGGAACGGCATTTGGCGATCCGAATTGCTTTCGTCTCAGTTATGCCGCCTCTGAAGAACAACTTCGCGAAGCCATTCGCCGGCTTAAAGAAGTGCTTGGAAGGCTGCGTTGAGTACATGATTGAAGAGTACATGAGTGAAGAGTACATGATTGAAGAGTACATGAGTACATGAGTGAAGAGGGAGGGCGTTGCGCTTGGGTCACGTGAGTAGCCAAGCGCAACGCCCTCCCTCTTCACTCATGTACTCTTCAATTATGTAATTCATTCAACATATTCCCAGGCCGTTCTATACGCGCCATGCGCGGCGCAGTAGTCCATGAATTGCTGATAGAATTTGTTTTCTCCAATAGTTGCCGAATCGCCAATTACTACGAGTGACATTCGGGCGCGTGTCATGGCAACATTCATGCGTCGGTAGTCTTGCAGGAAACCAATTTCGTGTTTGTGGTTGGAACGAACCAAACTGATGTACACGACATCCCGTTCCTGGCCCTGGAAACCATCTATGGTATTTATAGCAATGTTGCCGTTTTGTAGCAATGTAGCAAGCTGATCATCCTCTCTGACCAGCACCTCCAACTGATTTACTTGTTCTCTGTAAGGTGATAAAATGCCAATATCAGGCATGGGTGGTGGCGAATCTGTTTCCCATTGTTCCGGAAACCCCAGTTTATGGAGGAGTGCCTTCAAATGATTACAGAGTAAAATTGCTTCTTCTGGATTGTATTTGCTTGGATTTCGGTGTAATTGTCCAGCATTTTCCTGAATTTTTTCTTCAAATCCACATCCGGCAGTATCAATAAAGCTGATGCTGCTTTCCTGTCCATCAGGGTCGTTCAGGTATAAAGTTCTTTGTGCAGCACTTTGATGGGCTTGCAGAATACCACCGTAAAAATATTGATTGGAAAAAGCCATAATGGCCTGGTGCATCCGGTACTGTATGGTTAGCAAGTGCACGTGAGCGGGTAACAGGTCCAGACACCGTTCTATCAAAGTGGTGGATAGTCCTTGTCGTGCTGCATCCAGATTTTTTACAGTTGGCGGCAATTGGTATGGATCGCCAGCCAGGATAACCCTGCTGCATTTGGTGATTGGAATCCAGCAGGCAGGTTCCAATGCCTGCGCTGCTTCATCAATGACGCAGGTGCGGAAGTGTCTTTTGTCGAGCAATGGATGTGCTGCACCTACCAGTGTGCAGGTAATGGCTTGTGCACTGCTTAATATCTCTTCCATTACCCGATCTTCCAGTGTTCGGGCCCAATCATCCAATTCCCTGGCTTGCTGTTTTAAATGAGCGCGCTCTCTGCGATCCTCTGCCTGAAAATTTCGTTTGAATCTGGCGGCTTGCCGCCGGTATTCAGCAGCAGCTATCTTTACTTTTTTGATGTTTTTGGCTTCCGGATGCGCTGCCAGCAACGCTTCGGCTGTGTGTTGAAGGACACTTTCATCCACTCGGCTTACGTTCCCAATTCGAACAACCTGAAGTCCCTGGGCAGCTAATCGTTCCGTGAGCAAATCGGCAGCGGTATTGCTGGGTGCTGTAACCAACACGGTTTGTTCTGTTTGGGTAAGCGCTTGAATCGCAGCTACAAGGGTAGTGGTTTTGCCAGTTCCCGGAGGACCATGGATTACCGCGACATCCCGGTGGTGCAATATGGCACTGACAGCTTCCTGTTGGGAGCTATTCAAACTGGAGTTTGGTAATGGTGTTGGTTCTGGTATCCTGAATGAGTTTTTTGAGTGGTCACCGGCTGTCAGCAGGTTCCTAAGTTCTGCAAGTCGGTTACCTTTTGCCTCCATCACCTTATCAAGCGCCTTTTCCATTTCAAAATAGCTGCGATCGTCAAACAGCATATCCACACCCAACTGGCCGCCGTTAATCCAATCGGGCACGTCCTTCGCATTCAGAATGATTTTCATCCTGTTGCGTTCCACAAAATTGATAACACCTTGCTTTTCCGGTTGATCTGCTTCAGGAGCAAGGGTGAACAGGCTCACAGGTTGCCCGGAACGCAACTGATGGGGTTCATTCAGTCGGGTAGTTCGCTCCACGATAACAAATGCCTTTTCACCAAGCGAGAATCCG
>JAEUUS010000543.1 GCA_016787545.1 Saprospiraceae bacterium
CCTTACGGTTAACTTGTTGAGTTGTTGGGTTTGCCCTAATCCGAAATGTATCAAGTGCTCTGAGCAGGAAAATATCCCGCGGTTAGGACTGATTTCCTGGTATTGAACTTCACCATTTCCATATTCGATAAGCACCGAAGCACCTACGGCAAAAGGATTTTTGCCACTGCCTTTCAGTTTTGCTTGCAGATAATTGCCTTTATTTTGCTCTCGACTAAGGTTTTTGTACAAAAAAGCGGGGTCTTCCAGGTTGCTGATCACCAAATCCAGGTCGCCATCAGCATCCAGATCACTCCAGGCGGCGCCGCATGACCAGGTAGCTTCTACCGTTGCCCAATCGCCGCTTTTATTCTCAAATTGCCAGTCTCCCTGATTTTGGTAGATAAAATCGTTGAGCTTATACGTTGGAATGGCTTCCAACACCATTTGAATGCGCTTGTAAGGGTCGTTTGTTACCTGATTGGCTTTGTTCTTGATATCTGGAAGCAGGAAATCAAAATAATCTCTGTGTCCAATTTCTCTGCGGTAACCATTGGTGATGTAAATATCTCTCTTACTGTCGTTGTCCAAATCCGCCACCAAACCACTCCATGACCAGTCGGTTTTAAAGACTCCGGCCAGACAGGCTATTTCGCTGAAGGTTCCATTGCCGTTGTTGCGTTGGAGTACGTTATGCGTTACCGGTTCAAAATAATTGTTTTGAACCATGGATAAATAACGCCCCAAGGTGTTGGTTGTTTGCAATAATTTGTGCCGTTTGTTGTTGGCCGGCAGCATGTCCATGGCTAAAAGATCAACCAAGCCATCGTTGTCAATATCACTGATGTCGGTTCCCATGGTACTTTGGGAAGTATGGCGAAAGAACTCTGCTAATTTGTTGGTGAATGAGCCTTTTCCATTGTTTATGTACAGGTTGTCAGGCTGAAAAAAGTCGTTGCCAACATACACATCCGGGAATCCATCCCGGTTAAAGTCAGAAATGGAAACGCTCAGGCCAAAGCCAAAATTCCAGATGCCGGATTCTTTGGAAACATCTGTGAACCCCCCTTTTTGTCCAGCCAATGTGGCAGGAGGCCCATCATTCCGCAGATACCGATCAGTATCGAATTCATTTTTAGGTACCAAATTGGGGATTGGTTTGCCCATGGCATCCTGAATGACATCAATTTTGCTGGCGTAATTGATATCAGTGAGGTAATTTAACACGTAACAATCCAAATCTTCGTCACCGTCGCCATCAAAAAACGTTACACCGGAACTTGCACTGATATCATCCACTCCGTAGGCCTTTGATTGCTCCGTAAAAGTCAGGTTTCCATTGTTGATATACAACTTATTCCTGCGCGCTTCATCCACTTTGGGGCCACCGCGACAAACATAAAAATCCAAAAATCCGTCGGCATTCACATCGGCAGCACAGACAGCTGTTTCAAAGCCGTCTTCTGAAGCTAATCCGGACGTTTGTGTGATATCCCTGAATTTAAAATTGCCTTCATTCAGATACATTCTGTTGGCGCCATTGGTACAAACAAAATAAATATCGGGTAAATTGTCATTATTAATATCTGCAATAGCCACACCACCACCATTATATATATTAATATTGGTAGTAATGTTATTTTCTGCAGTTTCCGTAATCAGGTTTTGAAAATCAATTCCGGTATCGGAAGACTTTAACAACTGGAGCAAAGGCGACTTGGCGGTCAGGGTTGGTTCCGCATAATGAAATTCGTCAGGCAAATAATTAGCGGATTGTTTAGGCCAAAATTTCCAAAGGCCAATCCCCAGAACTGCCAAAACCAACGCAATAAGCATCGGTTTTTTCCACTTCCCGGATGAAGTGTTGGTTGTATTTGCCTGAGATGAAGTGCCGGGTTGTTTTATTTTTTTGCTCATAAATAAAAATCGCCTTGGTTTGGTTGGATAACCGGATTTTCCGGGCAAAAGTAGGGCTTGTGCGGCATTTCACCCCAACATGCGCTAAATTCAAACATGAGTCACCCATCCCTCAAATTCAGGGTGACTCATGTTGTAAGGAAGAAGATCAAATTTATTGATTGCCGGGGCCTTTGGCGCCTACAGACGCCTTAATGGTTTTAAGTTGCTCAAGCTCCCCGGTTAGCCGTGATTCAATGGCCCTTAATGCATTGCGGTTTTCCAAATACAGCTTTTGCGCCTCTTCGATACTTAGTTTGTTGCCGGCAATTTTAAAGGTGAGCGAATCCAGCTGCATGGAGTAGCGCTGATGTTCTTCATAGGAATTCCGAACTTTTTGAGCGCTTTCAAGCATTGGCCGAATGCGCTCCAGTTCAGATTCTTTACTCATGTCTGTCTGATTCCTGATAGCCATCATGATATCCATCGCCTCATCGTACGCGGGTTTGATGGTTCTTTCCAATGCATAGGCCGCCAGCAAGTCTGTTGAAACCTGTACGTTTAACGGGTCTTTTTCTCTGGAGGGTTTGACATTTGAAACCACAATGTTTGGTTCCGAGTTCCCGGCGCCAGCCTCAGAGGCGCCGCTTTCGGCATTGGTCTCAGTTGAGGAGTTTTGACAAGCGCCTAATAACAGGCTAAAACCTGCTATCAGCAAAAAAGTGAAATGCTTCATGTTGTTTTGTGCATTAAAATCTTTGAATTTTGGACAAAGGTACGCGCCTGGTAGGGAACGAAACGGATGGTTTTTGATTGCCCATGATTACCCGGCGTTGACACCTATATATATAAGGTGTATTTTCGCATCTTAGTTTGATTGGTTGCCTGCATCCGGAAAGGTTTGAAGAAAGTCTGTTTGAACCTTTTCGTAAGTCGCCTTACCAGTAGCTAATATGTTTCCTGAGGTAATCCATTCCGCCTTTAACAGATCATATTCTTTTTTGGCGTCAGGTAAAGTGATTTGTCCAGAACCTAACTTACCTGAGAGCGCTTCCAGATCTGCCGTTAATTTTTTGTGGGTTTCATGTGCAAGGAAAACCGGAAGTACCTCTT
>JAEUUS010000024.1 GCA_016787545.1 Saprospiraceae bacterium
TACCTACGACCACATTGACGGGGATAATTGTTATCCCAGAATGGCTAATTGCTGGACCTACGATCCGTCAAAACCCGGATGCCCCAGAAAACCCTGCGACGACTGGTCGAAGATTTCCAACAACATCATGGATTACAACCACTGGGATCCGGCCTGGACCCAATGTCAGGTAGACCGGATCAATCAGAACCTGCAGGGCAACGGGAAAGCCTACCTGCATGCCTGCCATGGCTGTGCGCCACCTCAGGCCTTTTTTTACATCCAGAGTCCGCAAACCATCTGTGAAACGGGATGCCATGTGTGGATGAACGCCCAGCCTTCGGTGCATGAAGACTTGTCGCTGATTGAAATCTGCGAGGTTTCCGCTGATCAACCGGAGGTTTGCCGCGGCGGTTATTTCAATTCAGGCTGGCTGAGCGGTTTTTTGGCAGAAATTAACCTGTCGGAATGGTACACTTTCCTGCCAGACAAAGTGTATCGGGTACGGCTTACCGTTGAAAACACGGAATGCCCCGGGGTGGATGTTTATGAGCAGCTGGTGTATACGCTACCATAAACAAAACATGAGCCACCCCAAAATTCGGGATGACTCATGTTACATATACTACCTCAAATGTTTAGGCAGATTAGCCCCCGTTGAGGGAGGAAGATTTATTTCCTTGTTTTTTGCGCTCTTCCATCATTTTTTCCATTTCTCTGCGCTGCTCCGGTGTTGGCTTGTTTGACAAACCACTTGGAGAAATACGCGGAGCGTTTGGATCTGTTTTCTGACCATTGGCAGCACCCGTTGAGCCTTGAGGCTGCTGCTGCATACCGGAAGTGCCAGGCTGGTTCATCTGCGGGCGGCTTGGCGCCGACATTCCCTGTGGGTAGCGGCTATCGCGGATCTCCATTTTGATGTTATCGCGGCTGCTGGAGCTGGAACCGTGGTTGCCCAGGATCGGCGCAATAGCCAGACCAACGAGGCAGGTGAGTTTGATCAAAATGTTCATAGACGGACCGGAGGTGTCTTTGAACGGATCGCCCACGGTGTCGCCCGTTACAGCTGCTTTGTGAGGGTCAGAGCCTTTGTAGTACATCTGACCGTTGATTTCCACGCCTTTTTCGAAAGATTTCTTGGCGTTATCCCATGCGCCACCGGCGTTGGATTGGAAGATAGCCCACATAACACCGCTTACGGTAACGCCGGCCATGTAACCACCCAATGCCTCCGGGCCCATGATAAAGCCCACCAGGATTGGAGTGATGATGGTGATCAGGCCCGGAGCCAGCATTTCGCGCAAGGCAGCTTTGGTGGAGATTTCCACACATTTGCCGTATTCCGCTTTGCCGGTACCTTCCAGCAGACCCGGAATTTCGCGGAACTGACGACGAACCTCCTGTACCATGTCCATAGCCGCTTTACCCACGCTCTGCATGGCAAAGGCGCTGAACACTACCGGAATCATACCACCCAGGAACAGGGCAGCCAATACTTTTGCTTTAAAGATATTGATACCCTCAATGCCCGTGAAATCCACGTAGGCAGCAAAGAGTGCCAGTGCAGTCAAAGCTGCAGAAGCGATTGCAAAACCTTTACCGATAGCCGCGGTGGTGTTACCCACAGAGTCGAGTACGTCGGTGCGGTTGCGCACTTCCTTAGGCAGTTCGCTCATTTCAGCAATACCGCCGGCGTTGTCGGCAATCGGGCCGAACGCGTCGATGGCCAGCTGCATGGCCGTGGTGGCCATCATGGCAGAAGCTGCGATAGCCACACCGTAGAAGCCAGCGAGTTCGTATGCACCCCAGATAGCACCGGAGAACATCACGATCGGCATCCAGGTAGACATCATACCGGTAGCCAGACCAGCGATTACGTTGGTCGCATGACCGGTAGCAGATTGCTTAACAATATCCAGGATAGGCTTTTTACCCAAGCCTGTGTAGTATTCTGTGATAGCAGAAATCAGGGCGCCTACAATGAGGCCCACCATCGTGGCATTGAACACGTTGGTGCTGGTGATTTCCTGTGAGCCCTGACCAAAGAAACGCATGGTCATGGTTTCAGGAAGCATCCATTTAATCACCGGGAAGCAAACAGCTGCCGTGAGGATGATGCTCACCCAGTTGCCGGTATTCAGCGCACGTTGTACAGTAGCTGCATCCGCTTCTTCACCTTCTTTAACTTTTACAAGCCACATACCGATGATAGAGAACAGGATACCAAGGCCGGCAATTAAAATCGGCAACAGGATTGGGCCCATGCCACCGAAGTTGTCCTGAATTCCGCCAGAATCGCGGATCACTGAGTTACCCAGTACCATGGCCGCCAGTACAGTAGCTACATAAGAACCGAACAAGTCGGCGCCCATGCCAGCTACGTCGCCCACGTTATCGCCTACGTTGTCGGCAATAGTGGCCGGGTTGCGCGGATCGTCTTCAGGGATACCTGCTTCCACTTTACCCACGAGGTCAGCGCCTACGTCGGCAGCTTTGGTGTAGATACCACCGCCTACACGAGCGAAGAGTGCGATGGATTCAGCACCCAGGGAGAAACCTGCGAGTACTTCCAGTACGCGACTCATAACGGTGTAGCCACCGCTATTGTAAGAGCCGTTCATGAAATATACAAAGAAGAGGGCAAACAAGGCGCTCAAACCAAGCACTGCGAGACCGGCAACGCCGAGTCCCATCACGGAACCGCCGTTGAAGGAAACCTTCAAGGCTTGTGGCAGGCTGGTGCGGGCGGCCTGTGTGGTACGCACGTTGGCTTTTGTAGCCACACGCATACCGAGGTTGCCAGCCAATGCGGAGAAAAATGCACCAATAACAAAAGCCACTACGATCAACGGGTGGCTGGTATCGGCCTGGGTGCTGAGCCATCCGAGCAGGATGCCGGCAACCACCACATAAATACCAAGAATGCGGTATTCGGCTTTCAAAAATGCCATGGCGCCTTCTGCAATGTGCTTGGCAATACCTTGCATCTTATCGTCGCCGGCATCTTGTTTGGCTACCCACTTTTGCAGGAAGAACATATACACAAGACCCACGACACCGAAAATCGGAAGTAAATAAACCAGA
The DNA here is from genome assembly GCA_016787545.1 of Saprospiraceae bacterium. GTDB lineage: Bacteria > Bacteroidota > Bacteroidia > Chitinophagales > Saprospiraceae > M3007. The sequence goes on from JAEUUS010000024.1 coordinate 3,064, forward strand.
GATTCCATCTCTATATATTGTTTTGACGTGAAAGTTTGTAAAAAAAACGGCGGCAAAAGTAGGCAAAGAATCTATTAAGGCCGAAAAAAGTTAAAAAAACCGGGTACTTAATCCGATAATTTCACAGATACGTCGGCATTAAGGCCCTTCGCCCCTCTAATACCCTTATTTTTGCCTGTAAAAAATATGAGCGCCTTGATTCGTTTGCTGTTTTCGGTCCTGATGCTGGGGCTTTTTATCACGGGAGTTTTCTTTTTTATCGCCAATGTGCTGAGTAGCCTGGCTTTTAACCCTGCATCCCGGGCCTGGCGCGAATTGATACAAAAGCTCCGCACGCGCAACCGGATCCGTATGGAAAACGCCCCTGTACCGTTTAACACCGAATCCCTGACGCACCTGTCGGGCAAACCAAAAATCCTGAAAAAAGCGGGCTGGCGCGATGGCGTGTTTGAAGGGGTGTACCACACCATTTACCAGGAACCGGTAGCTTATTTTGCCGGACAAAAAAATGGTAAAACAGCTGCTATTGTGGTGCAAGCCGCCGACCGCGAGTTCATTCTGCGCAAAAAAGGAAAGGAAACCGAAATTTGGCTCAACGGCGATCCGTATGCGGTTTTGGTAGACGGAGTATTGCTGTCTTCCGGACGGCAGGGAAAAATGTTAGCCAAATTGGAGGTGGATACTGAACTGCGCCAATGGCCTGTGATCATTGGGCAGGGAGAAAGTGCCACCTTGACCAATCTGGATCGTGCGGTTTCACCTATTCCTCGTGCGGTTGGACTGTTGCGCAACCTGAACCCGGAGGAGGAACAGGTATTGTTGGCCTTGACGATTGCTATGACAGACAATCTGAGGTAGTAACCATTGGCGTGTTCACAACCTATGTTTTTGAACCACAAAGGCATTTAAGGATTCTTGGTTTTTGAACCACAAAGGCATTTAAGGATATAAAAACAGTAAACAAAAAGCACCCTTTGTGCCCTTAAGTGACTTTGTGGTTCCATCGTACTTATTTGTTTATTTCTACCTTATTTTACTGGTTAAAATAAAAAAACGCTGCATAAACAGCCCTGCCTGCACCACTAAAGCGATGAGGTAGCCCACCCATATGCCTTTGGCATTCCAGCCCTGATGTACGGCCAGCCAGTAACCAACCGGCAATCCCAGCACCCAAAAGGCGAGGAAAGAGAGCAGGGAGGGCCATTTGACGTCGTTGAGCGAACGCAGCATAGAGATACTGGATAATTGGGCAGCATCTGCCATTTGGAACAGGCCGGCAAACAACAACAACCCGCTGGCCAGGTGCATCACCCGGGCATCTTCTGTATAAAATCCGGCAATGGCGTTGGGCAATAGTAAAAACAAGGCCGTAGGTACCAACATCAGCAGCACCGACAGGGAAATGGTGCTCACCCCCGCCATCCAAACCCGCACCCGGCTCCGGTATGCCAGCGCCTGACCCACCCGGATCATGCCGGCCGTAGATACCCCCATCATGGTGACGTAGGTTACGGAAATGAGGTTCAGCGCAATCTGGTGAGCCGCCTGCTCCGTTTTGCTTATTTGTCCGATCAGGATGGTTCCGGCGCCAAAAGCGGCAAATTCCACCATGATTTGCAGGGCAGAAGGAATGCCGTAACGGATAAATGAACGGGTTTGACCCCAAACTTCGCGGAGCGTGGAGCGACTGTCGCGGAAATATTGCAGGTCTTTTTTGCCCCAAATGAGCAGGATGAGCAGCAGAGACATCACGGCGTGTGTGATGCCGGTATTGATGGCAATAGCGTTGATGCCCAGCTGCGGGAAGCCGAATTTGCCAAAAACCATCAGCCAGTTCAGCAACACATCCAGCACCAGTCCGCCAATGGAAATCAGCATGGTTTGACGCACGTAAGAAAAGGCGTCGGCATAATTGACCAGCACGGCAAACAGGATGAGCGCTGGCATGCTGTAGCCCACTATTTTGAGGTAATCCACAGCCATAATCGTCACCTGCGGATCCTGTTTTAACCAGGGGAACAGGTAAATACCAATCCACAACAGTGGAATGGCCACCAGCATAAAAAACAGGCTGAGCCAGAGTCCGGCGTGTACGAGCATGCGCACGCGCGGGCCGTTGCGCAACTCATGCGCCTCTGCCACGGGGGTAGGCAGCATCCGCACGCCACCCCAGATAACGAGCATAGACAACACAAACACCACACTGGCCACGCCATAGGCTGCCAGCGCGGATTCGCCCAGATGCCCGATCATGACCGTTCCGGCCAGGCCCATAAGGATACTGCTCAGCTCGCCCAGCATCAGCGGAAGTGCCAGAAAAAAGGTGCTTTTCAGTGCCGGACGAAACAGCGGACTTTTCCAGAAACGGAGAATAGGGTGGGGCATTGTTGGATGTTAGATGGTTGGACTATGGATGTGCGAGCCTCGAAATCAACGTTTCAGTATGCCCATTTTACCGTTTAGTTTTACCAGAATACCGGTATCGGTTACGTCTACAATTTTATCAAAAATGGGTTGTGCAACAACATTTGCCCGAGAATCCATCAATCCTTCTTTATTGTCTTTGTAGGTTACAATAAACACATCATCACTGGTTGATAAAAAATCCATTTTGATCATTCTGGGTGAAATGGGATAGAATTTTCCAATTGCTGGTTCCAATATGCCTATCTCATTGGGATTGCCAAACAGAAAGCGTCCCCTGCCGAGGTGTTTTATGGGAATAGTACTATTAGACGATTTCCAGGACTGGTCGAAGGTTTGTATATACTGTTCATCCTTGGCAAAGGTAGCATAGTACTGGCCATAAACACTTGTAATTTGAGCTCGTTGAGCAGGTACAATCTCGTTTCCATGCAAATCCACTATACTTTGCCTGTAATCGGGCAGGGTTACCTGCAGCCAAGGTTCTGCGGTAAAAGCCAGTTGAGAGATTTTTTTATACTTTCCCAGTAGCTTTCCATCACCATTCAATAGCCAGTATAGTTCTTCTTTATCGTTATAATAACCAAAGAGGGTGTTATAATAGCCGTAAATGAAAGGCTTGTCACTAGAATCTGCCCAAATACAGGCTCCAGTTTCCTTATTGAATATACCCTCATCTTCTACACCAATCATGTTCCCGGCTACAGTTCGTATAGGGTTGCCTTTGCGCTCATAGAGTAGTTTGCCCTGGTAGTTAAATAAATAAGAAACCCCATTCAGGTAAGTTATTATGATTTCAGGCGACTCTTTGTCTATGCGCTCATATACAAGGGGCAATATGGTGTCATTGCGCCACATTAAACCGTACTTGCGATTTTTCTCTACTATAACCAATCCGTCATCATTGATACTTCTCACATAATTGAATTGCGAGGAGGGATATTTGTGCAGCAATTCTGCTTTTGGGTTCATAACTACCCAGTGTTTTTTGTTTTGGCAAACAGGCCCACGGGCAATAGGATTGATGAGACTATCCAGAATTAGGTTGCCGTTTTCATCAATCAATTGCATACGATTGTTGCGGTAACCAATATAGTCATTACGCATTGCGGCATTGTTCAGGATCTCCCATTCCGGCTTAAGTAACACCTGGCCATCAGCATTCAGTAGCCCGAATAGTCCGCCTTGCTGCATAGAATAGCGGTTCCTGGCATAAATTGGATTAATCCGGTCGTAAATAAGCGGAGCAGCCCATTGTCCTGATTGCATAGCCTGGGCAATTTGGGCTTCCTGCGTTGCTATTTGTGCCAGGGTTTGGCTCAGAAAGCCGGATGAGTGGAGCGCCAAAATGATTTTATCTGTATATCTGGGCGTTACATAATATTTGTCGGAATGGTTATATTCCAGATAAACCAATGTGCCATTTTGTATGTCCCAAAAGATTTCACCATTGGTAAGATTGTTTTTGGTACGGAAGCTTACTTTGAAGCAACGGCGCCCAAATTTTTCAACCTCACTTTCTGTTACAGTACATTGCAACTGTTCCATGTATTCGTTCCCGGATTCCCATTGAAGACCTTTAGTCAGAGGTTTTTCGGGAAAAGATATGGTAGCAGTTTTTAGAAAATTGGCCACCAGATATTCTGTAGGGTTCCTTTTTTCTCCGGAAGTAAGATAACCGGTTATGGCGCCGCGCTCATCTACAGGGTATTTGGGCAATATGCTGAGGGGTGTATGGCGAAATACACCTGTTTTTTGAACTTCCGGCTGGGTAAACTCAATGAACCAGTTCTTGCCTTTTTGTACAATGTTGCGTTGTAATTGAAATAGAAATGTGTCTTTACGGATGTAACCATTATTTATATCCATATTGTGCCTAGCGTCTCCTTCTTCTTTCCGGTAAATAAGGCAGTCGTAAGAGGCGCTAAGTTTGGTTGATAACCGGAACTGGGCGCATACATGATCAGAGAAGGTTATTAGCAGGAAAAAATGTAGTAGAATAGGCTTCATCTTAGATTAGGGTGTTAGATCCCGTTTGCAAAATTCTTTCAAGCATCCAATGTATCAAGCACCAGTTGTATTCAATGATCAGCTAATTCCCATGGTTTATTCACACACCAGCCTTACCGTTTGGGTTGCGCCATATGGTGTAATCAGCTGGAGGTAGTACAAACCTGCAGGCAGGTTGATGCCGGGAAGGCTGAAACGGTTGGCGCCGGGCTGAAGTTCCATGTCATGCAAATAAATGGCAGCTCCCATTGCATTGAACAAATTGCCACGAACGGCGGTGGTTTGATCAGACCAAATATTCAGTTCCCGTGTATTGCGATCTATAGGATTGGGCGAAACACGGAAAATTGGTGCGGGAGCGGGTTGTTGGGTAGCAACAGACTGGCAAACACCTCCTGGAAGGGTGGTTACGGCCATGGGTTGTCCAAGGGCATTTTCCACCGCAATACCAACCAATAGATGGTTAATATCCACCGTAATGCACGGTGCTCCAGCGGTATCCAGCACCAGAAAACAAATGTCAAAGGGCGATTCTCCATCCGGAATACTGATTACGGCGCCGGGACTGTTGGAATTATACAATTGAACACCCAGTTTACCACTTGCAACAGAAGAACTGTTTATGAAAGTGCCGGGATTAAAGAATCCTGCAATAGCCGGATGAAAATTGCTCAAACCTGCGTATTGCAATCTGGAGGGGTCCCAGGTCAGGGAAAACGAGCCGCTTTGTATGTCAAAATTGGTCACATTAACCGGCACACAGGCCGTTGATCCAGGCACAGAGGCTACTTCACCGGCATCCAGGATCAAATTGTCTGATGCATCGCAGCCCGACATGTTTACCTGAAATTGTTTGCTGCAGCTTTTCCCATCTTCTATAACCACGTCATAAATACCCGGTTCAGGAACTGAAAACAGAATACTCGCCAGATGGAAAGAATTATGAGGAGGAACCATCACCTGGCCTTTTGTATCAGGCTCTCCATGGAGTGCAACCTCAATTTGATAGGTTTCCTGACCGTCGTATTGAGGAAGCCCGCCAAAACCGGTGAACCGACCAATACAATCGTTCCCAAAATTATTGCTGACATTATTAGCCTTTATCTCATTCAAATAAACCACTTCAAAAGCTGCTGCTGTATTCGCGTGTACGCATGGGCCCGGGGGCGCGCCAATGAGGGGAGCTTCGTAACTGGTAAACTGATAGTCATCCAGGGTAATAGGCGCAAAATACAGGCTCATGGGCTGCCCCATATTGAAGGCGTTCTGCAAAGTGCCATTGTTAAAAAACCAGGTATCGCCACCGTTTAGGATGCCAGGAGTGACATAAAGTCCTGTAGCTGCGCCTG
>JAEUUS010000549.1 GCA_016787545.1 Saprospiraceae bacterium
AGTAAAAATTAATTTGAAAGATTGGCGACAAAACGGACATCCATGCATTTTTTTTGCTTTACATTGGCGGACACAAAAACTACCACTACTTACTTATGCTTACCGCCAAATCATCCTTGGTTATTGGGTTCTGCATGTTCCTAAACATTTTCCTGCATGCCCAAAACCTCCAAATCACCTACCAAAAGAGCGACTCCCTCTTTGTTTGTGGTTCAGACACACTTTTTATTCAAATTCAGAATCTACTGAATGTTCCAGTTTCAGACGGAATATTAACAGCCAGTCTCCCTCCGGGTATCATCTATGTAGCTGGAAGTGTTCAGGGCGCCAATCAGCTAAATATCAATAACTTATCCAATCCTAGCTTTTCGGTTCCTCAGATTGCCCCGCAACAAACCAGGCAAATATTTTTATTGCTAACGGCAAATTGTCAGGCGGCAAATCTCATTGATGCCGGACAACTGTTCAATGCTCAATTGAGTGTAAATTCCTCAGCAGGAAACGCCCAGGTTGTCACCACTTCTATTCCAGTCGAAACTGGTGCACTGGTCATTGAAAGTGTTACGCCAACCTTATTATCCGGTGAGCGAGGGGATACCTTGTTTCGAACCATTTGTTTCCGAAATACCCGATTAGGTAAAATTGGCAACATACATTTTGAAGACGAACACCAAACCGGGTACGACATTTTCATTGAAAATGCAGATTCCTTTACCGCGGATTCTACCCTGGTCAAGGCAGAATTTGCAGCAAACTTATTCCAAACTACCGGCAATGGGGATGAGTGGCTGGATCCTGAAGAAACGGTTTGTATTACGGAACGTATCATTATAACTGATTGTGGAATACCACCAGTTTCCCGCTCTTCACTGCTGAGATCAGGATGGGGATGTGGGTCGGAATGGTGCAGATATGACAGCCTGCTTACGTTGGTAAATATTCTGACCTCTACTAAAATTCCTGAATTAAGCATACAGCCATTATGGTCACCTCCAAAAGATTATTGTGGTGAAGTTGGAGCAGAAATGGGTTTTTTAATCCATAACACTGGTCATGCTGACGCTAAAAACATTGTATTTAATATAAGTCTGACCGAGGGCTTTGGAGAGGCAGGCATCTTGCCCGGCTCCTTTAAGCTGGTTACATCAGCAGGGGTGCAAACAATTTTGCCTAGCCTGACAACTCCCATGTATTTGGCCGCATGTGACAAAACACCCTTTAAAACAGCTAATTTTGTTTTACCGGTAGTGCCAAAACAGGACTCCATTAGATTTCTGTTTGACGTTATTACTTGCGCTGCTGTTTGTGAGCAAGTGCAGCCAGCTTTCAAGGTTGATTACTTTTTTCAGAAAGATTGTCCTATAAATGGATCCAGTTCCGGGAATTCGCTCATTTTGCCAGAAGTTGGGTATGTTGTTTTTGCTGAGCACTCTGCTTCCCTGGGAGATTGTATGGAAGCAGGAGAATCCTACCCATTTCATTATCAGGCGCGAGGAAAATATTTATTGGAAGATGGGTATTGGCACCTTAAAATGGTATTGCCCAAAAGCGTGACAATTGATCCCACCTGCGGACTATTACTTGACAATCAAACACCTGCATTATTTGAAAGCAGTATTGATAATCAGGGGCAGCAATTGGTGCATTTGGCATGGAAAACACCCTTGTCAGGCGATACGGTGGATTTGGATTACTGCCTGAAATACACCTGCGATTCCAATTTAATTTGTGCGCCTGTTATCATCGATGGTGAAGTAGTATACACAAGCGCATGTTGTTTCCAATCCATGACAGATGTATCCTATTGGGGATTAACATTGCAAACACCAGAACAATGTGGCATTTCAGACTGTAACAACAGATTACTTGGCGTAGACAACAAGTGTGATCCAACCGGTGGAGGTGGAGGCGATTTTGAGGTGGGAGCCATTCCTAATGTTAGAATACCGGGCTTAAAACACTGGTGGATGGCTTACAGACAGAATCCAGGTTGGAAGGATGAACAAGACGACCGTAAAGCAGATGTTCCTTTGTCTGTTGCCTCAAGCCAATGGAGGAAAGACCGTTTTTTGGCAGGCGATACCCTCAGGGTGGAGTTTTGTGGTACCGTAGACACCTTAATCCAGATAGACAGTATTTATTACACTGTGTGGAATGAGGTTGTAGCTTCAGATTTAGCCATTAACGGAAATGATATTTTCGTTACAGAAACTGCCCAAAATGGCTTCACCGACACTTCAAAAATAATCCTCGTTGAAACGCTTGTCAGGATCAAATATGCAAATGGGCTGGAAGAAACCTGCTCATGGAATGGATCGTATGCAAAAAAAGGTGGCGTTTATATACGGTTAGAACTCCCTAATACTTTCCCGCCGCAGGCCATAGACGAGGTTTGTTCTATGCATCACAATTATCTGTTTTCATTACCTGACATGATGGGAGCAGGGTGCATTAGCAAACCTTATCTGGAAATAGGTGATTCCGTTTTTATTTACAACGATTATAAGCTTAACACCAACTTCAAACCAGCTTCCGGTAATCTTCCTGATCCTGCTTTAGTTGGGTTCAGAACAGCCTTAAACATTGGCGGGGGCTTAGTTGCATGGGACAATATCGCCAGTGCAAAAATGCAATATTCCGGCTGGCAATTAAATCGCTCCCCGAATACGCACACCATAAAACCTTGTGCGACCTCTACAGAGGTGAAAAAATTCAGATATTCGTTGCGCATCGCCAGGGAAAATATGTTTCCTTTTGAAGTACGCCCATTGGGATGGATATCAGACTATTATCAAACTTGCCCACAAGGATTAGAACTACAATCGGCACGACTGGAATACCTGACACTTCAAGACAGTCTTCCATGGTTAAGCAATATTTCGTTACCGTTTGCGCACACGCCTGAGTTTCTAAATATTGATTTTGCCCCTGCATTCACAGATCCTCTTGATGAAGGCTTTACGCTCAAAACAAACTTAACTTTTAAGCCTAATTGCCTGTATAATTTGCCGGACACCTCCATACAATTCGTGGAGACCTCCTTCCAAGGCTGCCTGAATGGAGACAAAATGACCCGGTTTGATTCTATTATCAATCCGATTGGATTTTTTGCCAACACCCCAAGAATTACGTTAAT
>JAEUUS010000084.1 GCA_016787545.1 Saprospiraceae bacterium
CCCTAATGGCACGTTTACCGCATTGACGACAGGCTCTTATTATGTGCAGGCCATCTCTGCCAATTGTATGTCGGAGATATCCAACGCTGTTTTGGTAACTGTTTTCCCCAATCCGGAGGTTCTGTTGAATGTTTCCGGAAACACCATTTCCGCAGTCATAAATCCGCCTACGGCAAACGTTACATGGTTCTTTGAAAACAATACCAATCCGGTAGGCACGGGAAGTCAACTACTTGCAACAGAAAGTGGTCAGTACACTGCTGTGGTTACAGATTTGGTAGGTTGTTCAACTTCTGCAAGTATTGATGTCGTGGCTACCTCCACAGAAACACCTTCATTCGTCAAATCTTTCAGGCTAACGCCAAACCCAACCTTGGATAAAGTACAACTTGACCTGGAATTGGCTCAACTGATGCCGCTAAAACTCGTGTTGACCGACAGCAGGCAGCGCCAGATTTGGGCGCAAGACCTGAATCAGGTGACCATACAACTTCCAATTGACTTGTCGCATTTTGCCAATGGAACTTATTATCTGACCATCCAGGCTGGACCAAAATCATTCACCAGATCCATTATTAAACAGTAGCCCATGTTGTTGCTTAAACAATCATTTTTCCGGTATTTTCTGTTCCTTGGTATCATCGCAATCAATATTGGTTGCGATCAGGCATCCAAATCACTGGTACGGGACCATATAGGATACCATGAGCAAATTCCACTTGCAGGGGAGCATGTGTTACTCACGAAAGTGGAAAACACCGGAGCTTTTCTGAGCATGGGTGACCAATGGGAACCCTGGGCGAAAACGCTCTTGTTACATGTGTTACCTTCTTTGATGATGCTGGGAATGTGTATCTGGCTTTTTAACGCTAAAATATCCATGAGCGTTGCGATGGGAATCTGTTGCATCATCGGCGGAGGCATCGGCAACATAGTTGACCGCATTGCTTATGGGTCAGTGACTGATTTTTTGTACATAAATATCGGTTTTTTTGAAACTGGAGTATTCAATTTTGCGGATGTCTCCATTACTTTCGGCGCATTGTTTATTATTGCGCTGCAAATCATACGAGGTGAGCAAAAGCCGCTGTTTTAGCGCCTGACTCAACTTCCAACTTTACACCTTTTTTGCCTGCTAAAAAGTGCTCAACGACTTTGTTATCCGCTTTGCCAATGTGAATGGAACCGGTTCTGCAAGTGCAAATGATATGTTTGCCAAGGCCATATTCCGCATGGGCATACCTGTTTCTCCAAAAAATATTTTCCCATCCAATATTCAGGGATTACCAACCTGGTATGAAGTTCGGGTGAGTGAAAAAGGATATCTGGGCCGACGTGAAGGCGTGGATATCATGGTAAGTGTCAATCCACAATCCATGCCCAAAGACATTGCGAATGTGAAGTCTGGCGGGTATTTTATTTACGACAGTACCAAGGAGTTGTATAAGGATTTTATCCGCGACGATATTCATTATCTGGGTATCCCGATGATGCAAATGTGTATGGATAAATTTGCTGACCCTCGCCAAAGGCAATTGTTGAAAAACATGATTTATGTTGGCGCATTGTCAGCCTTGCTGAATATTGAAATTGAAGTCTTACAAGGCATCATTCAGCAAAAATTCAAAGGCAAGGAAAAGTTGGTGACCGCCAACTATGAAGCCATGGAAATGGGGCGCCAATTCGCTTTTGAACATTTTACCTGTCCTTTTGCAGAATTTCGGGTGGAACGCAGAGATTTAGTAAAAGACTGGATCATGATGGATGGCAACTCTGCCTGTGGATTGGGAGCTGTGTATGCTGGCGCCACGGTATTATCCTGGTATCCCATCACACCTTCCACCTCTCTGGCGGATGCGTTTGGAAAATATGCCAAAAAATACCGGATTGACCCGGAAACCGGGCAAAATAACTTTGCCATCGTTCAGGCGGAAGACGAACTCGCTGCTATCGGCATGGTGATCGGCGCCAACTGGAATGGCGCCAGATCCTTCACAGCTACCAGCGGCCCGGGCGTTTCGCTCATGAGTGAGTTTTTGGGACTTGCCTATTTTGCCGAAATTCCCACAGTGCTTGTGGATGTACAGCGTGGCGGACCAAGTACGGGCATGCCCACTCGCACCCAGCAATCTGACCTTCTCATTGCAGCCTATGCTTCGCATGGCGATACCAAACAGGTGTTACTGTTCCCTAGTACCCCGGCTGAGTGCTTTTCTATGATGGGAGTAGCTTTTGACCTGGCGGAACGTTTGCAAACCCCGGTTTTGGTCATGACCGACCTGGATTTGGGCATGAATGAAAACATGTCGCCACCCTTGAAATGGGACCATAGCAAGCCATACGACCGTGGCAAGGTGTTTAATGCCGAGCAACTGGAACAAATGACCGAACGCTTCGGGCGTTATCTGGATGTAGATGGCGATGGTATTCCTTACCGTACCATTCCCGGCACTCACCCAACCAAAGGTTCTTTCTTTACCAGGGGCACCTCGAGAGATGAATATGCCGTGTATACCGAAGAAGGCCCGGCGTATGTGCGCAACATGGATCGTTTGGTGAAAAAGTGGGAAACGGCCAAGCAATATGTTCCGGGACCGGAATTGTACCAGCAGGAAAAACAAAGTGCGTTTGGCATGTTGTTTTTTGGCACCACCACCTATGCCGCCAATGAAGCCAGGGATTTATTGACCGAACAAGGCATCACGCTGGATTGTATGCGGGTAAAAGCCTTCCCGTTCAGCCAGGAAGTTCAGCAATTCATTGATAATCACCAGCGGGTGTTCATTGTGGAACAAAATCGGGATGCTCAGTTCAAATCACTTATTATCAATGAATTAGGAGCTAACCCAGCCAAGTTAACCTCCATTCTCAACTATGATGGATTCCCAATTACCGCTGATGTGATTCGGCAAAAGATATTTGAGCAATTGGTGGGTAAGTTGAAGCCTCCTTTTGCGGAGCATGTGCCTGGTGAACCGAGTGAGTCGGAAGTAAGTGAATAACAACCCAACACCCCAATCCAATCCTTGCCCCGGCGGGGCCTTCACATTTGTAGATTTTTACGCAATATGACATTTGTTCGTCCAGTTTTTCGTCACCCGGAAGCGCCTAAAAATGCGCTGGGATATACCAAGAAGTTCTACGAAGGAGCCTTGTCAACCCTTTGTGCTGGTTGTGGCCACGATTCGGTGAGCGGCGCCATCATTCAGGCTTGTTTTGAAATGGCCGTGGAACCACATAAGGTTGCCAAACTATCTGGTATCGGCTGCTCTTCTAAAACGCCTACCTACTTTCTTGCAAATTCCCACGGCTTCAACTCCGTACACGGACGAATGCCCTCTGTGGCCACAGGCGCCTATTTGGCCAATCGTGACCTGATGTACATTGGTGTTTCCGGCGATGGCGATTCCGCCTCTATTGGTATGGGTCAGTTCGTTCACGCTATTCGGCGCAATCTGAATATCACCTATATCATCATGAACAATGGTTGTTATGGTTTGACCAAAGGGCAGGATTCTGCTACTGCCGACTTTGGCTCCATCAACAAATCCGGCGCTGCCAATCTGTATCAGGCTATTGATATGGTGGGCCTGGCGCTTGAATTGGGAGCAACCTTTGTGGCCCGCAGCTTCTCCGGTGATAAGGATCAGCTTATTCCTTTGATCAAGGCTGGTATGTCGCACCCCGGTTTTGCGCTTATTGACGTGGTTTCGCCTTGTGTAACCTTCAATAATAATGTAGGCTCCACAAAGTCTTACGATTATACACGTGAACATATAGAAGCCACCGCTGCGGTTGATTTCGTGCCCATTATGGAAGAAATTACAACTGAATATGCTGAAGGAGATACGGTTGCGGTGCAATTACACGATGGTTCTACCATCCACCTCAACAAATTATCGCCCGACTTCAATCCACGTGATCGTCATTCAGCCGTAAACAAATTATATCACGCAAAGGCAAGCGGCGAAATCCTGACCGGCCTCATCTTCATTGAACCGGAAACCAGAGACCTGCATAGTTTGCTCAATACCACGACCCAACCTTTAAACACCCTGGAAAAAGGTGTTTTATGTCCTGGTCAACAAGCGCTGGACAGCATCAACGCTGCCCTTAGATAATATTCACTTCCACGCAATCATTTATACGCTCACTGATGAGGATCGGACTTTTGGGTGCAGGACATCTTGGAAAAATTCATTTGAAGTGTATTCAGGCAGCCAAATGTTGGGATTTGGTGGGATTTTATGACCCTGACGATAAAAACGCAGAAAGTGCTGTTGCGCAATTTGGGGTTAAAAGGTATAAATCATTAGCCGGTTTACTTGCCGAAGTAGACGCTGTTGATATTGTAACGCCAACAACCTTTCATTACCTTTTGGCTTCTAAAGCCATACAGGCAGGCAAGCATACCTTTATTGAAAAACCAGTCACCCAAACGGTTGCGGAAGGACGCAAACTCCTCAAATTGGCCGAAAAACATGGCGTAAAAGTACAGGTTGGCCATGTTGAACGTTTCAATCCTGCTTTTACTGCGCTGGGAGGAATGAAGTTGAGTCCTATGTTCATTGAAGGCCACCGTTTGGCAACATTTCAACCAAGGGGCACTGAAGTATCGGTTATATTGGATTTGATGATCCATGACCTGGACCTGATCTTGCACCTGGTGAAATCTCCGGTAAAAAAAGTGAGTGCTTCCGGGGTTGCCGTTTTGAGCAATACCCCCGATATAGCCAATGCCCGTATTGAATTTGAAAATGGCTGTGTTGCCAACCTCACGGCAAGCAGAATTTCCCTGAAACAAATGCGAAAAATGCGGTTGTTTCAGCCGGATCACTACCTAAGCCTGGATTTTTTAGAAAAAAACGCCCAAATTGTTCGACTTTTTGCCACAGATGCTCCGGATTTGCCTCCAACCGATAATCTGATGGAATTTGACAC
>JAEUUS010000092.1 GCA_016787545.1 Saprospiraceae bacterium
TAATCATACCCAAAGGGAAAATAGTAGCACTGGTGGGGGCGTCCGGCGCCGGCAAAAGCACCATGGCCGATTTGTTGCCACGTTTTTATGACCCGGGCTCAGGCGAAATTCTGATTGACGGAAAAGACCTGCGTCAACTGCAGTTACAGGATCTTCGGGCATTAATGGGTATTGTCAGTCAGGAAGCCATTTTATTTAATGAAACAGTGCGCAATAACATCGCGTTTTCCAACACAGAAGCAACGGATGATATGGTTTTAGCCGCGGCAAAAGCAGCCAATGCACACGAATTCATCTCTAATCTACCTGATGGATACGATACCAATATCGGCGATCGAGGCTCCAAACTCAGCGGCGGGCAACGCCAGCGACTGACCATTGCGCGGGCATTACTTAAAAATCCGCCCATCCTTATCCTCGATGAAGCTACCTCTGCCCTGGATTCAGAGTCGGAAAAACTGGTGCAGGCAGCACTCGAAAAACTCCTGGAAAACCGAACAGCCTTAGTCATCGCACACCGACTCAGTACAGTTCAAAATGCCGATGAAATAGTAGTCATGGATGCCGGCCGCATTGTGGAGCGTGGTACGCACGACAGCTTAATGAAAGAAGGTAAGATTTACAGAAAGCTGGTTGAATTGCAGGCACTGGGGTAATGGTTGAGTGCCTGAGTGTTTTAGTGTTTTGGTGTTTTAGTTGGCGTTCGGCTTGACATTTTGGGTTAATGAGGGCGGAATTGCCGTTTTGGTAAGAGAGCTACGCTCAGCTCCTTTCTTCAAAATGATCAAACTGTGGCGGCTAAACCCGCCGGTACGGGTGTCCTATCCTTTCGCAATTTTATACAGCTCAAACCAGACCACACTCAAAAAGCCAGCGAGTAAACACCAGCCCAGGTTGGCGACGGATAATGCCGTCATATCAAATAAGCCGGACAATAATGGAACGTACAAGATGAGTAACAGCAGCAAGGCCGATATGGCCAGGATGAAGGGCAAAAGACCGTTTTTGTAAAAAAGAGTCTTGTTAATCGCGAAATCAAAAGAGCGATTGGCCAGGGTCAGAAAAATATTGGCCGAAACAAGGGTGGCAAAAACCATAGACCGCACGCCTTGCTCCGACATTCCCTGATGTACCCCGATATGATACATGTACAATACGGCAACAGTGATTATAGCGCCCTGCAGTAAACTCACTCCAAGTTCTTTCCAGGAAAATAAAGAGGCACTGGCCCTTCTTGGCGGCTTTTTCATAACATTTGCTTCGGCAGGTTCATTTTCAAAAGCCACTGCCGCAGTTGGATCCATCACCAATTCCAGAAAAATGACGTGCAAGGGAAGTAAAATGTGCACATATGGCCAGCCCATTAACAAGGGCAACAGCACGACCAGAACAATAGGCAAGTGAATTGAAATGATATAGCGAATGGCCTTCCGGAGGTTCTCATAAATCCTTCTTCCCATCCGTACCGCAGTAGCCATCGCATGCAGATCGTCTTCCAGCAAAACCAGTGAAGCGGCACTTTTCGCAATTTCAGTGCCTCTTTTACCCATAGCTACGCCGATTTGAGCAGATTTCAAGGCAGGGCCATCATTTACGCCATCGCCAGACATGGCTACAATTTCGCCGTTGGCTTTGAGCGCATTCACAATTCTGAGTTTAGCATCAGGAAACATACGCGCAAAAACGTTCACTCTTTGAACGGCATCCTGAAGGTCTGTATCATTCAACGCCATGACCTGTTGGCCTGTCATGGCAACCTCCCAGCCTTTTAGTCCGGTACTTCTTGCAATATGTTGTGCCGTAACGAGGTGATCGCCAGTGATCATCACAACTTTTATTCCAGCCTCATAAAAGCGTTGAAAAACCTGTGAGACATTGTCTTTTGGAGGATCATAAAAAGCGACCAAACCTTCAAAGTGCCATAAAAAATCTGCCTGATCCTCAGGATATTCCATTCCTTCCATCGAGGCGCTTGCCACGCCCAACACCCTGAATCCTTTAGCCGCAAGTGATTCCACATGCGCATGTACCTCCGTTAATAAGGCATCTGTTGCGCCGGAAACTTCGAGCACTTTTTCCACCGCTCCTTTACAGGCAACAACCCGAAGCTGAGTGCCTTCTTTTTCCCAAACGTGGGTCATCATGGGTGGCCTTCCGGAGAGGGCGTATTCTTTAACCAAGCGATATCCTTTTCTGGGGTCGTTTCTGGCTTGTTTTTCCGTTTGCACCTGTTCCAGAATCGCTTTTTCCATAGCATCAAAAACCACAGGTTCACTTGCCCAAAGTGCCAGTTCGAGTGTGGTTCCGGCATTACCGAGGTGGACAACCTCAGCCACTGACATGCGATTTTGGGTGATGGTACCGGTTTTATCCAGGCAAATTACTGTTGCCGAGCCGAGGCTCTCTACCGTACCTGGATGTTTAGCGAGAATGCCATGCTTGATCATCCGAAAGGCGCCAAGGCCCATGAATGCGCTAAAGGCCACCGGAATTTCTTCTGGCAAAATAGCCATTGCCAGGGTGAGTGAAAATAGCAAAGCAGCCCACACATCCTGTTCCAGCCAATAATTCAACAGAAATACGAGTAAAAAAGCCAGGCCGCCTACAATACCCATTTGGGTTACAAAGCGTTTAATTTGAATTTGAAGCGGCGTTTTAACAGAATCTATATTTTCAATGGATCTACCCAGCTTGCCAAATTCGGTGCCTGTTCCAATGGCTGTTACCTGATAGATACCTCTTCCGGAAGCAGCAATACTTCCCTGGAATATTTTTGCCTCAAGAGGTGTTTCAGAAGATTTTCCGGACCATGCCTTTTTTTCTGCCGGCAAACTTTCACCTGTTAGAGCAGATTCATCCATTGCAAGGTCATTTTGCTCCAACAAAAAGCCATCAGCGGCTGCCCGCTCCCCTTCTTCAATACTTACCAAATCATCCGGCACCAGTTCTTCCGATGCAAGCGCCTGCCAATGACCATCGCGCAACACGCGTACCTGCGCCTGCGTGAATTTGCGCAATGCCTCCA
>JAEUUS010000557.1 GCA_016787545.1 Saprospiraceae bacterium
CACATTCCCCACATTCCCCACATTCCTCACATTCCCCACATTCCTCACATTCCCTTACGCCCGCTCCGCCAATTCCAGCCACCGCATTTCCTTGATTTCCAGGTTTTCCTGAACTTGTCCGAGTTCGGTGGATAATTTGGCAGCTTCATCAGCGCCTAAATCCTCGGCGTTAAATCGCTCCAGTATTTCCTTTTTTCGGCTTTCCAACGCCCCGATTTCTTTATCCAGCTTTTTCATCTCATTGCGTTCCGTATTGCTCAGGCCAACGGTTGGTTCCTGCGTTGCAGTAGTGGCTGGCTGACGGCTCGCTGTGGCCTGTTCGCGGTTGGCAGCGGCCTCCGTGCGTTTCATGGCGCGGTATTCAGCGTAAGTTCCGTTGAAATCCTTGATTTTCCCATCCCCTTCAAATACAAACAGGTGTTCCACCAATCGGTCCATAAAATAGCGGTCGTGCGTAACCACCACCAAACATCCCGGATACTCTTCCAGAAAATCCTCCAAAACCTGAAGTGTCAGCACATCCAGATCGTTCGTGGGCTCGTCGAGAATCAGAAAATTAGGGTTTTTCATCAGGATGGTGAGCAAATACAGTCGCCGGCGTTCACCACCCGAGAGCTGACTCACATAAACCTGTTGCTGCGGACGCGAAAACAGGAAACGCTCCAGCAATTGTGCGGCCGACAACTCTTTTCCTTTTTCCAGCGGTATATAATCGGCAATATCGCGGATTACATCAATCACGCGTTTATCTTCATTCATCTGGATACCTTCCTGCCGGTAATGCCCGAAAATCACGGTTTCGCCCACCACCACTTTGCCCGTGTCGGGAGGAAGCAATTGTGTGATGATCTGCAGGAAAGTGGATTTTCCGGATCCGTTTTGCCCAACTATACCCACCCGTTCTTTACGCTTGAATTTGTAGGTGAAATTGTCGAGCACCTTTTTGGCGCCAAAGGTTTTACTGATGTTGTGACATTCCAGAATTTTGCTCCCAAGCCAGTTTTCCTTGATTGAGATGCTCATGTCGTCATTCTTCTTCTTCAGCGCATCGTTAGTTTCCTTTCGGTCGAAATAAGCATCTACCCGGGCCTTAGCTTTAGTGGTTCGGGCTTGAGGTGAACGGCGTACCCAGTCCAGCTCCCGAGTCAGGAGTTTATTCTGACGTTCATAAGTGGTGGCTTCATTTTCTTCCCGCAGCGCTTTTTTCTCTAAATAATCGGCATAAGAGCCGGAATACCGGCGCAATTGTCCGCCATCTAATTCAATGATGCTGTCGCAAACATTTTCCAGAAAATAGCGATCGTGGGTTACCATAAACAAGGTAATGCCAGGCTGCTGCAGGTATTCTTCAATCCATTCAATCATCTCTATGTCTAAGTGGTTGGTAGGCTCGTCGAGAATCAGAAAATCAGGCTCGTCGAGCAGGATTTTCACCAGAGCCAGGCGTTTTTGCTGACCACCAGAAAGACTGCCCACCTTTTGCTCAAAATCCTCCATACGAAACCTGAACAGGGTTTCCTTCACTTTTGCTTCAAAGGTCCAGGCATTTTGCTCGTCCATATCGGCAATTGCCTCATTCAATTCATCGGCATTTTCTGGGTGTAACAGCGCTTTTTCATAGCGCTGCACTACCCGAACCAGCGGATTGGCAGGATCAAGTACGGCGCTGAGCACATCCATGCCCGGTGGAAAAATGGGTTCCTGATCCAACCAACCAATCCGGATGTCTTTGCGCAGGGTGATTTTGGCGCCCTCGCCTTCAGAACCTTCCTTGCCGGCAATCACCCGCATTAAAGTGGTTTTGCCGGTGCCATTTTTGGCAATCAGCCCAATCTTTTGCCCCTTGTCAATGTGCAGGCTGATGTTTTGGAAAAGGACTTTTTCCCCGTAACTCTTGGTTACGTTCTCGAGGGTAAGGAAGTTCATGTAGGAATAGCGACTTCGGAGATTCGCGGCGCAAAGGTATCATTTAGCACGCGGATTGGGAACGCGGATTGGAACGCGGATTTTTTGGAACGCGGAGAACGCGGATTTGGGTATGGAACGCGGATGCCGCGGGTGACGCGGATTTGGGTATGGAACGCGGATGCCGCGGGTGACGCGGATTTTTCTGCTGCCTTCGGCAGCCTTTTTAGGAAAAATGAGATTTCAGCTCCTTTCAAAGCCAAAATTGCCGAAGGCAATTTTAAAAATCCGCGTCATCCGCGTTCCATATCCCAATCCGCGTCATCTGCGTCATCCGCGTTCCAAAAAATCCGCGTCATCCACGTCATCCGCTTTCCATACCCAAATCCGCGTCATCTGCGTCATCCTCGTTCCAAAAAATCCGCGTCATCCGCGTCATCCGCGTTCCATACCCAAATCCGCGTCATCCGCGTTCCAAAAAATCCGCGTTCCAATCCGCGTTCCATCAGCGTTCAAACAAACGGAATAGGAGCTCCAATTCGAAGCCGGCACGGCTGAGGGAGGCAATGGTTTTATCGCGGGCATTGTCATCCCCTTCGTATTGCTGCATTTTTCGTTCCATGAGTTTGCGCACCAAAGCCTCATAGTCTTCCTCAGGTATAGCGTCCAGGGCCTGGGCAATATACTCTGGCGCAATGCTGCGCATTTTTAACTCCTGCCTGATGCGCACCCGGCCCCATTGGTTGCTGCGGAATTTCCCGCCTGCATAAGCCATGGCAAAGCGTTCCTCGTTGAAAAAATTGTCTTCCTGCAATACCTGATAAATCTGCTCGGAATCCGCACGGGAAAGCCCCATTTCTTTGAGTTTGCTGCGTACTTCTTTCGGACAACGTTCGCGGTAGGCGCAAAAACGCTCCATTTTCTGAAGGGCCTGATCGGGGGTGATAGACATGTGAACGATAGGACGATGAAGGATGAACGATGGGACAACTATCGGGATAGCGATTTTGCCATACTTAATATGGTTTCCCTATCCTGATTGCTATTGGTCCAGCCTTTGTTTTCTGCCATTAATTGGCGTATAAATGGCTTATACACTTTTTGTAAACGCCAGGCAGTGATGTGCCGGGAAGGCATCACTATGCAAATATACTTCTTTGATTTCCGGTGTAATCCAATGACCTGGATATTTTCATAGCCATCTCCCCACTTTACCGGCATACAGTAAATCTTGGCTCCGGGAGAAAAATGTTTGGTGCCTTGTCTGAGCTCGTGCTCAGGACCTTGTTCCGTTTGTTCTTTGATATTTCCGATGAGGCACCATACAAATGGCGCCTCATCGGATCCGTTTTTGGGCGTAAAAAGAGTCTGATAAAGGCGTTTTACCCAACTGAACATGAGCTTACTGTTTCACAAAAGTAACCACCCCTGTTTGGCCGTTGGGAAATAGCAAACGACACCAGTAAACTCCCGGGGTTAGCTGACTTACAGACACACTTTGATCCAATTGGCCGGCGGATAATTCCAGCACACTGCGCGAAACAGCCTTGCCGGAAGCATCCAGGAAAAATAACTGGCAGGTCCCTTTTGGCACACCGGATGCCTGCAATTGCAGTCGGTCAGTAGCCGGATTTGGGAAGGCAAACAATGCGTAATCTGCGCTTTCCGGCGTGAAAATGCCTGAAGTATTGAGGCTTTTGTACTGAATGGTGGCAATGTCATCCTGTGCGCCGTTCAGCGTGCAAATCGCGATAGACTCCTTGGATTGGTTGTTCAAGAAGTGGTAAGAAACCAGTGTGTCCACCCCCAATCCGGCAATACCGGCAGATTGCAGGGCGATATCCGTAACATCAAGCCAGCCCAGGAAGGGCACCTTGGCATCCATGCGGGTTTCGCGGTAATCTGTCTGTTTTTTGCGCAGCACCTCAAAGCTGCCCCCAGGAATTTGCATGGTTCCCCAGGCATCTACCACGTCCAAACGCGTGGTGGCAATACGCAAACGCAGAGAGTCTGGTACAATGGGTAATTGATCCAGTATGGGTGCAGGTACGATATTGGAGGAAAAAGTGGTTGAAATACTGCCACTACCC
>JAEUUS010000109.1 GCA_016787545.1 Saprospiraceae bacterium
CAAATGGTCTTTGGAGCAAGCAGGAGCCGCCCGTAACCTTTGGCCTTTTGCCCATTCAGTCACTGCACCACGATCCGGATCTAGGTATAAGCCCGTCACGTTCGTTGGTTTTATTGGCATTGGGCGGTATAATTTTGCTTATAGCCTGTATTAATTTTACCACTCTGGCTATAGGACGTTCCGCAGGGCGAGCAAGAGAAATTGGGGTGCGAAAAGTGGTTGGTGCTAGCCGAGGGCAGCTTTCCAGGCAATTCTTAGCGGAGGCAGTTTTGCTTAGCGGTTTTTCAACAATCACAGGAGCTGCTCTGGCAAAAAGTCTGTTACCTGTTTTTAATAAACTTTCAGACAAACAACTGGCGTTTGATTTGCAACAGTTTCCGGAAATCCTTTGGCTTACTCCAGGGCTTATGCTGATGGTTGGCATCTTAGCAGGTGTCTATCCAGCTTTCATATTGTCGGGTTTTTCTCCCCTCGAGACCTTGAAAAGTAAATTGAAAATTGCTGGTGAAAATTGGTTTTCCAAATCACTTGTCATCTTTCAATTTGTACTATCCATTAGTTTGATCATATGTACTTTCATCATGCTACAGCAGATGGATTTTCTGTATTCAAAAGATCTGGGCTATAACAAAGAAAACGTCCTGGTTGTGCATGCTGATGGGGTAGCAGACCCATCTAAAACACTTACCCGTTTTCGCCAGGCGCTGGCAGGTTGCGCGGCAATTGAAGGTATAAGTGGGTCTGAATTTTCACTTGGCGCTGGTGAGCATGCAGGGAATTCCAAGTTTGATTATCAAGGACAGAGCAAAGTATTATTTGAGCATTTTATTGACCCTGAATACCTTCAGGTACTTAAGATACCCCTCGTTTCTGGACGAAATTTTGATTCAAACAACAAGCAGGACAGCATGACTTCGGTAATCCTGAACGAAACGGCAGTACATAACTTTGGCTGGACAAATGAGACAGCAATTGGTCAGGTTCTCACGGGCTATAATGAACAGGATCCGAAACGAAATCCTGTGGTAATCGGTGTTGTGCGAGATTTCAATTTCCGCTCGTTGCACGAAAAGATGTACCCTATGATGTTTATAAGGTTTCAAGACCGTTTGCCGAAACAGTTTTTCGTACGCATCGCAGCCGGCGATCCAAACAAGGCAATAGATCAAATAAAGGCTGCATGGGCCCAAGCAGCACCGATATTGCCTTTCCAATACACATTTTTGGATGAAAAACTCAAAAATTATTACATTTCAGAATCTCGGATCAGTAAAACTATCGCTTGGGCTGGTGGCATTGCCGTATTTTTGGCATGTTTAGGTTTGTTGGGCTTAGCCACGCTTTCAACATTGAACCGCACAAAAGAAATTGGCATCCGGAAGGTACTTGGTGCAAGTATCACGGATATTTCCGGGTTACTGGCAAAGGACTTTTTAAAACTGGTGTTTATTGCAATTTTCATTGCAAGCCCGGTGGCTTATTACTTCATGCAAAATTGGCTGGCAGATTTCGTCTATCGCGTAAAAATCCAGCCCCTGGTATTTATTGGCGCCGGTTTATTGGCGGTGGTCATTGCTTTTTTAACTGTAAGTTTTCAAAGTATCCGTGCTGCTCTTGCCAATCCAGTCAAGTCCTTGCGTTCGGAATGAGGAGATTGTAGAGATCTATTATCTTCTCCCTTAAAACACGAATGCCGGCGCAACCTCCATGTTGCGCCGGCCTACAAAAATATCGCCCCGCTGGGCCTACAAAAATATCGCCCCGCTGGGGCCGGGGTGCTATCGCACAAACAATTGCTTTAATTGATCTACCAGTTGGCCGCCTCCGGAGAGTTGGATGGTTTGGATCTTTTCGGCAATTTTTTCCACGTATTCCATTTCCTTGAGCTTCAGCAACATGGCGTTTTCTTCCATGAGCTTGGCGGTGTTCATGAGGCTTCGGGTGGAGGCAGTTTCTTCCCGACGCATGATCACGTTGGCCTGGGCGCGTTTTTCCGCGATCAGAACCTGGTTCATGATTTCTTTCACGTCGCCGGGAAGCACAATGTCTTTCACCCCGAAATCCATTAATACTACGCCCAGTTCTCGGGCTTTTTCGGC
>JAEUUS010000119.1 GCA_016787545.1 Saprospiraceae bacterium
TAGGTCTTTTGCCTGAATTGAGAAACTGAGTTCCTGGGTCTCACCCGGAGCCAGCAACTTGGTTTTGGCAAATCCACGCAGCTCTTTAACGGGTTTTTCCAGGCCATTTACCGGCGCTGCTATATACATTTGAACCACTTCCTTTCCGGCTAATTTACCTGTGTTGGTGATGGAAATTGTACAAACCAGGTTCTTGGTTAGTTTGTCGGAGCTGAGTTTAGCCGAACCGTATTTGAATTCAGTATAAGATAATCCAAAACCAAATGGATAGGCGGGTTTTACCTTAAATGCATCGAAATAACGATATCCAACGTAAATGCCTTCTTCGTATGTAATTTCTGTAGGCTTATCGGCTGGAAGCCCGGGAAACTTGTCAGAACCGGGAACATCCGGATAATCAACCGGCAGGGTGGTGGCCAGTTTGCCTGAAGGATTAATTTTACCAATAAGTACATCAGCGATGGCATTGCCTGCTTCCTGTCCGCCTTGCCAGGCCAGCAAAATGGCGTCTGCCTGATCCTGCCAACTGGTCATTTCAATAACGCCGCCAGTGTTAATAATCACCACCACCTTTTTCCCAGCGGCGTGAAATGCAGTGCTTACCTGTTGCAGCAAGGTTTTTTCCTGTGCACTCAGGTAAAAATCGTTCTCAAGCTTGCGATCCTGAAACTCCCCTGCATTACGGCCGATGGTAACGATAGCCACATCGGCCGTTTCTGCTTTGCGGGCAAACACAGCCTTGTTGAGGGTCATTTCAACAATGGGCTGTTCCATTTCGAAAAAAGATTTTTTAGGCGGACGGGCAGCCTTGGCCTGACGAATGTACTCCTGATAGGTTGTTTTTAGCTCTTCATCAAGTTGAAGTCCTGCATTGCTTAACCCGGCTTCCAGGGAGATGGTATAGGCTTCATTGACGTCGCCACTCCCAGTTCCTCCAGAGATAAGGTCGTAAGAAGTATTGCCAAATGCAGCAACCTGTTTTACCACTTTCCGAATAGGAAGTATATTTTCCTGGTTTTTAAGCAATATCATACCTTCACTTGCTACCATTCTTGCCACTTCGGCATGGGCTTTTAAATCAGGTTTGTTGGATGGCTTACGGCCATAGAATGTGCCTGTTTTTTGAATCAAATCAAGGAGCCGGCTGACATTTTGATCCAGCGCAGCAA
The DNA here is from genome assembly GCA_016787545.1 of Saprospiraceae bacterium. Taxonomy (GTDB): domain Bacteria; phylum Bacteroidota; class Bacteroidia; order Chitinophagales; family Saprospiraceae; genus M3007. Next base: position 1,170 of record JAEUUS010000119.1, read on the forward strand.
GGGTGAGACTGCCATCTTTGACAGCGTTTTCCACTGCTTCAATTTGCATAGGAGTTCCAGGCATGATGAGGTCGTTGCCTGCTTTTAACTGGTTGGGGGCGATTTTACCACCAAACCAATCGGTCATAACCAACCCATCAAAGCCCCATTCTTTGCGCAGAATTTGCGTGAGCAGATCTTCACTTTCAGAAGTGTAAACGCCATTAATTTTATTATAAGAAGACATAACCGTCCAAGGGCTACTTTCTTTCACTGCAATTTGAAATCCTTTGAGGTAGATTTCCCGCAATGCTCGTTCGCTCACCACCGTATTTAGGTTCATTCTATTGGTTTCGGAGTTATTGGCGGCAAAGTGCTTGATGGCAGTACCAACCCCTTTGGATTGGATACCATTGACCAAAGCAGCGGCCATTTTCCCGGAAATAAGTGGATCTTCACTGAAATATTCAAAATTTCGGCCTGCCAAAGGGTTCCGGTGAATATTCATGGCTGGGGCCAAAAGCACATCTACTCCATAATCCCGGGCTTCTTCACCCATAGCAGAGCCTATTTGTCCGGCAAGATCCAGGTTCCAGGTAGAAGCTATCAGAGTAGCCACCGGGAAAGCCGTACAATAGAATGTTTGATCCGGGGCGCTTTTGCGCATAGGGTTAATGCGCAATCCTGCAGGGCCATCAGCCAAAACGATAGAAGGGATACCAACCCTGGGAACTTCAAACAAAATACCGGCAGCGCCCGGGACCTTGGATTCCCCAGCGCCGAAATTAGCACCTTGAATGTTTCCGGTTACATTGGTTCCGGCAGCTGGCGCAGTAGGTGTTGCAGCATTGGCATTAATATCGCTCATCCTCATACCGGTGCCAACTACAAGCCGGGCTTTTTCAGCAGTGGTTAGGTTATTGAGCAAGGTTTTATTGTTGGTTTTACCCAATACCGGCAAATTGTTTTGCGCAAAACCAATATTGGTGAGGATCAGCAGACTTAGTAGAAAGAGATAAGAGTATTTCATGCAGGAGATTGCCGTTTAAGCCCGACACCAGAGTGGCAGGTAAGGTTGTTGAATAAATAGAGGTGAAATTGGGCCCTTCCGGCAACAAAGGTGAGGTGGAAATGACATTACAATATTTGACAATTGTCAAATAATAAAGTGGGAATTACCGAGCATTTCTCACCCTGCTCAAGGTTTCCTGTGTGATACCCAGGAAAGAGGCAATATAACTCAATGGCACACGCCTTAGGATATCTGGTGAACTACTGAGGAGTCGCTGATATCGCTGATGGGCGTTTTCAAACTGAATGCTTTCCATGCGGATCTGAGAAAGAATCAGCGATGTTGTGATCATTTTTCTGAATAACTTTTCCGTTTCGTGCGATTGTTCGCATAACTGCATGAGGTCATCATGATGCATCATAAATACTTCAGAATTTTCCAGCGCATGAATGGCTAATCGACTGGGTACACGCTGGAAAAAACTTTGAATAGAAAAAAAGAAGTTGTTGTCCAGCGCTAACCATTCCGTTATTTCCTTTTCCTCTTTTTGGTAATAAATCCGTACAGCGCCTTTGCCTACGAAATACATATAATTACTTATCTGACCGGTCTTCAATAAATGCGCCCCCTTTTCATAAGAGGTTGACTTCCAAATAGATAGAAATTTGGACAGCGCAGGTTCAGGTAACGGATATATTTGAGCAAGACGGATGCATAATTCCTCCATGCTGCTAAGATAATGTCATTTTGCTTTTTGTACGTTGAGAAAATTATGCAGAAAAGTAAAGGTTTACGCAACCGGGTATGACCATTTTCCGTGTGGTAAGACATCAGGCAATGATGCCTTATTTCAACCTTCTTGCTTTAATTATGAAGAATTTGTTTTTGACATTGGCAGTCGGACTAATGGTAGTCCTTTTTTCCTGCCATAAGGATCCTTTAAACCTGGACAGCGCCACTTCAAATCTGATCACTTCCGAGCGTGGCGGAGGCCACGGCCATCATCACGACACCCTGTTTGTACACAATTCACTGCACCATCATCACGACAGCTTACATGTACATGATTCCCTGCACGTGCATCATTTTGACAGTCTGCATATGCACCATGACAGCCTGCATGTACATGACACGATCCAGCATCCACATGATACTACGGGCCATGGCGGACACGGCGGCGGTCATGGTCATCATGGGCATGGCGGGTAATTTGTGTCTTGTATTGACTTTTTAAGGGTTTTGGATCATCTTATTGGTCTTGTTTAGCAAAATTTGCCCCTTTGTCCTGAATATGTTTGACTCAGTATGCACTCAAATGGTTCAGGGCAGGGGGATTTTCCATTCAATCCAGCTATGATAAGCTGGGTTTAATTAACATCATCAACTATGAAAGGAATTGTTATTCTGATTGGTTTCATCTTGGGTGCTACCATCACTTCAACGAAAGCTCAGGATCTCCCCAGCTCTATGTATTTTGCTGAAAATGAGCACATTCTATATACCAATGGAAGACCTGCTACAGGTTTTTATGATGAAAGCACTTTTCAGGAAATCCAGCTTTGGTTTGAACAGCCGGATTTTTGGCAGTTGATGAAAACAAATTATGCCAGCAAAACGGATATACCTGCCACTATGATAGTGGAGAATGATACGTTCTGGAATGTTGGCGTTCGGTTTAAAGGGAACACCTCCTATCAGCAGGTTCAAAATTCTGACAAAAAATCCTTTAATATCACACTCGATGCTTTTGTTGCAGGTCAGGATATCAACGGTTATTCCACACTCAATCTGAACAATGCCTTTGAGGACGCCTCGTTTATGCGGGAAGTCTCTTACCTGCACCAAATTCGCCGGCATATTCCTGCGGCAAAAGGGAATTTTGTGCGATTGACGATTAATGGAATCAATTGGGGAGTATATCCAAATGTGCAGCAAATCAACGGTGACTATATACAGGAGTGGTTTTTTAGTAACGACGGCACGCGATGGCGCGCAGACAGGCCATCTGGTGGCGGTGGACCTGGTGGAGGCGGTTGGGGAGATGGCACTGGCGGGTTGAATTATCTTGGTGCTGATACAGCCACCTATAAGCAGTATTATACCATCAAAAACACCACTAAGTCCAACCCCTGGGATGATTTGGTAAATACCTGCGAGGTGTTGAATACCACGCCATTGACTAATTTGGAAACGGAGGTATCTGAAGTGCTTGACCTGGACAGAACCCTGTGGTTTCTGGCATCAGAAATTGCGTTTTCTGATGATGACAGTTATGTGTTCAAAGGCAAAATGGATTATTACTTATACTGGGATCCGGAAACACAGCGTATGACCCCTTTGGAATTTGACGGTAACTCCGTGATGAAATCAAATGCTGTGAATTGGGGCGTTTTTTACAATGAAACCAAGGTAAATTACCCGTTGTTAAACCGGTTGTTAGCCGTACCCAGCATTAGACAACGATATCTGGCTCATTTCAGAACCTTGATTGCTGATGAGTTGAATACAACCGAGTACAATGCTTTGATTGATCAATATGACAACCTGATAAATGCGGCTGTACAGGCAGATACCAAAAAACTTTACTCTAATGCCCAATACAATACGGAGAAACAAACCATTAAGAATTTCGTACTTAACCACCGGAATACCTTGTTGAATAACTCCGAACTGAATGTGGTTGGGCCAACCATCTCGAGTGTTGAGATGCAAAGTCTGTCTGGAAACTGGGCTGATCCAGCAGCCAATGAAACCGTTCAAATTCAAACAACAGTCACCTCCACGAATGGGATTTCAGAGGTAACACTGTTTTATTGCCCGGGCCCTTATGGCCATTTTTCCAAGATCCTCATGTATGATGATGGCCAACACAATGACGGCTCAGCTTCAGATGGTATTTATGGGGCTTCAATACCTGGACAAAGCGTCGGCACATTGGTGCGTTTTTACATACAGGCCGCCTCTGCAAATACGGCAAAAACCTTGTCCTATTTGCCTAAAGGTGCAGAACATGATGTATTTTATTACTATACCGGTGCAGCCTGGGTAGCTAATCCATCCGTTGTGATAAACGAAATAATGGCCTCAAATACGGCCACTGCTTCAGATGAAGCCGGGGAGTTTGAAGATTGGATTGAATTGTATAACCTGAGCAATGAGGCCGTTGATTTAAGCGATTATGCTTTGTCTGATAATCCAACAAATTTGCGTAAATGGGTTTTCCCCGGCGGAACCACCATCCCGGCTAACGGATATCTGATCATTTGGGCAGATGAAGATGGTAACCAGGGGCCTTTACATGCAAGTTTTAAATTGTCGGCTTCCGGAGAAACCATTAGTCTGGTGGATCCATCAAGTGCCTATCTTGACAATGTAAGTTTTGATCAACAAACCACCGATATGGGTTATGCCAGATTACCAAATGGAACCGGTCCGTTTGTTATCAAAGAGCCTACGTTTGAGGCGTTTAACGGAACAGTATCAACAGATGAACCGGGAGTACCTAATTCAATGAATATGGTCATTCATCCCAATCCTGCCAATGGCTGGGTTAATATCCATTTGCCTCAACCCAACTCCGAGGATCAACTTTCGATTATGAATGCGATGGGAGCGCTTGTCTTTACTTCACAGGCGTCTCAAAATCACTTGATAAATATCCAAAACTGGCCTCCAGGGATTTATTTTGTCCAGTCCGGGCTTCAGACATCCAAATTAGTCATCACTCATTAACAAACACCATCAATAATTTCAATTTCGTGAAACGCAACCTTTTTCCTTCTGTTTTCTTGT
>JAEUUS010000132.1 GCA_016787545.1 Saprospiraceae bacterium
TTTGAGTGGTTTGTTGCTAATCCTATCAACAATTACGGGGTTAATCTCAATGTGGCCGAATATGCCCATTTTGCAGACACTTTCCAAGGTGAAAAAGGAGTTTTAGACCTGGATTTTTATGTTTTGCAAGAAAATCTGGAAACTGCCAGAAAACATTTTAAGCAGGTTAAGGGAATGCTCAGAGCGTTTGAATACTGGTTTGGTCCGTACCCTTTTTATGAAGATGGATACAAATTAGTAGAAGTGCCATACCTCGGGATGGAACATCAGAGTTCGGTTACGTATGGAAACCAATATAAAAATGGCTACCGCGGAACAGATTTATCCAAAACCGGATGGGGACTTAAATGGGATTTTATCATTGTGCATGAGAGCGGACATGAATGGTTTGCTAACAATATTACTTATAGTGATAATGCGGACATGTGGATACATGAAAGTTTTACCAATTATAGTGAAAACTTATATACGGAGTATTTTTATGGAAAACAGGCAGGTGCAGAATATGTGCGTGGATGTCGAAAGTTGATAGAAAACAAATTACCCATTATCCCACCTTACCATGTGAATGCTGATGGCCCAGGTGATATGTATTCCAAAGGAGGAAATTTCCTGCATACCCTCCGTCAGATAGCCAATGATGATGTGTTATGGAGAGAGATATTGCGCGGTTTAAACCGCGAATTTTACCACCAAACAGTGAGTAGCGCACAAGTGGAAGCCTATATAAGTAAGGCTATGAAGCGCGACTTAAGTCGGGTATTTGATCAATATTTAAGACATTCAGATATTCCGGTGCTGGAATATCGATTGAAAGGACGTAAAGTTGAATACCGGTGGGTTAATTGTGTTCAAGGCTTTGATATGCCAGTAAAGGTGATGCTGACACCAGGAAAATTTTCCTTCATCTATCCGTCAACAGCATGGAAGTCTTCCCGATATAAAGTGGGAAAAACCAGGGATTTGATAATAGACCTGGATTTCTATGTAGAGTCCAGAAAATTGTAGGTGTCAAAGCCGGGGTGTAGCGTTTTTTCCGGCAAATTGCACTATTAACATTTAAAAATTTCGCTTTGGGCCGCGAAATGGCAAATTACGTTATCTTTGATTTGCTTAATTTATTTTAATCCACTTTCCCTTCTAACTCTCACAGATGGAAAGTCTTTGGCTAACAACAAATTACAATTGCCCATGAACAAACGCTACCCTTTAACGTGTTGTCTTTTTTTGCTATTCGGCACAGTCCTTTTTGCCAAAACGGATATCCTCCTTTTTCCACATCCTGCGGATACCTTACTCGGCCACTCCGAAGTTATGGATCCCGGAATAGAAGTTCTGGCTATGTCCGATATTATTCATGGATCACTTGCTCCAACGGCAGTGACAACTAACGATTTCTGTGGAACAGGTACCGGGACCATTAACTTGACGCCAGACCCCAATACGCCTGGCCCATGGACTTATTTATGGTCGAATGGCGCCACTACCGAGGATCTCACAGGGTTAATGCCAGGTATTTACGTGGTAGCTGTAACAGATGCCAACGGCGATATTCAAATACTGGAAGTGGAAGTTGTCAGTTTTCCACCGGTAGCTCCGATGGGCGTTCATGCAAACGTAACAGGTAACACTACCTGTACCGGACCCTTCAATGGGGCCCTGGATATTGCAACAGACCCTCCAGCGCCCTGGAATTATCTTTGGTCAACGGGCGCTACTACACAGGATGTAACTGGCTTGAACAGTGGAACTTACACGGTAACGATTTCCTTTGGGACAACATGCACTTCGACCTGGGAATTTGATGTACCGGACAATGCTGGAAGCCCCGTTCTTTGGGTTCCAGCAGGAGGAGTGAATCCATCTACCTGTGAAAGAGCCGACGGGGTTGCGGGTGTTATGGTCAGTTTCGGAACAGCGCCATTTAATTTTATTTGGTCAACCGGAGCTACCAATCAGTTTATTACCAATGCTTTAGCCGGGACCTACACCCTCTCCGTGACGGACGCTGTTGGTTGTACAGACGAAATTGAGGTAGAGATTCCCAATATTAATTGGCCCATTGTTATTCAAGAAGAGGATATTGTAGTGATCCCCAACACCACTTGTATTGGAGGAAATGGCAGTATTTCAATACCTATCGTCCATCCGATAGCCCAAGGACCATTCAGCTACCAATGGTCGAATGGTGAAACAACTTCCACGATCAGCAATTTACCGAGTGGCAGCTATTTCGTAACTATTTCATTTAATGCTGCCTGTTTTACAACGGATGTCATTTATGTTCCACATGAGCCGGCATTGCCGCAGTTAACCATTACGCCAACGAACACAACCTGTGGTTTCAGTAATGGTTTTGCAAATCTAACGGTTTTGCCCGGAGGGACTCCTCCTTATACCTATTTGTGGTCTACTGGAGAAACAACCCAGGATTTGATCAATATAGAAGCTGGAACCTATGATGTCACGGTTACAGGCCAGAATGGCTGTCCGGTTTCCACAAGTATTACCCTTGAAGACAATCCAATCATTTTTGGATACAGCGCACAGATAACAGATCAAACAGCTTGTGATACGACCAACGGGCAAATTCAGTTATCACTATTTCCGGCCAATTTGGGTTATCAATGGTCGAACGGAGCTACCACCACTACCCTGAAAAATCTGCCGCCTGGCGACTATACCGTGACCATTAGCGCCGGAGGCACCTGCACTGCTGTAGAAACCTATTATGTTGGCGATGTGACCGAATATCCGGTAATTCCGGCTAACCCAACTCCCAGTTTTTGCGGCCTGGCCAATGGCGCCATCGACTTGTCGGTGCTTGGCGAGGCTACCGCTCCATTCACATTTCAATGGAGTAATGGCGCCACTACGGAAGACTTATCTGGGCTGCTGGCGGATACTTTTTACGTTACCGTTACTTCAGCCGTAGGCTGCACCAAGGAGAATGTGGTTATAGTGCCTAACACTGCCGTAGATGTTGGCCTTCAAGCCACTGTGCTGGATAACAATTCCTGCGCTGCTGCAAATGGCTCCATTGCGCTTGAGATATCACCACCGGATACGGCCTATGTGATTACCTGGTCGGGTGGACAAACTACCGACAGTCTGGCCAATCTTTCCGCCGGTACGTATTTGGTGACGGTAACACTTGGTTTCAATTGTATTGCCTGGGATACGTTTGAAATAACTGACCAGGCATTAATTACAACGCTTTCCTCCAATACCACCGATGCCTATTGCGGGTTGGATTTAGGCGCCATTGACTTGGTTGTAAATACGGGATTGGCGCCGTATACCTATGTTTGGTCCAATGCCGCAACCACGGAAGATCAACAAAGCCTCGCCCCGGGGACTTATACGGTGACGGTAACCGGCGCCAACGGATGCTCCGATATTAATACGGTAACGATTGCTGCCAGCAATGCGCCGCCCAGTTTGCAGGCCAGCCCGCTGGGCAATACCTCCTGTGTTGCCGCCAATGGCTCCATCGACCTGAGTGTGGGTCCCACTGGTAACTACCAGTACCTGTGGTCTGATTTGTCTACCACCGAAGACCTCAGCCAGTTGTCGCCGGGAACATATACCGTAACGGTTACGCTGGGCAGCTGTACATCTACGGGCACATATGTAGTGCCGGACCAAACCGTAACCCCCAGTTTGTCGGTGGCTGGGTTGCCTGCAGAATGTGGCCTGGCCAATGGCGCTACAGACCTGACGGTAACCACCGGATCTGCGCCATTTGATTACTTGTGGTCAAACACTGCAACTACAGAAGATTTAAGCGGGATTACACCCGGGTCTTATACAGTGGTGGTAACGGATGCCAACGGATGCACTGAAATGCGTACCGTAACGGTCAATAACAACAACCTGCTGCTGGACCTGAACGCCGCCCCACAGGCAAACGCCTCCTGTACAGCACCCAATGGTAGCATCGACCTTGTGGTTTTCCCTTCCGGAGCCTACAATTTCCTGTGGTCCAATCAGGCAACAACGGAAGATGTGAGCAACCTGAACGATGGTAACTATGCAGTAACCGTAACCCTGGGCACTTGTCAGGCTTCTGCCAGCTTTACCGTAGCCGATCAAACAGCCAGCCCGGTCCTGAATTCAGCGATTACCGCGGCCATTTGCAGCAACAGTAATGGAAGCATTGATCTCAGTGTCAGCGGTACCAACGGCCCCTTTGATTACCTGTGGTCTAATCAGGCAACATCCGAAGATCTGAATGCCATTCTTCCCGGTAACTACACCGTAACTGTTTCGGCGCCAAATGGATGCACACAGGTGGCTACTTACAACGTAGCCAATAATGCCTCTACGTTTAGTTTGGCAGCAGCGGAAACTCCACTTACCAACTGCGCCAATGCCAATGGATCTATTGATTTGAATATCACGCCCGCGGGCGCGTACGAGTTTTTGTGGTCCAATGCGGCTACCACGGAAGATGTACAGGGTCTGCAGCCCGGTGTGTACACAGTTTCAGTATCGCAACCGGGCAACTGCACAGCCACTGCCTCTTATTTTGTAACCGATCAGCGCACTAATCCGGCTTCCAATCAAAGCATTGTGCCGGAATGGTGCGGACTTTCAGATGCGTCCATTGATCTGAGCGTGAGTGGTGGAACTGCTCCTTATGGCTATTTATGGAACAATGGTCAAACAAGTCAGGACCTGTCAAACATCAATGCCGGAACATACACGGTGGTTGTTACGGACCAAAACGAATGTACCGTTTCCAATACCATGGTGGTACCGGGCAATTCCGTTTCCATTTCTCTGGCCGGTACAGCCGCATCCAATAGTTCGTGTTTGCAAAACAACGGTTCGGTAGATTTAAACGTGAATCCATCTGGCTCTTTTACTTACCAGTGGTCAAATCAGGCAACTACGGAGGATCTAACGGGTTTGAACGGCGGTACCTACACTGTAACAGTGAGTGCCGGAGGGAACTGCACCAATACGGCCGTTTTTTCCATAACGAACGACCTGCCCAGCCCGCAAATGACGCCCAATATCACTGCCGGATTTTGCGGTCAAAACATTGGCAGTATAGATTTGAGCGTAACCGGAGCGCCACA
>JAEUUS010000197.1 GCA_016787545.1 Saprospiraceae bacterium
TTGTGGATGTAATAGAAGACAGCGATTTTTATCTATCTGTGCTGAATAATCCAGCCCGCAAATGGACGCCTGAGGAGTTACTGGAGTTTGTGTACGGTGATGAGCCTGAATTTGCACCTGGTGGCGGCGTTTCGTACTCCAATACCAACTTTTTGTTACTTGTAATGGTGATAAACCAGGCTACAGGCCGGGATCACAGTGAATTACTCCGGGAAAAAGTATTTACTCCGTTAGCCCTGGACCAAAGTTTTTACTATTGGCATGATGACCTTCCGACCACGGTGGCACAGGGTTATTTTGACCTATACAATAACCAAACTATCGTAAACGTCACAAACTTCAATACCGGAAGTGGAAACGGATATGGCGGTTTGTATGCCAATGTATTTGATTTACAGACTTTTATTGAAGCGTTGGTTCGGGATAAAACGCTTTTGACTCCGGAAATCCTTGATCAAATGCTCCCCTTTGGCGAACCTGAAGGAACTACGAACAAGCGACTCGGTTTGGGTATTTTCAAGGACTTTCTGGAACGTGCTCCTGACCAGTTTGCCTATGGACACCGTGGACGGGATTTGGGTTACACAGCGGATGTATTCTGGTTCCCGAATCAGGATTATACTCTGGTGTACCTTATCAATTATGGAACTGATGCCAAAACAGAATTAAGGCAGCAATTCTATGATTTCCGGAAGGAAATAGTAGACACCTTAATGAATTGAGAAGGCACAAAAGGTCAAAAAGTCGCGAAGTCGCGTTGGCGCAAAGGCACAAAGACGCGAAGAATTGGCTTTCGGCATTGTATTGAGTTAGTTGGCGAAGCCAACTAACTCAATGAATTCTTCGCGCCTTCGCGCCTTCGCGCCTTTGTGCCTTCGCGCCAACGTGACTTCGCGCCTTCCGGTCACCCTTTATGCCTTGTCCCAATTGTTGTACTCAGCATGAGCGTGGCATTTAACCTGGAAAAATCCCATAGATTGGTATCCGGAAAATGGTTGCGACCGACAAACCCAAATACACCGGCTTAAAAATAATACCCGCTTGAATACCAATTTCCGGCAGTAAAATAGGGTTTTTTTGCTCGATGTTTTGGATGTGTTCCAAATCATTGGCATTAATAGAATAGGAAATTTTGCCTTTGGCATAATTAAGCCTGGAAAGTCTGATGGCTACGGCCGCCTGAAAGTAATCACTTCGATATGCGTACCCAGGTTGAACAAACCAACGTTGCAAATGAAATATTGCGCTGTTATTTAGTTCATAATTGTTGAAGATGCGTCCAGCCCCCCAACCTGCCGTTATACTGCCAACTCCTTTATTATAGGTTTCATACAACCCTACAGCTACCTCACCCAGGTGGAAATCAGTACCCAGCTTGGTTTGTTGTCGCACATCTCTTCTTCGTGCATTAAAATAATTGCCCATGACCAACCAATGCCTGGCTGGACTATAAGCTGCTTGCGCATCAAAGGAATTGGTTGCATGACCCCAACCTATTCCCATACTCAAATCGCCTCGTTTTTGGAGTACTGGAAAATGAAGCGAATTAGGTGCATAATTGTAATTTTGACCAAATACTGGTTGATGACCTATTCCGGTCAACAAGAGCAAGAATATCAGGCATTTATTCATGATGGTATGCTTTAAATTGGTTCGATTAATCTTCGGTAGTAGATGGCTTCTTTTTATTGCGCCCTAATTCATGCAAATCCAGGCTCAAACCGATACCAAAATTGGAAGCATCAAATCCGTAATCCACTGAATGTTGCGTTGGTAGCAAAACCAATTGCGCCATCACGGTCACCGGCTTAAAGTGTACGCCTATATTGCCCCCCAATTCAGGGAAAACAAACGGCGACTCCTGTTCCAATTTTTGAATTACAGCAATATCATCCGGCTCAATCCGGTAGTCAATATTTCCTTTGGGGAAATTCACCATAACCATCCGTAATCCCATACCAAGTCTGAACCAATTGTTCCTGAAAGTAAAGGTAGGCTGCACAAAAAATCTGTTTAACCGAATATCCGCTATTCGCTCGATTCCATAATCGTTGCGAGTGCGGCCAATACCTCCTCCGGCATAAACAGCTCCGGTACCGAAAAACAAAGGGAAATATCCGCCCGCAGCGGCCTCCATTAAATATCCTCTGGATCTTTCAATATAGGAAGTGCCGCCAAAAATATTAGGGTCCTGAAACTGGGAACGCGTATGATAATAATTCAACATCACGGTTCCATTTTTTACCGGACTCCAGGATGCACTAAAATCGCCACCAAGCGAAGTGGGGCCGCCAGTAACAGAAGCAGAAACCACAGCCTCCCCTTTTTGCTCATGATAGGGCGTTTGCAAAAAGTTAGGCGAATAATGGTACTGAACGCAACTGTTGGCCATCAGCAACAGTGTTGCTGATAAACCTAAAACATTACGAATCATAAGGAAATAAGGATTGTAGTACCACCTAAAAAAACCGCCCGAAAGCGCATACCTATGGCTTTCGGGCAGTTAGTGGTGGAAGTGTTTGAGTTTACTGTTTAAACGGATCGGAGAACTTCTTATCCTCCAACAAACGATCATCGGTCAGGGTATGCAAAAAGGCAATCAAATCCTGTTTTTGATCATGTGTAAAATTAAAAACTTTTGCATTTGAGCCTTGTCTCAGACTGGAATGCAAATTTGGGTGGTTCTGAATACCAGTGCTATAAAAATCAATGACCTCTTCCAGGGTTTTGAATCGGCCATCGTGCATGTACGGACCCGTTAAGGTAACATTGCGCAGCGTAGGCACCTTGAATGAGCCATTTTCGTTTGAATTACCGGTTATTGCACCAACGCCTCTGTCAGTTGGATTCAATTCCAAACCGTTGTTCGCTAACTGTAATACCGGCCGACCCATATTGCCGCTGTGGCAGGAAGAACAGTTGGCGTTGTAAAGCTCTTTGCCCCGGTTTTCTTCCGCGGTAAAACCACTGAAGGCATTTCCATACACCACATTGCCAAAATTGCCGGTGAAAGTACCTGTGCTGTTATTGGCTTGTTCGTCAAACTTGCTTTGGTAGGATCCCATTGCATTCACAAAGTTGGCAACAGCTTCCAGCACTTTGGACTCTGTTACTTCCGTTGAACCAAAAGCTTTGTCAAACAAAGGAGCATAATATGGCTGGGATGCAACTGTTTCTGTGATGTCATGCATCGTCATGTCCATCTCATTGGCATTGGTCATAGATCCACGACTTTGATCCTGTGCCGTCTCTGCGCGGTTATCCCAAAAGAAACGAATGGCGCTCGAACCGTTCAGATCTGTTCCGTAATAAGCAGAAAAGTTTGCCACAGAACCCAAGGCAAAGGAATTCCGCGTAGTAGACCGGTCGTACACACCATCGCTAAACGCCTTGTCGTCAGAGAAAGCTAAATCCTGTTTGTGACAGGTAGCGCAGGATACGGTTCCGTCTTTAGACAACTTTTTATCATAAAACAATACCCTGCCAAGAACCGCCTTGTCGCGTTCTACTGCCCGCGGAAATAGTCCCACGTTGCTCAAATGGCTTGGGAATGTCACGGTATAATCATGTGGCAACTCCGGGAGATCCAGATATTCATTCAGGACCTTCGTTTGTTCTTCCGTATAGTAATAATACGTAAAATCTGATTTGCACGCCGGGACCAGTAATATCACGGACAACAAGGCGAAAACAGGTGCGAGTTTTTTCATGGCGCTAAGTGTTTTTCAATGTGAAGAGGAAGTTTGATGGCTTAGTTTATTTGGAGGTAATGGGGTTTGTTATTTAAACGGATTGATAAACCGTTCATCTAATGCCAGTTTATGGTCTGTAAATGTATGTAAAAATGCAACCAGCGCCTGCTTTTCAGCAACGCTCAGATGCAGGTTTCGCGGCGTTCCGTCTGCTTTCCTTAAGTTTACATTCAGATTCACGTGCGGCTTTATTCCGGAACTGTAGTGCTCTACCACTTCTTCCAGTGTCTGGAAACGTCCATCGTGCATATATGGGGCGGTTAACCCAATGTTACGCAAAGAGGGTATTTTGAAGGCACCCATTTCAGAAGCAACATTGGAAATGCCACCTACACCCTGATCTGCCGGCAATTCATCCAAACCATTGGAAGCAAAAGCCATTCTTGGGATAGTTGCCACATTGGTATGGCAGGTGGCGCAGTTATTCAGGTAAATGGTTTTGCCCTGGTTTTCCTGTGCCGTAAACTTGCCAAAATCATCATACTCAAAGGTGAAACTCAAATTGCTGGCTACAAACCGATCCTCTGCAGCCTGATCAAATTTGCTTTGAAATGAAGAAAGGGTGTGCACAAAAGTCTGAATAGCCTCTGTAATGCGCTCGTCGGTAACGGTGGCATCGTTTCCATAGGCTTTTTTAAACAATACGGCGTAATAGGGCTGGTTTTCTACAGCGGCCACTACCTCTGGCATTGTCATATCCATTTCTTTGATGTTAGCCAGGGAAGCTTTGCTTTGCTCCTGTACCGATTTAGCCCGATTATCCCAAAACAAGGAATTCCCCGTTTGATCATATGC
>JAEUUS010000235.1 GCA_016787545.1 Saprospiraceae bacterium
CATTTGACCCAATGCAGTTTCCAGATATCAGACAAAACGTGGCCAGCAATTTCACTGACTTTGGGTTCTATAAAACCATTCTTGACGTCAACGATTTAGACAACCTGACTGAACATGCCATAAATGATGCCGTTGACGACCTTTCCGACATTATAACGGATCTCCTGGAAATCAAATGGAGGGTGGAGCATAATAGTCTGGCAGACGGACTTTGGTTTTTCCAGCTTACATTTCAAGCTCATACCAAACAGCATATTCTTGACTTGTTGAACTTTATGAAGCAGAAAAATGGGTAATGAAACGTCTGGTTACTCACTCTGCTGGCATTGGGCTATATAACCCGGACGTGGCGCGCATTGACTGTCCGCCCGAACGCAAAGCCCTAAAACGTTAGCGGCAACCAATAAACCCAGAAACATTCAAATGTCGGGCAAATGACGGGTAAAAGTCAGGTTAAAACCGTTTCATAAACAGTGAATCATAAATAATTTTGCATGACAAAATGCTAAGAATATGAATCAGCAAGAATTAGGAACAAAATTAGCTGAGCTTCGCAAGGCAAAAGGTTTCACTCAGGAAGACTTAGTCGCCAAATGCAATCTCAATGTAAGAACATTGCAACGGATTGAGGCAGGCGAAGTAATTCCCCGTAGTTACACTTTACAATCTATTCTCTCTGTTTTGGACGTAGATTATTCCGAATTTGTAGGGCAGTTATATTCCAAAAAACAAATTCAAAACAATTTGGAATTCGAAACCAAAATCCAACGATACTCATTCAAAAGCCTTCTTGGCAGGTGGAGTTTTGCCATATACATCGTTCTTCTTCTTGTTTTTAGCTTTTTGATTAAGTTTGATATGCCTTGGGGCTTTTACATCTTACCTGTCTTGATAATCTATCTCGTCAATACAGGTGAGGTTGAACTTGAATCAAATTTGTAAAACAGTCCCTCCCCTCCAACAAAAAAGGAGGCATTCGACATCATCGAATACCTCCTTAGCGCCTTAGCGCCTTTGTGCCTTAGTGCACCCCCCTCGCGCCTTCCAACTACAGCTTCCGCACCTTAATATTCTTATACCAAACCGGATCGCCGTGGTCCTGAAGCGCAATTCTACCTTTGGTTGACAAGCCAAAATCAGCGCTGAGCTTCGGGAACTTGCTGCCGGCAATCAATTCCAGCCATTTTTTGGTGGGCTTGCCGTTTTCAAACATTTGCAGCTCCACCACTTTGCGGTTGTTGAGCCAGTGCTCCACCTTGCCGTTTTTGCACACTAAGCGCGCGTGGTTCCATTCGCCGCCGGGTTTCACCGTTACATATTTACATTCCACCAAATCGTACAAATCGCCCGCCTTGTGCTTGGGGAATTTGGAATCCGGATGACAGGCATTGTCCAACACCTGCATTTCCGGACCGGTCATCCAGGGATACTGGTATTTGGCCGGATCTTCCTTAATATGGTAAATCACACCTGAATTGCCACATGGCGCAATTTTCCAATCCAGCGTCAGCTCAAAATCGCCGTACTCTTCGGCGCTCACAATATCACCGCCATCCTGCGCCTGCCAACCGCCTTTTGGGTCTGGCTGCGCATCGAGGTGAATGGAATTGTCGGCAATGATCCAGGATTTGCCCACCGTGGTTTTGCCGTAATTGTGCCAGCCGTTCAGCGACTGCCCATCAAACAGCAATTGCCAGCCCTCGCGTTTTTCTTTTTCAGAGAGCGTATTGTCAGGCGTTGGCGCCATGCCGGGAGGCGCTGAAACAATGCCCTCGTCGTTCTGCGGAATAGCATTGAGCGTATACCAGGCCTCGGTGGTCCAGATTTCATGTCCCAGCTCAGAGAGCGGCAGATTGTTCAATTTGAAATACACCACATGCTGCGGTTTCAAGCCCTGAATATCCAGAAATACCTTTTTGCGATCCTGCGATACGGTAGCGGAGTTCACTTTCAGCACTTCTTCATCCATTTTAGGGCCGCCATATTCCACGGTAGGTTTGTACCACCATTGTTTCACCTGATACGAAGCCGGATCCCAGCCGGCGCCCTCTGGCAGCGGCTCGGTGAATTCTATTTCCATGCCGTTGGATTTGGCACGGATAGCCAGCATTTCAAACACGGAATTGCCGTTGTACTTCATGCGTTGCAGACCATACCAGAGTTTGCCCTGCTGGCCCCAGTTGCCCGGGTTGCCAATTTGCCCCACATACAGCGCGCCGTCAGGGCCCCAGGCCAGGCGGTGTGTGGCGCCTTCAAAACCCTGGGAAAAACGGAAAACACAGCCCTGATAATCGCCGTTTACCTTTTCCATAAACACGCGCTGCAAACCACCGTAACACACGTCGCCGTGCAACAACTGGTTTTTATACGGCCCGTCGTTGATCACGGCAGGCTGCGTAGGTGAGTTACCAATATCATCCTGCGGCAACCAAACCACCGGCTGCTGGATGGGCATACTGGCCACCGCCGCGCTATCCACCGCAAATGAATTGTAAAAAGCGCCAGGTTTCACGTGCAATATCTTGGAGGATGGCAGCCAGTCGCCCTGGTTATCGGCAATAAAGACCTCGCCGTCAGGACCAATCCCTACCCCGTCGGGGGTGCGCAGGCCGCGGGCGACAAACTCTATACTGCCGTCTTTGGCGCTGATTTTCACCACTTTACCCCTGTCTGGGCCTTGCGGACGCGTGCTGGCGCCACCAGGATTGATGGCTATGGCCAGTGCAGCGTAGAAATAGCCTTCCTTGTACACCAAACCAAAGGCAAACTCGTGGAAATTGGCCGATGCTTTCCAGCCTTTGGCAAAGCACTGGTATTCGTCAATCACATCGTCGCCATTGGTATCCACCAGCTTGGTGAGTTCCTGTTTTTGCAGCACAAAAATCTGACCATCCACCACTTTCAGACCCAACGGCTCTGCCAGCCCCTGTGCTATACGCTTAACAGTGATTTTTTTCGGATCGCCACTTTCTACATGATCCAACACGTACACAGCGCCCATGGCATCCCAGGTAGACACCACCAACCGACCGTCGGGCAGGAAATCCATACCCGCCACTTTGGGCAAAAACTCCTCCGGGCGCGCCTGCGTGAGGTCGTACGCCGGGTGCACTTCCTG
>JAEUUS010000246.1 GCA_016787545.1 Saprospiraceae bacterium
TCAGGTCTGTACTGATGGCAGTCCAGTTCAGGGCATTGTTTTCCGATTTGAACACCTTTTCTGCACCAATGTACATGATATCCGGGTTGTTGGGATCCATGATATAGGGCGTGTTCCAATTGTATCTGCCCGAAGGGGCGCTGGCGCCATTGGTGCCGTTGAAACCGCCGTATTGGGATTCTACGAAAATCAGGCTGTTATCTTGCGGATGCACCAGGGTTACAAAGCCGTCGCCACCGCCAATCTGCTCCCAGTTGTCAGGTGTGCCGGTGGTGGTGCGCCAGGTGCCATTGTCCTGCGCGCCTCCATAGAAATGCGTGGGATTTTGAAAATCAATTTCAGAGGTATAAAACTGGGTAATCGGGAAAGGCCTGTGTTCCCAGGTATCGCCGCCGTTTTCAGAAATGTATATGCCACCGTCGTTGCCGGCCACCAGAAAATCAGGATTGGCAGGGTGAATGTACAGGGCGTGGTAATCGGCATGCAGGTAGGGCGACACATCGGCCCAGAACTGTCCGCCATCGGTGGTTTTGAGCCAGTCGAGGCCCAGGGTGTACACCTCATCGGGCTTGTTGGGGTGCACCCGTATTTGCCCAAACCACCAGCCAAAACCCGGGAATCCGGGATCGCCGCCGTTCACCTGGGTCCAGGATGTTCCGGCATTAACGCTTTTATACACACCCTTGAAATTGCCAGGCTCATCAGAATAAATGGCCCACATCACGTTGGGTTCATTGGCGCAAATAGAAATGCCAATGCGTCCCAGACTGCTGGCGGGTAATCCGGCGCTGAGTTTGCTCCAGGTATCGCCCCCGTCGGTACTGCGCCAGATGCCACAACCCGGGCCGCCATACTGCCGCCGATTGGGCCTGCGGATGCGTTGCCAACTTACGGCAAACAGGGTATCCGGGTTTTGTGGATGAATGGCCAGGTCTACGCAGCCGGTGGAATCGTTTACGAACAGCGATTTGTCCCAGGTCTGACCGCCGTCCAGGCTGCGGTAGAGGCCCCTGTTGGAGTTGTTGGCAAACAAGCTGCCCATAGCGGCCACGAACACCCGGTTGGGTCGTTCGGGGTCCACCTCTATTCTGCCCACGCTGCCAATATTTTCCAGTCCGAGGGCAGTCCAGGTTTGTCCGGCATCGGTGCTTTTGAATACCCCCCGACCATCGTAGGTAACAGAGCCGCCGCCGGCATTGGGTTCGCCGGTGCCCACGTAGAGCGTGTTTTGATCGGAGGGGTCAATGGCGATATCGCCAATGCTCAAGCTGGGCAGGTTGTCGGTAATGGGTGTCCAGTTGTGCCCGGCGTCGGTAGATTTCCACACGCCACCGGATGCGGCGGCGGCGTACACGGTTTGCAGATCGGCGGGGTGCATGGCCACATCGCTGATGCGTCCGCTCACACGCGTAGGCCCGGCGAGGGTCCAGTTAAGGCCCAAATTGCGGTTGGCAGACAGGGCTTTTCCCTGTTCCAGGGCCTGGTAATAGGCATCGGAAGGCACAAAGCCGTAAGGATAAGCGCGTTGTGCCCAGAGATAATCCAGGGGTTCAAAAGGGTCTTTTTCCTGTTTTGAGGAGGTAGAACAGGCCGCTAACAGTAGCGCGAAGGAGAGGAAGTACAGTTTTTGCATCATGGGAAAACCGGTTATTAAAGTGTGTAAAAATACTGGCTGGAACAGGATCCGATGCAAGAATATTGGGTTTGGCTTTTGTGGGCGAAAAATGGGGGGGGATGGGGGAGTACCCTGTTTGTCATACTGGTTTCAGACCTTGTAGGTTTTCAAAACCTACGAGGTCTGAAACCAGTATGACAAACAGAGCCGTTAGCAATACGTTGTTTATTTCTCCATATAGTTGTCCAACCAGAGTTTAAATCCCAAGGCATCTGGACCGTCTGCTGCAGCTTGTTTTTTGATTATTTGCAATGCTTTTTCTTCTGTTGATTTGTCAACAGGAATAAGTTCTAGCATATGAACCGCAGCCCAAATATTTGTATTGCAATCATTGATATATAATAGTTGAACAAAGGCCTCAATGGATTCAGGCAATTGCTCAGAAACTATTTTTTCTGCTATTTTATACATTCTTTTTACAGATTCATTATGCAAACGAACAGATTTTTTGTCTGCATAGTCTGTTAAAGCGCAAGCTTTTGCACACGCTATGTATTCCTGAATTAAGTCCATCATTTATTCTTTTGTGTCGTTTGGGTGTTTATTAAGATTCTTATCAAAATTTCGAGTTTATCCGGGTCTTTCAGCAGTGTCCCTTTATTAAACCCCAAGTTCAGGTGGTTTGTATATGTCGGCAACATGCAAAAAGCATCGGATAGTTTGTCTGAAATAGAAAAAACTGCCGTTAAGGCGTGTGTATGATAAACAAGCTCGTTAGCGTCAGGATAAAGATCCAGCATGTATGCTCGCAAGTCAACAAACAGGTCAATTAGCTCCTGGTCTTTAAAATCCAAAAGGAATTGAAAGTCCGGATGCATGGGTCGTGAAGTGTTCATGTGTTGTTTTGTGGTGGCATATTAAAGCATTTACCCCATTTTCCGATCATACACCCGCCAATCCTCCTCCGTATCCACATCCGTCAGCTCGGGCAACAAATGCACACTTAGCCCCTTGGCTGCCATACGGCTCAATGTTTCTGCGCCCACACTTTCCGTACTCCAGGGCATGTCCTGGAACAACTCCGGATGCATCTTTTTTATGCCCAACAGGTAATACCCGCCATCATTAGCCGGGCCGAATACGCCATCCGCCTCGTCCAGGGCATCGAAGGCGCGGTTCAGCAAGGCGCCATCCAGCTCCGGACAGTCGCTGCCGATAATAATTAGGCGTTTAGCTCCCTCTGCAAATGCCTGTTCAAAGGCCGAAGCCATACGTGCGCCTAAATCGCCGGGCGATTGTACTTTTTTGTGGAAAGCTTCATTGGGCCAGTTATCGGCTGCATCAGCAAAATCGCTGTAAAACAACCAGCGTTCAGCCTGGCAATCGAGGGCGGCCAGTCGGGTTTTTTCTAACAAAAGATGGTAAATCCGCAGCGCTTCGGCATCGCCAAGGGTACTGGCTAAGCGGGTTTTAACTTTGCCAGGTATAGGGTTCCGGATAAATATGAGCAGAATCCGGTGCATGTAGTATCAACGCTCTTTTCGGTTTATGGGCAATTTGATGGTAAAAGTGGTTCCTTGTCCGGGTTCAGAGCGTTTGACAAAAATCTTGCCCTGGTGATACTCTACCATGATGCGTCGGGCTAAGGAAAGTCCCAGACCCCAACCGCGGGTTTTGGTGCTGTAGCCAGGCTTAAACACGGTATTGTGCTTGCTGGAAGGA
>JAEUUS010000271.1 GCA_016787545.1 Saprospiraceae bacterium
TCTAAAAATTGCTCAAAATCCGTTTGTTCCACCCAATGAAACAACCAATTCAACGTTAAACAGCGCCTTTGGCCGAAATCTGTATGGATTACCAGCAGCCAGGGTAACTTTGTGCTGGTAAAAGGCGCCAGGTGGTCATAAAGGCACTAAGGTGCGATGACACTAAGGCACGAAGGCACTAAGGCGCGAAGTTGTATTGTCGGGGTGACTGCAGTCACCCCGACAATACAAGTGCTAACCTCCAGCCGAACGCCAACTAAAACACTCAAACACCAAAACACTCAAACACTCGAATACACATATGCGCTCACTTCTGTACACGGCCCTCATTGCCGTTTTCACCCTTATTATTTCCTGCACGCCTAAAAACGCGCCCAAAATTTCCGGAAACCCTTCCGGAGCTCCGGAACCTGCCTGGGATACCCTGAACAAACCCGGCATGAACGAGGAGGAGGAACCTCTGGAATACAACGTGCTGGATGATATTGTGGTGGAGCCGCAGACTTCCTACAATCAGGATTCGCTGCGTCCGTACAATGCCTCGCATACGTTTGAGGTGGATCTGATACACACCAAAGTGGACATCTCTTTCGATTGGACTAAAAAACGCGCCAACGGTAAGGCTACCCTCACCATGCGTCCGTGGTTTTATGCTACCGACAAGGTGACGCTCGATGCCAAGAATTTCGATATCCAGTCTGTTACCTTCGAGGGCAAAACAGATGAGCTGAAAAGGGAATACAACAACGAACAGCTCACCATCCAGCTCGGACGCGCCTACACCCGCAACGAGGAATTCAAAATAACCATTGCCTACACCGCCAAGCCCGACGAACGCGAGACCTACGGCGGCAGCGCGGCCATTACCAGCGATAAAGGACTGTACTTTATCAATCCCGACGGCGCCGACAAAGACAAGCCCATGCAGATTTGGACCCAGGGCGAAACAGAAAGCAACTCGTTCTGGATGCCAACGGTAGACAAGCCCAATGAGCGCTGCACCCAGGAGATGTACATCACTGTGGCCGATAAGTACAAAACCTTGTCGAACGGTGTACTGGTGTCGTCTAAAAAGAACACCGACGGTACCCGCACCGATTATTGGAAAATGGATAAACCACACGCGCCATACCTGTTTATGATGGCCGTTGGCGATTTTGCAGTGGTGAAAGACAAATGGCGCGGCATTGACGTGGATTACTACGTAGAGCCAAAATTCGAGGCGCATGCCCGCGATATCTACCCATATACCACCGAAATGCTGGAGTTTTTCTCCAATAAACTGGGATACGCCTACCCTTGGCAGAAATTTTCACAGATCATCGTGCGCGATTATGTGAGCGGCGCTATGGAAAACACCACGGCGGTGATTTTCGGAGAGTTTATGCAAAAGACCAAACGGGAATTGCTGGATGAGCACATGACCAACGAAAAGGTAGTGGCCCACGAAATGTTCCACCACTGGTTTGGCGATCTGGTTACCACCGAAAGCTGGGCCAACCTCACCATGAATGAGGGTTTTGCCAACTACTCCGAGTACCTCTGGATTGAACACAAACACGGTCGTGATGCCGCCGATGAACACCTGATGGTAGAACAACAGGGTTATTACTACTCTGCCGGTGATGGCGGCCACCCACTGATCCACTTCGGTTACAACAACCGGGAAGACATGTTCGATGCGCATTCCTACAACAAGGGCGGCTGCGTGTTGCACATGCTGCGACAACTGGTGGGCGACGAAGCATTTTTTGCAGCGCTGAACCGCTACCTGAAACGCAACGAATTCACCGATGTGGAAGCCCACGAACTGCGCCTGGCATTCGAAGATGTGACTGGTCAGGACTGGAACTGGTTCTTCAACCAATGGTATTTTGGCTCAGGTCATCCGCAGCTGGACATTGATTACGCTTGGGATGAAACGACCAAAAAAGCCACCGTTACGGTAGCCCAGGCCCAGGAAGGCGCCGAGGTGGCCCGCGTGTTTGAACTGCCGCTCAGTGTGGATATTTATGAAGGTCCGGGCAAGGTGCGCCGCGAAAACGTGCGCATGACCCAGCGCCAGCAAACTTTTACGTTCGACTGTGCGTCCAAACCGGCCCTGATCAATTTTGACGCTACAAAAACGCTCCTGTGCCAGAAAAACGACCACCATACCGCCGAAGAATGGGCGTTTATGTACCGCAATGCGCCTTTGTTCCGCGATCGGTATGAGGCGCTGGAAGCTCTGCAGGCAGAACCATCCGAGTATACGAACGCCGTCTTTACAGAAGCTTTGTCTGATAAATACTTCGGTATTCGTCAGCAGGCCTTGATGGCTGAAGGTGTAGGTGAACCCTCTGCCCTGCCAACCATTGCGCGTCTGGCAGAAACCGATGCCGAACCTGGTGTGCGTGTGGCTGCCATCAATATTTTGAGCGGCACCGGCGACAAGCAGTACCTCCCGATTTTTCAGAAAAACTTGGGTCAGGACCAGGCGTACAGCGTGGTGAGTGCGGCTCTTTCAGCGCTGCAAAAAATGGATCCTGCGGCTGCCCGTGAGGCTTCCAAA
Source organism: Saprospiraceae bacterium (assembly GCA_016787545.1). GTDB lineage: Bacteria > Bacteroidota > Bacteroidia > Chitinophagales > Saprospiraceae > M3007. Next base: position 2,552 of record JAEUUS010000271.1, read on the forward strand.
ACCTTACAAAACGAGGAGAGCGATGCTTTCACACCCGTGCTTACAGAATTGTATGCCGAGCAGCCAAATCGCGAAAACCTCGCCTTTTTTGAACAAAAACTGCCAAAGGCAGACGGGTTCAATGCGTTTCCGTTTTTTGACAACTACCAGAAATTTTTGCTCGGACTGGGCGATCAGGCCTTGATTGACAATGGAGTGGCCACGTTCAAATCCATTTCACTCAGCACCCAGAACAGTGAATGGCGTCGTTTTGGCGCTACCAAAGCCATTGCCGATCTGCGCAATCATTACCGCGAAAAAGGCAATGCCGCCAAAATTGCAGAGTTGGAAGCCATCCTTACGGAAATCAAATCCAAGGAAACGGATCCGACCTTGAAGTTGTATTACGATATGTTTTAGACGGTGGACGGTGGACGGTAGACGGCCTACGGTGGACGGTGGACAGCCTACGGTGGACGGCTTACAGTGGACGGTAGACGGTGGACGGTGTGCGTGGGTACCTAGACTAATGTGAGTTGTCATGCCGAGTACTCGGCACCTACACAAGCCTGGCTACAGGCAATCCTTTTTGTCAGGGGATAATCTCGCAATCTGGCTTGTGTAGGTCCCCTACCGGGGATGACAACTCACTTCAGTATAACTACCCACGCACACCGTCTACCGTAGGCCGTCCACCGTCTACCGTCCATTAGTCGTTTAAAAACCTTTGGATGTCGTAAGATTTGCAGGTAAGCGTAGGTTTAAAATCTATTTTTGAGCAACTTTTAACCTGTTAGCTCAAAATATGGACAACCTTGACACCACTGTACCCACCAAACAACTTGATTGGAACAACATCCTTCGCCAGGGAGGATTTGCCGGCCTTGCCCTTACGGGTTTTTCCATTATCTCTTATTTACTCAATATCAACCTGATGTCGTTCAGCGGAATAGCGCTGTTATATGGCGTCATGTTTACTGTTGGGTTTATATTTGCCATCATAGCCATCCGTTATCAGCGGGATAAGGTTGATGGCGGTTTTATCAGCTATGGAAAAGCCCTGTTGATTGCACTTTTGACGGTATTTATCGGTGTATTTATTTCCAGCATCTGGAATTATGTCATGGTAAATTTTATTGACCCGGAGATTTTAAATGTGATGAAAGAAGAATTCATCGAAACCTGGGGTCAAAGCATGCCACCTGATGCCCTCGATCAGGCGCTGGAAGGTTTTGATAAAGCAGGCGATCTGTTTACAACCCTCAAAAGCGCCCTCACCGGCGGCTTGATATATGGTTTGATCGTGGGATTGATTTCCGCGGCCTTTCTGAAAAAGCAACCAGAGGTGAAGGTTTAGGTCATTTTTGGGGTCATTTATTAGACATTTTGAGGTCATTTAAAGACATTGGGGGGCATTTATTAGACATTTTGAGGTCATTTAGGTCATTTTGGGTCATTTATTAGTCATTTGGGGTCATTAGCTTGGCCGTTTGTCATCTTAAGCGTAGCGAAAGATCTGGCTATGCTGCCAACCAAATCCAAGACATATACCATTCATATCTGTGTAGGATCTGTGCGAAACCGCTTAAGATAATAAAACACACTGAGCCAAACCCCTTAAATGACCTCAAAAATGACCTTAAATGACCCCCAAATGACTAATAAATGACCCAAAATGACCTAAATGACCCCCAAATGACTAATAAATGACCCAAAATGACCTAAATGCCCCCCAAATGACTAATAAATGACCTCAAAAATGACCTAAATGACCCCCAAATGACTAATAAATGACCTCAAAAATGACCTTAAATGACCCCCAAATGACTAATAAATGACCCAAAATGACCTAAATGACCTCAAAAATGACCCCTCCAGCCCTCTTTTCTCCGTAAACAAATCATAACAAAATGGACACACTTGATCAACCAACCATTCCGGATCCTTCCTCCGTTTCCAACCGCGACCTGGCCGTCAAATACGGCGCTATCTGGGGCGGTTCGAGCATCCTGATGAGTCTCATTGCTTACCTCACCGACAACGACCTGGCCATGCCTAATACTGGCGCCATCAAATGGGTGTTTATCCTTGGCGGTCTTGGCATTACCATTTGGGCTGTGGTTACAGCCATCAAAACAGATCGCGAACGTTTGGGCGGCTACATCAGCTTTGGACGCTGCATCAGTCTAACTGCCTTTATGGGGCTGATCTCAGGGGCTATCAGCATGGTGTACATGTTTTTGTACGGTTATGTGATAAATCCTGATTTCCAGAGCCAGATGAAAGACGCCATGTATGCCCAATGGGAAGCCCAGGGTATGAGTGAAGAACAGATGGAAATGGCCGCTGGCATGGCAGGCATGTTCACCGGACCGGTCTTCATGGCTATCAGCCAGCTCATCGGCGGCGTAGTTATGGGCGTTGTATTCGGCCTCATTGTTGGCGCATTCATGAAACGCGAACGCTCTCTGGTTTAGGACTTTGGATTTTTAGACTTTAGACTATTGGACGTTGGACTTGTGCCCAGCGAAGTGAATCATTCCTTTCCCTTCGTAACAAGTCCAGCGTCTAATAGTCTTAATATCCAAGGTCTTTTATCCTTTGCCCCATACCTAAAAGGCCGATATACAATCTCCAAACTTACTACCTTCGCCCCCTCAAACCCATCAAACCCATCAAACCCATCAAACCCATCAAACCCATCAAACCCATCAAACCCATCAAACCCATCAAACCCGTCAAACCCATATCCCCCATGTCCCCCGGTATTCGTTACGGCTTTTTAGGCGGCATTGTTGTTGTGCTCTATTTCACCCTTCTGTATGTAGCCAAACAGGACCTGTTTCTCAGTCCAATGATCCAATGGGGCATCATGGCTGCTTACCTGTTTTTCATGTGGAAAGCCTCGCAGGAGGATTGTGCGGCACATGGCAAACACCGCGATTTCCGGGAAATGGTGCGCACGCCGTTTCTGGTATTTTTGCTGATTAATTTGTGTTACTGGCTGTTTTATTACGGATTACATCTGTACGATCCCAGTCTGCTGCAGACAGAGATGAGCATGGAACTGGATATGCTCCGCAAACAATTAGCCGATGGTTTGGGCGATCCCCAGCAGGCCAATAGTTTCAGAGAACGGGTGCAGGAACTGGAAAAAACACTGGCTGCCCCGCAACCACAGCCCCTCGGACCCGTGCTCACGCGTATGTGTGTAGGCGCAGTGGGCGGATTTGCACTGGCAGCCGGCGTGGCGGCGTTGATTAAGCGTCAGTGAGTCATCCCTTCAAACCCCTCAAACCCTTCAAACCCCTCAAACCCTTCAAACCCTTCAAACCCCTCAAACCCCTCAACAGCGGCGGCTAAACCCGCCGGTACATCATGACCCTCACCACCTCCAAACGCGTTGCCATTATCCGAAAATGGCTGGGCATTCTGAGCATCTCGCGGATGATCAGGTGGGCAGTCATTTTTGCCCTGACATGGTGGGTATGGAGCAACTGGCACGACGATCTGCCAGCCGCGCAGGGGATGGAACGATATGCATTCCCGGATTCCCGTTTTATCCAGGTGGATGGCATGGACATTCATTACCGTACCAGCGGAAAAGGTGAGCCGGTGCTGCTGTTGCACGATGCACAAAGCTCCCTGCATACCTGGGCCGGATGGACCAGCAAAATTGCTGAAAAACAACAGGTTATCAGCGTAGACTTACCTGGCTTTGGCCTGAGTGCCCCACATCCGCAGGGGAGTTACAGTGCCTTTATGTATGCCGGGTTTCTCGATAGTTTTTTGCAAAAACTCAACCTCAAAAAGGTCTCACTGGCAGGTTGCGGACTCGGGGCGCAAATAGCCTGGCAGTTTGCCGCAGAATCGCCGCAACGCGTGGATAAACTGATCCTGCTCGATGCCCCGGGTTTTGAAGAGAAAAAAACAGATCCCATTAACTGGCTGGCCAGTACCCCAATCCTTAACCGCTCGCTTTGGAAAATTACACCGCGCGCCTTCATACAACTCTCCCTGGAAGACGTCTGGGCCGACGATGCCCTGGTGACCGATTCCCTCGTGCAGCGGCATTTCGACCTCTCTCTCCTGCCCGGACACCGCAAGGCGTTCACCGACCGGGCCTCTGTGCGCGATAACAGGCCGCCTATTGACCTTATAGAACGCATTACCGCCCCCACGCTTATTCTCTGGGGCGCCGAAGACACCCGTATTTCGCCTGAGCATGCCTACGATTTCCACAAACGCATCCGCGGCGCCGTGCTCAAAATTTACCGCAATACCGGCCACTGGCCCCAGGAGGAAAATCCGGCCCAGACAGCCGAAGATGTACAGGCGTTTTTGGAAGGGAAGTTTTGATTAAGT
>JAEUUS010000273.1 GCA_016787545.1 Saprospiraceae bacterium
ATAAAAAGGCAAGCTGGTTAATAAAAAATCGTTGAATTGGGTCCTTGGTCAGGTTTAATTTTTAATAAATTTACCATGTAAAATGCCTACAGATCCACTAATAATCAACTGATAAATGCCAGAAATTAGTCTAATTGTAACTATCTTTTCAAGGTTTGTTTCTCCAGAAAAGACTCCGGAAAGTTCTACTTTTCCTGTGGCTGAAAGAACATGCCAGTTGGAAGCTCCTTCAAGGTACCCGGGAATATAAATTTGAACTTCTTCGTTGGTCGGATTGGGGAAAACAATTACAGTCTCAGGTAACATCTCAGCAGTTGGTGTTCCAAGTGAAGGCAACAGAAATCCTTGACGATATATAATTTCTTGTGTAGTTGAATTCACATAAACAAGGAAGAATACTCCATTTTGGAAAGCTACAGATGGGTAACTTAAAACCTGCCCATCTTCCTTAAAATACGTGTTTTGAACATTCAATCCCATCAACCCATTCGTTGAAAACGAAAAAGAAATGCTTTGATCCTCCTGAAAAACCATACCCAATGTATCCCCACTCGCGGTAATTTCAGGCAGATTTTGGTTATCAGAAAGTTGAGTTGGGCCACCAAGTCGAATTTGCTGTCCAAAATCCATAGTTGTCGCATGCAAAGAGCTAGCAAAAATTTTGGAACCTCCGTAAGCGCCAGTTTTCCAAACAACAAATAGCGAGTCCTTTGCTAATGCCATACGTGGTCCACTAATTGGACAAAAGTTAATTTGCCAGTCAGAATTGTCCACATCAGTGGCCAAGTCGAACGTATCTGCTAAATTGGCCGAGCGGCTTACCCAGTGGTCCCGGATATTCGCATTATTGTTTCGAAATGCGAGCCAAACAGAGCCGTTATATGCAACAGGATCTGCAACACAGCATTCGCAAACCGCTGTTCCATCTGCGGGCTGACTGGCATCTACAGCAATTGAAAAATTTTGCCCGCCGTCAACTGACCGACGTATTTGTTGGGTAACCTCACCGTTTTTACCGTGAATATAATTCACAAAAATGTTCCCCAATTCGTCTACGGCTATATTGGCGAGTGTGACAAAACCACCGGTAACTGCACCCTGCACTTCAAAAGGAGGTATAAAACTCTGCCCCCCATCATCTGAACGCGAAATAAAAATGCCTCCACCCAACCGTTCAAATACCACAAAAATTGTCTGCCCATGTACCGCTACATCGAAGCCTCCAAAGCCAAAAAGAACCGGTCCAGGATCAGTAATTACTACACTAATTGGGATGCTGAACTGGTTATTTTCTAAGCGACTGCATAAGATTTGGTTTGGATTGGAACTCTCACCCCAAACACAAACCACTGTTCCATCATCTAAAATTTTGACGCGGGGAGCAGTAATAAAATGTGCCGTCTGCCGGACAACCAATGAATCGTTCCAGTCAATTTTACTTTGAGAAAGTGCAGGTTTTGCTGCTAAAACAAACCCAAGTAGGGCTATTGGCAGCATTTTTTGATAAAGATTTTTTTGAAAATCCATTTCAGAAATCTTATATTTTGTCAGCTGTGAAATATGAAAATGTTCCAATAAGGGTGTTGATGGACTTCACTTCCGCAACGTTCAGGAAGCCTGCTTCGCAGATGAAACCGGGAAGTCGGCCATTCACATTAGCGTTGGTTGTTTTGAAGCCGTCAAGTAATTGCACCAGCCCGAATGCCAGGCGCATCCCCAAGTGCGCTGCTTTGCCCCAATCGGCGATAATCAGTTTTCCACCCTTCTTCAATACTCTGTGAATTTCGCGGAGGCAAGCCGCTTTCTCGTTTTCGTCGAGTTGGTGAAAAACCAGACAACTGTACACTTTATCGAATTGGCCATCAGCAAAAGGAAAAATGCCGCTATCATAGAGTTCAAGCGGGATTTCCAGCCCGAATTTTGCCAATTTTTGGGCGGCAATAGCACGCACTTTTGGATCAATGTCCAAGCCGTGCAGATCGGTATCGGGACATTTTTCTTTGACCAAAAGTAAGTTTGCACCCGTTCCGAAGCCAAATTCAAGGATTTTTTCTCCCGGCTGCGGGTCAATTTGGTCCACCAACAAACGGCGAAACTTCCGCTCAGGCATGGTTAATTTGATGGCCAAATCGTACCAGTCCGTTAGAAAATCGTAGCCGAGGGCGGGTGTGAAGGCTTTCTCAGTATTCATTTGGCAAAATCTATTTCCAGTTCGCGTCCGTCCACCATTGCGCCGATGCGAAGCGTGTTGCTTTCCAGGTGGTGTATTGTCCAGACGGTGCCCGAAAGGGTAAGTTTAGCGTTGGCTTCGTCAGCGCTCCAAGTGCCAGAGGTTGGGTGCGTGAAAGGGGAAATATTGGTTGTGATCTCAAACTTATTGCCCGTTTGAAGATGCAAAAACATGATCGTTGCAGTGGGTGCAGCAACACCGTCAATTTTTACAGCAGTGCTGTTCCATTCTGCGGTGAGTTGCTCTCCGTATGTCGCTTCTTTTTTGCAGGCGCAGAAAACCAATAAAACTATGGCACCGAATGAGCATAATAATTTTTTCATTTTTATCAAAATTTAAACTTGGTTGAGTTGAAAAATGTCTGAAACCGTTCCAGGTTATTTGATTTCGTAATTGAGCATCATACCACCGTCCTCGTGTTCGAGATTGTGACAATGGAAAACATACTTGCCGAGATTTCCGGGGAATCGAACGATAATGCGCACTTTCTCGCCTGGGAACGCCAGCACGGTGTCCTTCCAGCCTTTTTCCCATGCTTCGAGTTGCCCGCGCCCGCCCGTGCGTGACAACACCTGAAACTGCCCGGCATGAAGGTGCATCGGATGGGTTTCCGTACCGTTAGTGTTGTCAAACTCCCAGATTTCAACCGAATTGGCATTCACCACCTCGTCGCGGCGGTTGGGGTCGAAAAATTTGCCGTCAAGTGGGTGTATCATCCCGGACATTGTCGTGCCGCTGTGCGCCATCATGTGGCCGATATTAAACGTGCGAATGGCAATGGCTTCTGATTCGACAATTTTTTCAACAGGCATGAGTGTGGAAACCTGCACGAACGGGTCGTCCTCCTGTCTCGTCACTATAAACTTCATAATTTTAAAATCCTGTTTTCCCTGTGTGGCCGAACCTGCGAAAGCGTTACTCTTCAAAAACACCTCATCGCCAACTGTAAGCCCTCCGAAGTTGACAAGCACCTCGGCGCGCTCGCCTGGGGAGAGCAGCACCGAGTTGATCGCAACGGGCGCATCGAGCAATCCGCCATCCGTGCCGATGAGTTCCATGGTAGCCCCAGACGACAAGGTGAAATTGTAAATACGGGCGTTCGAGCCATTGAGCAAGCGAAAACGATAGGTTCGAGTGGCGACTTCGAACATCGCGCCGGGTTTTCCATTAACCAAAACCGTTTCGCCAAACAAACCGATGCTACGGTCATTGTCCGAAGGTGCATAAGTTAGTCCGCCGTCGAGGCGTTTGTCCTGCACAACGAGTGGCACATCAAATTCACCAGATGGCAAACCTAACGCAGATTCTTCGGCCGAACCGACGATGAAAAAACCTGCCAACCCGCGATAGGCTTGACTTGCGGTGGCCATATCAGGGTGCGGATGGTACCAGTAGGTTCCGGGGCGGTTTTTCACCTGAAAACTGTATTGAAAAGAGCCGCCCGGCGCAATCACATCTGTCGGATAACCGTCCTGAGCGGCCGGGACTTCCAAGCCATGCCAATGGATGTTGGTGGCTTCGATGAGGTTATTTTTGAAATCGAGATTGAAATTTTCGCCCTGTTCGATGCGGATGGTAGCTCCTAAAATGGGTGCTCCCGCGTAGCCGAGCGAATTGACGGTGATACCGGAACTAAGCATCGATGTACTTGATTTTGCATCGAAAGCGGCTGACTTGCCATCCAGGACTGGCGGCACAGGGAGCGGGTTGGAGAAAATTTTTTCAGCGATGTCGCGGGCGGTCACATCCGGGTCCATATGCATTTTCATACAAGCAGAAAAAGCCAACAACGCGAAGAGGCTCAGTAATCCTAAATTGAATTTGATCCGTATTTGTTTCATAACCCTGAGTTTTTGAAAACCTTATTATATAAACAGGTGTATAACAAAATCGTAAAATGCTGCATCCGTGGCAAATATTTTCAATGCCCCTCATGTCCGCCGCCTTCGCCGCTCATCTTGTGCCCAGCCATCGGATTCGCACCTTTTTTGAAAACAAGTTCACTGTGCAGGAGGTACGCCCCCGCAACCACTACCGCCTCGCCCACCCGCAAACCTTCTTTGATTTCCGTAAAGTCGCGGTTCGTTGTGCCGGGCGCTACCATGCGGCTTTCAAATGCTCCACTTGTTTTCTTGAGCCAAACCGTTGCACCGTCTTTGCCCTGGATGAGTGCATTTGTTGGCACGGCAACTGCGTTTCGTGCTTTGCCTTTCAAGGTAAGCCAAGCCTGCATTCCGGGCTGCAAATCGCCTGTTTGGTTGGAAATTTCTACGCGAAGTATCACGATTTTGGAGGAGGATTCCAGTGCGGGATTGACGAAACTGACCTTTCCCCGCAGTTTTTTTTCGGTAAATGCAGGAATTTCAATCAAGGCTTCGCCGCCGCTTTTTGCCAAAAAAGGGAGGTCGCTGACGTAAAGTTGCGCCTCCACCCAAAGTGTCCGAAAGTCCGCAAGGCGTAAAACAGGCGAGCCTTCTGCAACGTAATCGCCTTCGGCGACGGGGGTTTCTGTGGCAATACCGCTGTAATTGCTGTAAAAAACGATGGTGTTGGCTGGCTTTTCGCTTTGTTCAAGTTCAGCGATTTGGGCCTCGTTCATGCCCCAAAGGAGTAGTTTCTGGCGGGCGGCTTCAGCGATTCGGGCAAAACCTGGCTCATTTGCATATCGTTTCTGGCTTTGTCGGGTGAGCAGATAGTCTTGTTGGGCGGCGGCGAGTTGCTCGCTGTATAGTTCAAAAAGCGGCTGCCCAGCCCGCACTCTCTCACCAATGTTGCGGACAAAAAGCCGCTCTAACCTGCCTGAAATCCGCGCAGAAACTACGTTTACGAGGTTTTGGTTTTCTTTCAGCGTTGCCGAAAGGGTAATTTCCTCGCCCAGTGGTCGAAGACGCACAGTATCCGTTTGGATATTGGCGAGACGGATTTGCTCATCGCTTAGTTTCAGTTCACCTTGTTTTTGATTTGGGTCAATTTCAATACGTACCAATTCCATTTTACAGATGGGACAAGTCCCCGGTCGTTTTTCCATGACCTGCGGATCCATAGAACAAGTGTAATACACGTTTTCCGGTTCCACTTCAGTTGGAGCAGAGGAGGTGCAGGCGGCGAATACAAGCAACAAGACAAAATGAGCGATATTTTTTCCTAAAAATTTCATTTTCAATTAATTGGATTTAACAAAACTCTCACTGTCCATGAGGAATTGAGCGTCGGCGGCAATTTCGTCGGCTTCGGAAATACCGGAAAGCACTTGCAGCAAGGCACCGGAAGCGCCGCCTGAATCAATTTTCCGGCTTTGAAAAACACCGTCTTTTTTCAAAAAAACGATCCGCTGTTTGCCTAAATCCAGCGCGGCACTTTTCGGAATCCAAAGCCCATTGCGACTTCCCGCACTTACGGTGGCTTGGAGTAACGAGCCTGGTTTCAAATTTCCTTCTGAATTTTCGAGGTAAACACGCGCCCTAAGATTTTTACCCCCCGTTCCAATTTGTGGTTCAATGTAATTGATTTTACCCAAAAACGGCTTATCGAAAGGCTCAATACGGATGCTGACGACTTGGCCAACTTTGACCGCCGAAACATCCGATGGGTAAATTTCGAGCACTGCCCATACAGTGGCGAGACTTTGGAGACTGAAAAGTCGCTGCCCTTTCTGGATGTACATGCCTTCGCGGAGGGAAAGCTCTTCGGCGGCAGTGTTATTGGGAACAGGGCCTGGCAAACCACTGGCAGAGGCCATTTCTCCGCCCATTTCGTCGTTCGACAGAGCTGGGGCGGGCATCGGCTTTTCAATAACCAACCCGTCAAATTGGCTGAATACAGGCAGCGAGAGCGCGGGTTTTCTCGATTTTTCTGCCTCCTTAATTTGCTCCGTTGTCAACCCGAGCAGTAAAAGTCGGCGACGGGCGTTTTCGAGCAAAACCGTGTTCGTGGCATCGTTTTCCAATAAAAAAATCAAGTCCTGCTGCGCAGTGGCGATTTCCGGACTGTAAATGTCGAGGATGCGCTGCCCGCGTTGCACGGATTGAAAGGGGTATTTGACATACAGCCGCTCGATGCGCCCGCCAAAACGGGCGGCGATCGCCTGCACACGGCGGGCGTCGTAGGCAAGATAACCGGGCGTCTCAATATCGACGGCGAGGTTTTTGCGCTCCGGATGGACGGTTTTGACAGAGGTCAGGACATACTCGTAGGTCGGTTTGAGGAGAAAGTCGAGGTCTGTGGGCGAGGAGGAGTGATCGCGCCCGGCGGGTGACCCGCCTTCTTTTTCCACCAAATCCATTTTGCAGACCGGGCAGGATCCTGGCTGCGGATAGGTTTTTTCGCCTTCGCACTTCATCGGGCATTGCCATGCGGTGGCTGCGCCGTGCTGCGAATGGTCGGCGGTTTTGTGTCGGCAGGCGGCGAGAAAAAACAGCATCCCGACGAGCCAAACAGCGTTTTTGCCTTTATTCCAGTTCATTTTCATAAGAAATTGCTGCCTTTTTATGGCAATGCTGACCGGATGGCTTTGTGCCTGCCGGTCAGCTTGATCCGTCAGTTCGAGCTGTCGGTTTTATGCCCTTCGTGTTTTTCAACCTCTTTCAAATCCATTTTGCAGACAGGACAGGAGCCCGACTTCGGGTAAGTTTTTTCGCCCTCGCATTTCATAGGGCATTGCCAGGCGGCAGCTTCAACTTGCTGTGAAGCTTCGGTTTTTTTGTTCCCGCAAGCGGAAAACATGAACAAAAGTGCGGCGACCAAAAAGGTCAATTCAACGGATTTCCAGTTCTTTTTCATAGGAGACTTTAGTTTGAAACAATTTTTGAAGCATATCGAGTTGAGCCAATCGACTCATTTTCAGTTCAAGCCAGGCATCAAGCACCATGAAAAGCTCGTCCGTGTTTTGTCCGTAGGCGAGCAGTGTGCTTTGGAAGCGTTTATATTGGTTGGGGATGATGTTATTTTCGTAGCGTTCAATTTGATTTTGTAGGGTTTGCATCATCACGAGCCTGTCGGCAAGTGCCCCCCGAATATCGTTGGCGAGAGCGGATTTTTCAAATTCGAATGCTGCGAGGCGATGGTCAATACCTGCGATTTTAGCTTTGATGTCTTTGTTTGCCCAAGGCGCGAGCGGTACGGTCATCATGCCCATGAGCGAAAATTGCCATGGCTGGCCACCAAAAGTGAACATATGATCGAAGCGCGCGCCAAATTCCGGTTTAAGTTTCGAGCGGTTGAACTCCTGTTCAAAGCGGGCGGTTCTAAGTTGAGCTTCAATGATTCGGATATCACTGCGGGCAGCGATTAAGGTTGTGTCAGGCGGGGCGGGGAGGTTCTTCCAAAATAATAAAACTGAGGTATCCACTTCAAAATCAGACAGTTGTGAAAACTGCATAAGACTAAGCAGCATGGTTTTTTGTTGCCTGATTTCTCCCTCATACATGGCTTTCATCCGGTCGAGTTCGGCTAACTCGACTTCTGCTTTGTAGATGCTGCCAAGTTTTTCGCGGTTGAATTTGTACCGCTCCTGTGCGCTTTCAAGCATCAGCCGGAGCAGACCTTTGCTCTCCTCGACAACTGTGATTTTCTTTTTCAAAACCGTCCAATTAAAATAAGCCGATTTCGCCTCTGAAACAAGCATGTTTCGCATCACGCCTTTGTCGGCTATCTGCATCGCCGACATGGAAGCCATGTATTGACCCTCAGCTTGCTGCATTTTACGGTTGGGAAACATTTGCTCCCCGGAAATCATGAAACTACCCATGCCGTCACCATGCGCGCCGCTTTCGCTCCACCGATTCGGGTTGTATGGGGTCATCCAAAAACCTGCGCTTACTCGAGGCGACGGCATCGAAATCGTTCCGCCAGCATAGGTTTCAAGTTCACGGATGCGAGCTTCCGGGACTTTCAGTGCAGGGTGTGTTTGCTCGATTCGGGTCAAAACTGAATCGAGGGGGTATGGCGTCTGAGCAGGCAAATTTTTTTGAAAAATTGCCAGACTGGCACACCAAAAGTATATTATTAATGTTTTACCATTTTTCATTTTGAATCTATTTTAAAGTCACTCCTGAACATCATACACCTCAATTTTGCCAGCCCGTCTCAACTCCCGCTCTTTCGTCATTTCAAAAATAACAGGCGTAACGAGCAGAACATAAATCGTGGAGGAAATCGTCCCGCCGATAAGCGGAATAGTAATGGGTAACATCACATCGCTTCCGACCCCCGAGGCCCAGAGAATGGGAATCAGGCCGAAAAGCGATACTGAAACTGTCATCAATTTGGGTCGAAGCCTTTTTGCTGCGCCCCAGACCACCCACTCCCTCAGATCGGCGTTGGTGATACTTTCCCGAGAGTTTCCCTTTTCAGCGACGAGGCGTTGCATAGCTTCATTCAGGTAAATCGTCATCAGCATTGCCGTTTCGATGGCCATGCCGAATAAGGCAATGAAGCCGACAGCGACTGCAACCGAGAGGTTAACTCCGTAGAAATATACCATGTACACGCCACCTATGAGCGCAAACGGCACGGTAATCATTGTGATAAACGCTTCTTTTACAGACTTATAGGTGATGTACAGCACGAAAAAAATGATGAGTATCACAATGGGAGCGATGAATCCAAGCGTCCGACTGGCGCGGATTTGGTTCTCCCATTGGCCGCTCCATTCTATATAATAACCTTTGGGCAGTAGTTTAATAGCAGCATCCAGCTTTCGCTGTGCCTCGACAACCGTGCTGCCCAAATCGCGCTCACGGACATTAAATAAAACAGTTCCCCGGAGCATAGCATTTTCAGAATTGAGCATCGGCGGGCCTTCAGAGACGCGTACTTCCGCCACAGCTTCGAGTGGGATGATACCGTAACGGGAGGTTTGCAATTGAAGTCGCCGCAGCGCATCAAGGTTGTTTCGGAAATCCTGTGCGAAACGGGCGTTGACTGTGAAACGCTGACGCCCCTCGATGGTTGTGGTCAAAATCATGCCACCAAGGGCAGATTCAACAAGCATATTCACATCGTCCACGCTCAAACCATATCGTCCTATTTCATTGCGTTTGACAACAACATCAATATATTTCCCTCCTGTGATGGGTTCGACGTATAGATCATTCACACCTTCTATATTTTCCAACTCCTTTTTCAAAAGTTGAGATACAGCGTAAATGGTATCGAGATTTTGTCCGTAAACTTTCAGGCCCACATCAGTACGGATACCCGTCGAAAGCATGTTGATTCGGTTGATGATGGGCTGCGTCCAGCCATTTACCACGCCTGGAATCTGCAATTTAGCGTTCAATTCATTGATGATGTCATTTTTGGTTAAGCCTGAACGCCACTCATTTTTCGGTTTGAGCAGAATGATGGTTTCAATCATCGATATGGGCGAGTTGTCGGTAGCGGTGTTTGCCCTGCCAGCTTTTCCCAGAACGTGGCTGACTTCCGGCACAGTCGAGATAAGCTTATCCTGCACCTGTAACAACCGTTTAACCTCAGAATTGGACACATCGGGCAGTGTTACGGGCATGAAAAGCAGGGAGCCTTCGTCCAGCGGCGGCATGAATTCCGTGCCAAGGCGCATGATCATCGGGACACTGACGGCGAGGGCGGCGAGCATCACGGCGAGGGTCGTTTTGCGCCAGCGCAGACATAATTCGAGTACGGGCGTATATAGCTTTTCCAAAAAACGAGTGATGGGGTTTGCACTCTCCGGCTTCAATTTCCCTTTTAAAATAAGTACAATCAGCACAGGCGTGAGTGTAATGGCAAGGAAGGCATCCACCAGCAGGATGAACGTTTTCGTCCATGCCAGCGGCGAAAAAAGTTTACCCTCCATGCCTGTCAGGAGGAAGACCGGAAGGAATGATGCAATGGTGACGATAGTAGAAAAAAACACGCCAGGGCCAACCTGCTTGCAGGACTTTTCAATAATGGCAAGCCTTTCTGAAAAGGTTTTTGCCCACGGAGCCTCTGATAAATGGCGATAAGCGTTCTCAACCATGACAATACCATCGTCCACAACCACGCCGATAGCCAGAGCGATGCCTGTCAGCGACATGATGTTTGAGGAAAGTCCGAAGGCTTGCAGTAAAATGAAGCCGACCGCAACTGAAATAGGCAGCTGAATGAGAATGATGACCGCGCTTCGCCAATGAAAAAGAAATAGCAGCACGATGATGGAAACGGTAATCATCTCTTCCGTCAACGTGCCCTTTACAGATTCAATAGCTGATTGAATGAGTTCACTTCGATCATAACTGGTACGGAATTTCACACCTTCAGGAAGTCCTTTTTCGACCTCTGCCATTTTCTTTTTAACAGCGGCGATCACATTGTTGGCGTTTTCACCATAACGCATGACAACGATTCCGCCGACAACCTCGCCCGTGCCGTCCATGTCAAAAATGCCGAGGCGTAAATCGCCACCCATTTGCACTGTCGCCACATCTTTCACCCGAACGGGAACCGAGCCGTATTGGCCGACGGGGATATTTTCAATATCTTCTGCTTTTTTGATATAACCCAGCCCCCGGACGATGTAAGCCATGTCTGACATCTCGAATTTGCGCCCCCCAACATCGTTGTTGTTTTTTCGGATTGCCGTCAAAACGTCCATAAGTGGGACGTTGTAATAATTGAGTTTGTACGGGTCGAGGTTTATTTGGTATTGCTTGCCAAAACCACCAAAACTGGCCACTTCACTCACACCGGGAACGGTTTGCAAAGCAAATTTGACGTACCAATCCTGTAAAGCCCGTTGCTCACCCAAGTCCATTCCCGGCGCGTCGAGATGATACCAAAAAATATGGCCAACGCCTGTGCCGTCGGGGCCAAGCGTTGGTGTAATACCTTCCGGGAGGAGCCGCTGGGCATAGTTGAGTCGTTCCAAGACTCGTGTGCGCGCCCAGTAGATGTCCACATTGTCCTCAAAAATGACGTAAACGAAACTCATCCCGAACATGGACGAGCCCCGGATATTTTTCACCTTTGGGATGCCTTGCAGGTTCGAAACGAGCGGGTAAGTGATTTGGTCTTCGATGAGTTGCGGACTACGTCCCATCCATTCGGTGAAGACAATCACCTGATTTTCGGATAAATCGGGAATGGCATCAATAGGATTGCTCCGCACGGAGAAAAGGCCCCATGTGAACAGTCCAGCTGCCACGATAAGGACGAAAAAACGGTTTCGGAGGGCAGTTTGGATAAGTAGTTCAACCATGTTGGAAGCGATTTTCGGCTTGGGTTTTCATTTTGAAGCATTTAAGTGGGTTGAAAAATCGGAAAGGCGTGTTTCTAAGTTGCGTTTCAACAATTGCGCATTTGCCGCCACCACCACGGTGCTGACCGACATCAAAACTGCACCCAAAGCCGGACTTAATGTAAATGCAGGATACAATACACCAGCAGCCAGCGGAATGGCTATAATGTTATAGCCTGTTGCCCAAAACAGGTTCTGTACCATTTTCCGATAGGTAGCCTTGCCGAAATTCACCAGCTCCAGTACATCGGATGGGCGGCTGTCGGTCAAAATGATATCCGCAGTTTCAGCGGCTACGTCCGTGCCACTGCCAACGGCTATACCTACGTCAGCCTGGGCAAGAGCCGGGGCGTCGTTCACGCCGTCGCCCGTCATGGCTACGAATTGGCCGCTGGCCTGAAGTTTTTTGACAATTTCGACCTTTTCGTGTGGGAGAACTTCGGCGAAAAACCCATCCAAACCGAGCGATTGGGCAACTGACTGGGCTACCTGCGCGTTATCGCCCGTGGCCATGTACACTTGAATGCCTTGGCTTTTCAAGGCTTCGACCGCGTTTCGGGCATCGCTGCGTATGCGGTCGGCGAGTGCAATTGCGCCGATTGGCCTCTCGTCTTCCAAAATGAATACGCGGGTGGCGGCGGCGGCAACCAAGTCCACATTTTCTGGCAAAACGATTTCATTCTCTGCCAAAAACCCAGGGCTGACAATGGCTATTTTTTTACCCAAAATCACGCCGCGCACGCCTTTTCCCGTCATAGAGGAAAAATTGGTAACTGCTGGCAAATCCAGCTTTTTCTCTGCAGCCGCCCGCACGATGCCTTTGGCTATCGGATGTTCACTATGCTGTTCAAGCGCAGCCGCGAGGCCCAATAAAACGTCTATAGAGTATTTTTCATTAAAAATTTCGATTTCAGAGACTCCAAATTTCCCTTCCGTTAGAGTGCCTGTTTTATCAAACACCATTGCCGAAATTTTGCGGGCATTTTCAAAAGCTGTCCGGTTACGGATGAGGAGACCGCGCCTGGCAGACATCGCTGTCGAAATCGCCACAACCAATGGAATGGCCACGCCCAATGCGTGCGGGCAGGCCGTGACCATGACCGTTACCATACGTTCGAGGGCAAACGCAGGAGTTTGACCTTTTGCCAGCCAGACCAATAACGTCGCTGCGCCTGTACCGAGGGATATAAACGTAAGCCAACGGGCGGCGCGGTCAGCTAAATTTTGTGTTTCGGACTTTGATTCCTGTGCTTCCCGGACAAGGGCGATGACTTTGTTCAGGTAGCTCTCCTTACCCGTTTTTTCAACCTGGATTTTGAGACTGCCCTCGCCATTTATAGCCCCGGCGATGACTCTTGAACCAGCGCTTTTCGCCGCCGGAAGGCTTTCACCCGTGAGCATACTTTCGTCAAGGTGGCTACTGCCCTCCTGCACAATACCGTCCACAGGGACTTTTTCGCCGGGTTTTACCAACACGAGATCCCCAATTTTCAGTTCTTCAACACGCATATCGTGGAGCATTTCGCCATGAAACATGTGCGCCTCATCAGGCAGCATTTTGACAATCATTTCCAATGCCTTTGAGGCTCCTGCCACACTTTTCATTTCCAACCAATGCCCTAATAACATGATGACTATCAGGGTGGCAAGCTCCCAGTAAAAATCCATGCCCCCAACCAGTCCAAAAACGACCGCTGTACTGTACAAATAAGCAATGGAAATGGCAATGCCGATAAGCGTCATCATTCCCGGTGAGCGACGTCGCACCTCTGTAAAAAGACCTGTTAAAAAAGGTTTCCCACCGTAAACATAAATGAAGGTTGCCAGCGCAAACGAAACCATGTCCCTGCCCGGGAAATCAAAACGATATCCAACTGCATGTTGAAACATGGGAGAAATAGCAACAACTGGGACTGTCAGTACCAGGCAAGCCCAAAACCTTCTGAAAAAATCGCTGATCATGGCCGAGTGGTCATGGGCGGCATGTTGTGCATGGACTTCGCTGGGATGCGGGCCTGTCGTTTGCGGAGAGTGGACGTGATGTTTGTGTTGCATTTTGAAATGACCGGAGATTTATTGTCTGAAAATTGAGCGTTTTGAAACGAATTGTGCAATAAACACTTTTACATTTCCAAACGGCATTGTCAAAAGCATCAATCTGGACAGCCCTCTTTTTGCAGCTTTGGCAACAAAGTCCTTGTAGGTGATGCCGGAAGCCTGATATTCAGGTGTCTTTTTATGATGTTTTTTACCTCACAAAGGTCAGAGCATTTCAAAAAGCAGTTGTTACAGCATTTCGTGGGAATTGTACAAAGTTTTGTCAAACTCCGTCGAGTGGCTTTCTCCCGTTTTGCTGATGACCACTTTTGAACTGTGAAGGGGTCATTCCTGTGGCTTGCCGGAACTGGCTGCTCAAATGCTGTGGGCTACTATACCCAATTTGGTCCGCAATTTCAGTGAGGGTCAGTTCGTTATATAGAAGTAACTCTTTTGCCCGTTCTATTTTTTGGGCGATGACGAATTTTTCAATCGTCACGCCCTCGACCGCCGAGAATAGGCGACTCAACTGGCCATATTCGTGAAGGGTTTCGCTGGCGAGAAAATCCGAAAAGTTTATCGCCGCCCCGCGCCTGCCCGCAGCATGATGAATTTCGCCAATAACCAGCGCTTTCATTTGCTCTATCAGACAACTGTTACGGTCGTCGAGGAGTTCAAACCCTTCGTCTTTTAGGCGCGCTCTAAAAATTGCCAACTGTTTGGGCTCAGGCGAAGCATCCAACTCCATTTTGCCAAGTTGGATGCTTTTTGTCGCCAAACCCGCCTCTCCCGCAATCCGCTCAACGGTGCGGAGACAGCGTGCACAAACCATGTTTTTGATGTGCAAAAAGTGCATATTTACTTTTTGTAAAACCGCTGGACTGCTACTATTTTTCCCGTGTTGTCACTTAATTGCATCAAATAAGTCCCCACCGGCAAACCCGAAACATCGAGCGTAGGTCCGCCCAGGCTGCCCTTCTCATGGACGCGCACCAGCCGCCCGGCAAGGTCAAAAATTTCCGCCCGTATGACTTTTGACAGGTCAACACCTGACGGCATCGGCAGGGCGTTAATGCAAATCGGGCATGGGTCGTTCTGCGCAGGCTCATCGGTCGCCGAGGCAGGCGATGTGACCAAAAATTGCCCCATCATACCTGTGTCCTCGTGGCTTAAAATGTGGCAGTGGTACATATACGGCATTTCCTCATCAGCAAAATCATCGAAGCGGACTAGGATTTTGACTTGACCCTGCATTGGTGGCACTGTCACGACATCTTTTCGACCTTTCAAATTGGCTGGCGGGGCAACTCCGTTGACCGAAAGTACATAGAACGACAACCCATGAACATGGAACGGGTGAGCCATCATTGTCGAGTTGGTCAGCGTCCAAACCTCGGTTTTACCCAGTTCAACCTCGAAATTAATGGTTTCCATGTCGAATTTTAGCCCATTGATGAAAAAATTCGTCATGCTCATCATCGGTTGAGCAGTCAGCCCAAAGGTGCGCGAAGCTGCGCCTGACTGCGGGTAGGGTGTATTCATGGTTAATATCGAAGGGATACTTGTCAGTCCACCGTCGGTTGGTGTGCTAATGTTAATTTTCATCAAATCAAAATCGGTGTCATCCAAATCACCCATCATGCCGCCACCCATCATCATCGCGCCGCCGGGATAGCCTTGCGGTAATTGCGTCCCGAACTGGCGTAGGATCAGCGTTTGCCCTTCTTTCCCGGTCAAATCTATCAGAATTTCCGCGCGTTCGCCGGGTGCGAGGACCAATTTGGTCATTGAAACGGGCATATCGAGTAAGCCGCCGTCGCTCGCTATTTGCTTGAAAGACAACGAATTGGAAAAGCCAAAATTAAAATAGCGATGACTCGATCCATTCAAAAGTCGAAGCCGTACCACCTGCGCAGGCAGGTTCAACGTGCCACCACGCAGCACACCGTTGACCAAAACCTCGTTGTCCTCCTCGTCCATTTCAACAATTTGCTTTGCCGCATCAAAGGTTTTCCATTGAAAAACGAGCGGCACATCATCCAGGCCGTAAGTTCGCGGGAGTGCAAGTGCGGCTTCCTCAGCATCGCGCACAATGATGAAACCTGCCATGCCCTTTACAACCTGACCCAGTGTTTTACCGTGCAGGTGCGGATGGTACCAGTAAGTTGCAGCATTGTCCTTAACCTCAAAAGTGGGCGACCACGTTTCGCCGTCCATGATGGGCGTATGCGGGCTGCCATCGTTCACGGGCGAGAGATGCAGCCCGTGCCAATGGGTGGTAGTTGTGTCGCCGAGTTGGTTATGAACATTCAATGTTACCGTCTGCCCCTTTTCGAGTATGAGGGTTGGGGCGAGCATTGCTCCGTTGTAACCTTTTGTCTGGGTCTCGATACCAGGGAAAATTTGGGTTGTTCCCGATTGTGCCATCAAGTCGAATGTTGTGCCTTCGAGCATTGATGGAATGGGTATTAGGGTCTGAGCACACACCGAAACGGAGCATGCACCCAAAACCATCCACGTAATAGCTATCTTTTTCATTTTCTTGAAAAATTTGAAAATGGCTTTTCCAAGCCAGTTTTTGAAAAAAGAGACAGCAGCGTACTACTCAAAACTACTTCCAATAAAACGTCACTGCAAATTTATTCTGAAAAAGTTGTTCAAAAAGGCGTTTTGAACGCCGGGTTAGCCAAAAATTCCGTGTCAGTCAGCGTTTTCAAAAATGCTACGAGGTCGGCTTTGTCTTGCGCAGAAAGTCCAAGTCCGCCCGGTTGCAGGTTGTATTGCATTAAAAATTCAACCGTAGCCGAGTTTTTCACATCAGCGTTATAGAATTCAACTACTTGTTCGAGGGTTGTGAAACGCCCATCGTGCATGTATGGTGCAGTGCGGGCGATATTGCGCAACGATGGCGTTTTGAATTTTGCCTTGTCTGCCGGGTCAAGGGTTACTTTCATGCGCCCTTCGTCTTTTTGGTCGGCATCCGCGTCAAGACCATTGTTCATGTATTCGTCGTTCGTAAAATTGAACGTCGCATGGCAGTGAAAACACTCCGCGCCTTTCTTCATGCCCGACGGGTCGAATTCCGTGAAAAACAACTGCCGCCCGCGCTCCTCGCTGTCCGTCAACATCGCTTCACCGCGCTTGAATTGGTCGTATTTCGAGTTGTTGGAAATCATCGTAAACTCAAATTGCTCTATTGCTTTCCCAATACGTTCCTCGGTCACGTTCGCATCGCCAAAAGCGCGGATGAACTGATCGGTGTACTTCTTCTCCGCCGAGAGTTTTGCGATGACATTTGCCAGAGTCTCGTTCATTTCGAGCGGATCCTGGATGGGCTTGAGGGCTTGGTCGCGTACAAGTGGGGCGCGTCCGTCCCAGAACATCCCATTTTTGTGCCATGCGAGGTTCATTACCGGCATCGCCTGCCGCTTGCCTTTCGTTTTTTCCACGCCGATAGAAAATTGCAGGCTGTCTGAAAAGCCATCGGGCTGACGGTGGCAGTCAGCACAGGCTTGCGAGCCATCTTTGGAAAGCAATTTTTCGTAAAAAAGCATCCTGCCGAGCATCACGCCCTGCACGGTTGGCTTGTTATCCGCTGGAAATTCCGGGTCGGGAAATTCCCGTAAATTGACCGTCGCCGGAGTTGGGTCATATTTCGCAGGTTCTTCCACCGGATCGGGTTTACAGGCGAAAAAGAGGGCTGTCAAAAGTGACAATGCGAGTGCTATTTTTTTCATAAACTGTTGATTTTAAATTATTTGAATTTGGAGTTCGTGATAAATTTTTCGTCCGTCAAACTCTCCAAAAACGCCACCAAATCCACCTTTTCCTGTGCAGTCAATCCCAATTGGCGAATAAGCGGGCTGCGGTGAGGATGATTCTTTCCACCGCTGTCGTAATGTTCAACCACGGATGTAAGGCTTGAAAAACTACCGTCGTGCATGAAAGGAGCAGTCACAGCAACGTTTCGCAGGGTGGGCACCTTAAAACGGGCGATGTCTGCCGGATCCTCAGTCAATCTGAAGCGCCCGGGGTCGGGGTAGGTTTCGTACAATCCATTGTTTTCAAAAGCGTAATTTGAAAAATTGAATCCTGAATGGCAACCTGCGCAGTTCGTTTTTTCTGAGAAAAACAAGTCCATACCGCGCAACTCTGAAGCCGTCAGTGCGTTGGTTTTTCCTTGAAAAAAGAACTCATCGTATCGACTTTGCCCTGAAATAAGCGTCCGCTCAAAACAGGCAATGCCTCGTGTGATGATGTAAAAATCGGGGTCGCGACCGTAGGCCTCTTGGCTCATTCGGACGTAAGTTGTGTCAGATTTCAGCCTGTCGGCGATGAGCAAAATATTGAAATCGAACTCATTGTGTTCCTGAATCGGTACGAGAATTTGCATTTCCAAAGTCGGCACGCCGCCTTCGCGGGTGAAATACGGGTGGTATGCAACATTCGCCAGTGTCGGCGCGTTGCGTTTGCCTGCCGCACCTGCTACACCAGGCGAGAACGCCACTGAATCTGAAAACGCAAGGCTTGGCGCGTGGCACGAAGCGCAGGAAATCGTGCTGTCCCGCGACATAGCCACATCATAAAAAAGCCGCTTACCAAGTGCGAAACGCGCCGCCGTCAGTTCGTTGTCCAATGGAAATTGTGGAGTCGGGAATCCCTTAGGCACGGCTAACAGGGGTTCAGGTTCTGTGGGCGTTACGGATTGCTGTTCTTTTCGGCAAGCCAAAAAGAACAGCAATCCCAAACCAATGAAAACGCCTTTTTTCATGAAAAAATTAATTCAGAACGACCAATTTTTCCACCACCACAGGAAGGCTGTTTTGCCAAAGGTGGACGAAATACAGCCCGGCTGTTGGCATTTTATCCAGTAAAATCGACTGGTTTTCGCCTGTGGCGAGTGTCCTGCGTGCAATGACTTTGCCTGTCAAATCGGTCACGGTGAGTGCGTAATCGTTACCCGTTGGGAGCGAAAAACTGACCTGAGGAGCTGCATTGCGCACTGGGTTCGGAGCAACAGAAAATGCCCCCCCAAATGTCGGATCAACTACTGCCGAACTGGCATCAGCTTTGAATACCACGTTTTTAAAGTTGTTTAAAAGGGTAACGGCTGCGCCAGTTGTGCCATGCACCACGAGACCACCAGAGATATTGATGCTTTTAACCGCCTGGGAATAATCGGCGATGAGGTGAATCATTTTCATATTAGGGCTAACCTGCTCGGCATCGGTTGCGATGGTCTGAGTTTTGTAGTTTGCGTCACCAAGAGAATGAATTTGAAAATTCTGTGATAGGTTGGTTCCGGCATAGCCTTCGATTGCCGCAAACCGGTAGCCTGCCGACCAGCCCCAGTGCATTTCTGGGTTTTGCGGTGCGAGCGGAGACCCGGCAGGTTGCAAGGAGGGGTCAGCATGGTTCAAGGCTTGTGGAACGCCAACAGAAAACGTGATGGCTTCGACGTTTGAAATGCCCGGCAATTGACCGAGGCTGTACATAGAATCCAGTGCAGGGCGTACCAGCAAGGTCAAATCCGTGCACGGCGTTACTTGCCCGCCATCGTGTGTGATTTTGATTTCCGAGATGTAAAATTCAAAGCGGGTGTACTTCATTTGATACGTCCCACCAGGGTGGTCAATCGTCTGATTAAGGGAAAAAACCGCTGTACCAAGACGCGGGGCGAGGTGCAGCATAACCTCGTTTTGAGCGATCACTGCAAAAGCCGAGGCGAGCAAAATGGAGAGTAAAAAGCCTTTTTTCATAAAAAAGAGTTTGAAGATGATAAGTTCTTAGTTTGAAAACATTAAGCCGAAGTTTAAACCGTATTGCCTCGAGCCTTTTTGCCCGATCATGAATGGTTCAAAACGCAGCGCAAAGCGACGTGAAATCTGCCGTTCGATGCCGGCACCCAAAAGCCAACCGACCGATGTATCCGCCTTTTCAGAGGACTGAACACTCGGCAAGTGGCCGCTTTGGAAACACAAATCCTGACATACTTCGGTGAAATGTGTAACCTTGGTTTGAATTTTTTCTGAAAAATCTACGACCGCACCGCCGCGCATGAAGCCATGCCATTTTCCAGCGCCAAACCTTCGTTCGATACTCAATGGCACACGCCATGCCATGGAGCGGTGGGTAGTTTTCATTTCGAGGGTGAACGGCTCATCATCTGCCATCATTGAGCCGATATCTTGTTGTTGCAGCCTCAGCGTGAGCTCATTCTGTTCGCCGCCGGACGCAACAGCGTAGTTAAACTGGTATTCTTTCAAGCCAAGGTCGTGCGGGTTTAGACACACCCCATCCATAAGTCTGAGTGTGGCAGCGTGCTGCGCCTCACGCATCTGCCGCAAGTGCTGGATGCCGAGTGCAATACGCCAGGTTTTCAAAGGTTCGA
This sequence comes from Saprospiraceae bacterium, assembly GCA_016787545.1. Taxonomy (GTDB): domain Bacteria; phylum Bacteroidota; class Bacteroidia; order Chitinophagales; family Saprospiraceae; genus M3007. The sequence goes on from JAEUUS010000273.1 coordinate 19,897, forward strand.
AAGCTAATGAAACACCTGCCTGCCACCCCATTCCGGGGTGAGTGTGGGTTTCTGGAAAAATGAGATCTCCCGGCATTAGGCTCATGTTTTTTTGAATGAAAAGGCTGGGGGCAGCTTCTACGCCGAGCCAATAGCGTTGAGCCTTTGCCTTTTTCGGCAAATTATGCGAGGCTGGAGATTGAAATTTTGGTAAGGTATGCCTGGTTGAAAGCAGTGGAACAAGAGCTTTGCCAGGGAGTATTACGAGTGATTTTTCCGCGGGTTTTGGCGCAGCTTTTTCTGGACTCAGGGCCGCGTTGGTATTTGTTTTTTTAATAAAATCGAATGTCCCTTTGTTTTCTTTATTCAGGGGAGTCGTCACAAAAACTGGCTCACCTACTACATTTCCGGGCCGGTTAAACACCTCAGAAGGCGGGTTAGTTAATTTTTTGAAGCTTTTGTCCCTCCAAATTTTGGAGGATTCAACCACTGGCAAGTTGTTGGGTAAAGCAGCGGATATGACTTGTACGGCTGGCTGCCCATTTTCGACTCCAACGGATGGCTCGATCGTTTGCGCGGTTGAAATCAAAAACCAAAAAAACACGGCTACTATCGCAATGCCAACTGCCGCGCCAGACAGCCAAAACACAATCGGGCGTCTGCGGTTGCGGTTTGGCAGATTTGGCGCGAGGCGTTGCCATGCGTCGGCTGGTGCTTCGGGGCGATAGCCGTCGAGGGTTTGGCGAAGCCAATTTTCGGGAGCGTCGGTTGGATTTTGTGGATCGTTTTTCATATCAAAACGAGTGTATTTTGGACTATTTTTCTCAAAAATGCTTTTGCCCTTGTCAATTGAGAGCGCGAAGTGCTGGCGGTAATGCCGAGTTCGCGGGCTATTTCTTCGTGGCTTTTTTCTTCCAAAACGGCGAGATTCAGCACGGCGCGAAATCCCGGTGGAAGTTTTTGGAGCAATCGGACTACCGAATCGGGGTCGTTCGGATCAAATGTAACAGGCGCGTCGGCGAGGCTGTTTTCGAGCCAGTCAAGCTCAACCGTTTCTGGCAATTTCTTTTGTCGGTGAAAATGCTCGATCCCTGTCCTCACGAAGACCCGACGCACCCAACCGTCCAAACTGCCCTCTCCGCGATACCTTCCGATATCCCGAAAAACGCGGATGAAGCCTTCCTGCAAAAGGTCTTCTGCAGCGGCACGGCTTTCAGCGAAGCGCAGACAAACGCCAAACATGGGGTTTTTAGTCCGTTCGAACAAAGTGCGCTGCGCCTGCTGGTCGCCCAGCGAACAAGCGGTAGCCAAATCGAGGTCGTTTGAGCTTTTCGTAAATTCATGCATGATTGACCGCCAACAGGAGGTGCGGTGTAACGCGTGGAAACGCTGCATCGTACCATGAAAATTTTTTGAGAAAATAAAAAAGGTGCGGCTGGAACCGTTTAAGCACCCATCATGGGTCATTTTTTTTGACGGCTCGCAAGTCGGCTACGCTTTCTTTTGACCATGCCCGAAGGTTTGCCGTAGATTTTTACGGTTTCGGTTTAAGCGCGAGAAATATTTTGCGTGGTCGCGGCATTAAAAAAGGAGGTTCGCCACAACAAACGAGGCGACAAAATTGAGCATTCTCATTTTTGAAAAATTAAACGGTGAACAAAAAAACAGATGGAAACCAGGCGGTTTCGGGCGGGCACACTATGGGCTGCCCAGCGGTTCAACCGTTCATATTTTGGGCGGAAGCCAAACGGAAAGATAGACACATACAGGCATTTTGTTCAGAAAATACCAGTCTGCTTTCGAGAGAGATTCGGGGAGCGACAGCCTTGCGAAGATTTGAAAATGGTCGGCAGGCAATGCAGAGAGTGTATTCGGCGCGGGATATGGACATGGGCAGCCATGTTTGCCGCAAGCGCCTCCACAGTCATCGGTTTCGGGACTTTGGTTGTGCTTCTCGCAGCACATTTTGCCCTCGTTTTGCACTTCTTTTTTGCAGCAATCCGCACCCTTGCCGCAGGCAATAGCAGC